>CALDVP010000026.1 GCA_937924195.1 uncultured Lysobacterales bacterium
CGCTGCGCGGCGTCGCCAGCAAGCGCCAGCCACCCTCACCGACCGCCTTCCAGACATAGCCGAGTGCGCCCTCACGCGGGCAGCCGGGCTCGATGCGTCCCGCGCGGCGAAGATGCGTCAGGCGCCAGACGCCATCCTCCAGGCTCGCATCCACCTCGACGCGAATCGCGCCATCGTGGCCGTCGAGCAGCCAGTCGATCGCGGCAGCAAGGCTACCGCCGGAGGTCGTATCGATCGCGTTCCGTGCTATGCCGTCGCACGGCGCCAGCGCCAGGGTGCCGTGCGACCGCGCCAGGACGCCGACCAGGCGCTCCGGTTCGGCTGCCACGACGGTGCTCGCTGCGAGCAACCCGACGCCCGCCGAGAGGGTGATCGCCCTTGTGAGGACGCTCCGGACGGGGATGGGCATCCGTGCGACTCCGACCATCAAACCGAGGGCGCGATGCTAGCCCGCCGATTGCAGCGGCCGGTGAACGCGCCCATGTCGCCCGGATCAGCACAATCGACGGCATGCCTTAGGCTCGGGATCTGCCAACTTCTTTCGGACCGTGCATGAAGTCGCTCGTCCTGCTGCTGGTCGGCCTCGTGGCCGGCGCCCTGCTCGCGACCACCATGATCGGCGCGCTCTCGGCGCGCGACCGCTACCCCAAGGCGGTCATGGTGGTCATGCAGGCCAACCTCGCGGCCTTGCAGCGCGGGCTGCGCGTGCAGGACTGCGGACTGCCGACGGCCGGCCGACACGCCAGCCAGCTCGCAGCGCTGGCAATGGAGATCGAGCCGGCCTTCGCGGCGCTGGAGCGGGACTCGTCCGACTTCGTCCGCTCGCGCGAGCTGTTCCAGCGGGCCGTGGGCGGCCTGCTGCGCGAAGCGCCGACCGACTGCGCAGCGCTGAATCGTTCGGTCACCGCGATCGCGCAGGCCTGTGATGCCTGCCACAACGGCTTCCGCTGAAGCCACAAAGGGGCCGCGACGCCGTCCGGCCCGGAAACGAAGACGGCGGCGGGTCGGGACCCGCCGCCGTTCCGCGAGCGCGCCGATCAATACTTGACCGAGCAGCCGTAGGGCTGGGTCACCGGGGCGCTCACTGGCTTGCCAGCTGCGAGCTCTGCGAGCGCGACCTCGACGTACTGGGTGGCGCCGGCGATGTCTGCCGGGTCGCCGCTCGGGTTGGAGTCGATCGCGCCCATGTAGCGCAGCACGCCCTCGCCGTCGATCACGAACATGTGCGGCGTGGTCCGGGCGCCATAGAGGCGGCCGACGGTGCCGTCGGCGTCGATCAGGTAGGCAGTCTGCTTGCCGCCGGTCTTCTCGATCACCGCGTTGGCGCCGGCGCCGTCGACGTGGCCCTGCTTGCCGGGCGCGCCCGAGTTGACCGTCAGCCAGACGACGCCCTTCGCGGTCGCCTCGGCCTGCTGGCGCTGCATGTTCCCGGGCTTGTAATGCTTCACCACGAACGGGCACTCGGCGTTGGTCCACTCGAGCACCACGGTCTTACCGCGGAAATCGGACAGCGAATGTCTGGTGCCGTTCGAGTCGGTCAGCGTGAACTCGGGCGCCGGTTCGTTGATCTTCGCGGCGGCAGACGCAGTCCCGGAAAATGCCAGGGCGGCGATGCCAGCGATGACGAAGGCAAGGGTTCGAAGCATGGTCAGTTCCTCGGTTGGGCGGGGGAAGCCGGGGCCGGATTCGAGACCGCACGCGCGAGCGCCTGCGACACGAGGTCCGGGGTCAGGAGTTGCGGCAGAACCTCGCCGTCGCCCGTGCCACGCGGGTAGACGACGTAGAGCGGGACGCCATTGCGTCCATAGCGGGCCAGATAGGCCGTGATCTCGGGGTCACGATGGGTCCAGTCACCCTTGAGGTAGGTGATCCCGTAGCGCTCGAGGTCGGCCTGGAAGCGCTCGGAACCCAGGGCGACCCGCTCGTTGGCAAGGCAGGTGATGCACCACGCGGCGGTCATGTTGACCAGCACTGGCCGGCCCGCCGCGCGTAGTTCCGCGAGGCGAGCGGGAGTCCATGGCACGTGGCCCACGGCGGTCCTTCCGGTAGCCGTTGCCCGAGTCCCTTCGCGATCCGAAGCCCAGGCGAGGCTGGCGACTGCCAGCGCCAGCGCAGCGACCGCGCCAACCCGGGCCGACGTCGTCGACCAGCGCCCAAGGAGCCACAGGCCGAAGGCCATCGCCGTGGCACCGGCCAGCACCACGGCCAGGGCGTCGACGCCCACCTGGCGTCCCAGCACCCACAGCAGCCAGACCGCGGTCAGGTAGAGCGGGAAGGCCATCACCTGCTTGAAGTTCTCCATCCACGGCCCCGGCCGCGGCAGCAGGCGCGCCAGGCGCGGTGCGAAGGAGACCAGCACGATCGGCAGCGCCAGCCCGGCCCCCAGCGCCGCAAACACGAGCAGTGCGATGGCCGCGGGCTGCGTCGCCGCGAAGCCGAGCGCGGGCCCCATGAACGGCGCGGTGCAAGGGCTCGCGACCAGCACCGCGAGCACACCGGTGAAAAAACTCGCGCGATCACCCTCACCGCCGGCGAGTTCGGAGCCGAGATTCATGAAGCGCCCAC
>CALDVP010000027.1 GCA_937924195.1 uncultured Lysobacterales bacterium
CGCGGTTTCCGATGGGTCTTGCGTGCAGAGATATCGCAAGACGCGAGGCCGGCTTGCCGCGCGCGGGGTCGCGGTTTCCGATGGGTCTTGCGTCCGGAGACATCGCAAGACGCGAGGCCGGCTTGCCGCGCGCGAGGTCGAGATTTCGGACGGGTCTCGTGTCCAGAGATGTCGCAGGCCACTCGTGGCGAGTGTGCCGCCCGGCGATCAGAGCCGGGCCCCCTCGATGCCGTCGACGTAGACGATGTCGCCGAGCGGTGAGCCATCGAAGGTGCCCCTCGCGCCCTGCGCGATCCAGTCCCAGACCACGGCCTGGTCGACGGCCGACCAGTAATTGCAGGGCGGCACAAAGCAGCGCGGCATCCGCCATTCCTGCTGGTCGAGCCGGTCGCAGTTGAGCCGCCGCATCAGCACGCTGTCGCGCGGCCGGAGTGCGAGCACGAGATCGTCAGCGGGGTCGAGCAGATCGACGAGGGTCGAATCGGGGTCTCCGGGGACGATGCGGAGCCGGCTGCCCGGGAATTCGGTCAGGTGGCAGCTCGCGCAAGCCTCGAGTCGTGGATAGACGTCAGTGGCCCAGTCGACGGTCGGGTTCAGCGGCGGCCCGTCGAGCGGCTGGCACTGATAGCTGGGCCCAGCTCCGTCCAGGCCGGGCGCACTGCCGGGCCACGCCGCCACTGGCCCGATCGCGAGCGATCCGGCGACGAGCAGCGCGCGCGCCAAGGCCGAAACTCGAAAGCCCCGAATTCGCGAGCGTTGCCTCATGGGCGAGGACGATAGCAATCGCCGGGTGCTCCGAACGTGCGGCGCGCCACCTTCCGCGACGGCGCGATGGCGATCAAGGACGCTCGAGCACCGCGACCACGCCCATGCCGCCAGCCGCGCAAATGCTGATCAGGCCACGGCCGGAGCCCCTCTCCTCGAGCAGCTTCGCCAGCGTCGCGACGATCCGTGCGCCGGTCGCGGCAAAAGGATGCCCGACCGCGAGGCTCGAGCCGACGACGTTGAGCTTGGCCGGGTCGATCGAACCGAGGGGCTGGTCGCGGCCGAGACGGCTGCGGCAGTAGTCGGCGCTCTCCCACGCGCGCAGGGTGCACAACACCTGGGCGGCGAAGGCCTCGTGGATCTCGTAGAAGTCGAAGTCCTGGAGAGTCAGACCGAGGTCGCGCAGCAGGTCGGAAACTGCGATCGCAGGTGCCATGAGCAGACCCTCGCCCGCGGTGAAGTCGACCGCCGCGGTGCGGGCGTGCGTGAGATAGGCCTGGATTTTCCAGCCGCGCGCGGTGGCGTGCGCCTCGCTCGCGAGCAGCACCGCCGCGGCGCCGTCGGTCAGCGGGGTCGAGTTGCCGGCGGTCAGCGTGCCGCGCCCCGAGTGCCGGTCGAAGGCGGGCTTCAGCGTCGCGAGCTTCTCGAGCGTGGTGTCGCCGCGCAGGATGCTGTCGCGCTTCACGCCGCGGAACGGGATCACGAGGTCGTCGAAGAAGCCGCGCTCGTAGGCGGCCGCCGCGCGCTGGTGCGAGGCGAGCGCGAGCCGGTCCTGGTCCTCGCGCGCGATGCCCCACTCCTTCGCCATCAGCTCGCAGTGCTCGCCCATGCTCATGCCGGTGCGCGGCTCGGCGACGCCCGGGAATTCGGGCACGATCTCGCGTGGACGGAAGCCCTTCAGCGCCGCCAGCTTCTGGCCGAGCGACTTGCCGCGGGCGATCGCCAGCAGGCGCGCGGAGAGCTTGCGCGAGACCACGATCGGAACGTCCGAGGTGGTGTCCGAGCCGCCAGCAATGCCGCACTCGATCTGGCCGAGCGCGATCTTGTTGGCGACATGCAACGTGGTGTCGAGGCTGGTGCCGCAGGCGCGCTGCATCGTGATGCCGGGGGTCAGCGGCGACAGGCCCGAGGACAGCGCGACCTCGCGCCCGAGGTTCCAGTCGCGCGAGTGCTTGAGTACCGCGCCGAGCGCAACCTCGCCGATGGCCTCGGCGGAGAGCCCGAAGCGTTCGACCACCTGGCCGACCGCGGCCAGCGACATCTGGTAGTTGCCGATGTCGGCGTAGGCGGTGTTGTTGCGGCAGAACGGGATGCGGCTGCCGCCGATCACGGCGACGCGCTGGGGCAGGGTCGGGCGCATGCGCAGGCTCCGGACGGGAGAAAGGCTGACGCTACTACGGAACCTCTGGAGCAGTCAGGCCCTTGGCGTCTGCCTACGGGCGGGCTTACGCGGCGTCGGTCGGATTCGCCGCCGCGGCCGCGAAATAGGCATCGGCGAAGGGCCACAGGCTGAACGCGGCCGGGTGCTCGCGCAGTACCGCCTCGAAGCGGTCCGCGATCCGCTGCAGCAGTCGCGGATCGTCAGCGGCGAGCGGCTCGCCGATCGTCAGCGTGCGGCGCCCGGTCGCGAGGTCGACCTGGGTGTCGTAGATCACGATTGGCACTGCGGCTCGGCGCGCGATCTCGACCAGCCCCGCCGGCAGCACGGCCGGCCGGCCGAACAGCACCACCGGCTGACCGAGGCGCGTGTTTTCCGGCGGCACGTCGGGTGTGCCGATGACCCAGGGGCCCTCGGCCAGCACCTGGGTCGCCTTCTTCAGCGTGCCTGGCGAGAAGATCAGGTCGCGGCCTGACGCCCATTGCAGCGTCTTGAGCCGGGCGACGCCGTACCAGAAGCCGAGGAAGGCGCCGCCCATCGATCGGCGCGTGTAGTGCCCGGCCAGCACCGCGCTCTGGTGGCCGGCGAGGCGCAGTGAATGCACGCCCCAGAAGCCCGGTCCGGCGTGGAAGAACACGCCGACGTGCGCGCCGCTCGCCGGCCACGCGCCGCGAACCGCCACGTGGCGCGCGAGCCAGCGCCGCCGCGAGCGGAACCAGGTCAGGTACAGGTCGGCGTGGTCGACGAGTCGGGTCAGCCGGAAGTCGCGTGCGAATGCGGCCTCGTCGGCGATCGGCAGATGGCGCCGAGCGGTCGCCAGTGCGCCGGTCCACTCGCGGTGGTAGAGCAGTTCCCATCGTGCCAAGCGCTGGAACAGCACCATGCACCAGCGCCACGGCAGGATCGCGGCAAGGCCCGGCAGGGCGAAGTTCTCGACAAGCGCGCGGAGTTCGTTGCGGAGCGTCACGCGGGGTGTGGGAGCCGGCAAAGCGCGGCGAGGGTATCAGGGCCGGTCGGGATGGCGTGGAGGCATCTCGTCCAGGCCGACCGGCGTGGCACGAGTCCGGTCGTGCCGCGGCCCTTGCCGTGAACGGCCATAGGCCTCCGGGGGTCGCGGAGCGGCATCGCGGCGGGATGCCCGGCCGCAGCCGGCGCTTCGCGGGCGTGGCCGGATTCGCCGCCTACTAGGCCTCTACTCGGCCGACCCTAAGCTATGCGGGAACCCCGAAGACTTTCCGACGATGGCCCTGACGAACGGCGTGCTCGCGGTCGAATTCGCGCCCCCGGTCCCCGAACGGCCGGTGGTGCTGCCGACCCACGAGGCCTCGCTGCTGCTGGAGGCCATCGCGGCCGACCTCGCGAAGCTGGCGCCCGAGGCCACACGCTGCGATCTGGTCGCGGCGGGCGCCCTCTACGACGCGGCCCAGCTGCTGCGGCCGGGTTGGCCGATCGAGGCCGAGCTGGTCCGCCTCCGGGGGGGCTTGGGTTCGCGCGCCGCAGGGCAGATCACGATCTTCGGCGCAGCCAGCGACGCGATGCCTTCTGCCCTGCTCGAGCCCGAGCCCGCGCTCGCCGGCGGGGCGATGCGTTTTCTGCCGTGGCTGCTGCTCGGCGAGCCGGAGGCCGTCGCTGCCGCGGCAGCGGACATGGAGCGGCGCTTCGAGGACGAGGGGCTCGCGGGGGCCGGGGTCAACCTGTTCCTGCGTCAATCGCTGGGGCGCGAGGTCGCGCACGCCCGGTATCTGACGCGCAACGATCTGCTGGCGCTGACCGCGCTCCAGCTCGACCAGGCAGGCCTCGGGCCGGCCTGGGCGATCATCGAAACGGCGCTGCTCGCCCCGGGCGAGGGGGTTGCCGTCGAGCTGCCGCACGGCGGCTCGCTGGCGTTTGCCGACGGTCGTGCTGTCGGCCGCATCGCCGGTCTTGCGACGCACCTCGCGGAGACGGCCGGTCCGGCCGAGGCGGTCGAAGGGTTTGCGCGGATGCTGTGGTTCCAGCGCGGCGCCTCCGCCCTGCTGGCAGCCCACGGCCTGCCGTCGGCCTGGCACCTAGCCGCGTCCACGTCGCCGCGATTGGTCGAGCACGGCGCTGCCGACGCGGTCCCTTGGCCGGAAGGCGCAAGGCTCACGCGGCTCGTGCATCCGGCGCTCGGCGTCGCTGGTCTTGCGATCGAGGAGCCCGCGGGAGGGCTCGAGTGCCGCTGGCCGCTCGCGCGCGAGCCGATGGTCGAACTGCTGCGGGCGGCCGAAGGAGATGCGGCCTGCGGCCGCGTGACCCTCGACACGAAGACGCTCGCCGAGTGGGCGAGCGTCCTTGGGCCGCGCTGATCGCCCGCGAACCGGATCCGCGCCGGATCGAGTCGATCGAACGGCTCAGTTGGCCGGCAAGATGGTCACCGTGCGATTGGCATTGCCGGGCAGGTAATTGGCGTTGCCGGCCTGATTCGCAGCCAATTCGCAGTCGCCGACGCTAACGATGTCCGCGGTGTTGCCGGCGGTCGTCGAGATCGTGCAGACCGAGGGCGTCAGCGAGGTGATGAAGACCGGGTTTCCGGAACCGCCACCCGTCGGCGTCGGCCAACTGAAGCTCTGCGCGGTGAAGACCACGGATTCCGGCGGATCGAAGCTGATCGTCTGCGGCGCACGGTTGATGTCGATCGTGCGGACGACGGGATTGGCCGGTTGCCACTGGCCGTTGCCATTCTGTTCGGCGCGAAGTCGGCAACCATGGGTGCCAGTGCCGGCGGAGATGATGGTGACCGTGGCACCGCTCACCGTACAGCGCGCCGGGGTCTCGGAGAAGACCGCGACCGGTAGACCCGAGGAAGCCGTCGCATTGACCGAGAAAGTGCCCGACGGCGAATAGGTCTGCGCCGGCGGCTGCGGGAAGTCGATCGTCTGCGGCTCGCGGGTCGTCTCTTCCTCGGCTCCATCCTCGAAGATGTATGGCGAGTTCAGCGGACCACCCGGTCCTTGCGAGTTGATGCAGTCATCGACGAGCACAGCCGTACCCTGCGCGTTCCACCGCAGGTAACGAGGCTCGCTCTGGGCGGCGCCTTGGGACCAGCGGTCTACCACGTAACACGCGACCGCCTGTGGACTGCCACCCCCCGGATTGTTCACGCAGGTGTAGCGGTACTCGCGCTCGGTCGTGAACAGTGGGCTCGGGTTGGACGCCACGACCCGATCACCGACCAGGAAACAGTTCGGTCCAGTCACGCTCGAGCCGGCATTGAAATCCTGGATCGACTGGTAGAAGCGCGTGATCGAGGTCTGCAGGTTGCTGATCGTCGCTCCTGGAGCGCAATTCAGGTGCACCTTGGAATCGCTCGTCTGGCCGGAGCGAAGGGTGACTGTCAACACGGCGCCGCCCGTTTCGGGCAGCGTCAGCGGCCGGCAGGTAAAGGCGACGCCGTTACAGGTCGCCGTCACGTCGAGTGCAGCCGATGCGACTGGCAGGTTGACCACCATCGAACTCGTCGCACAGGATGACGGGAACGGAATGTTGTTGGCGGCCCCCACGAAACGCAGGGACTGGCCTTGCGCGGCTCCCGCCATGCCGATCAAGGCGAGGCCGAAGGCGAGACGCGCAGACACATGGAAGCCCGGCATGTGAAACATCCCTGATGAGCGAGGGAAAAGTATAGACCCCGCCTTCCGTTATGTGGGCCTATGCGATGTGCGCCGATCGGTGCTTTTTGGCCGCTCGGACTTCTGGTTCAGTCCGCGTTACCGGCTTTCACTCGCGTCGTAGACATTCGGCGTTCAGGTTCATCGAGGCCGCGCCCGCTCCATCACCCGGTACCGCGCGTCCTCGAAGCCGCGGGCGGCATAGACGGACTGCGCGCGCTGGTTGTCCTGCTCGACGTAGAGGCGCAGGCCAAGGGTGTCCGGGGTCGCGGCAGCCTCGGCGTCGACTGCGGCCAGCAGCGCGCCGAAGACGCCGCGGCCGCGGTACTCGGGCCGGACGTAGACGCTCTGCAGCCACCACCACCAGCCGCAGCGCCAGTCGCTCCACTCGAAGGTGACGAGCAGGCCACCGGCAAGGTCGCCGTCGACCTCGGCGACGCGGTAGAAACCGCAGACCGGGTCGGCCAGCACCCGCGCGACGCCGCGCCGCAAGGTTTCTTCGTCAAGATGCCTGCCTTCGGTCTCCGCGGCCAGCGCGACGTTGAACGCGACCAGCGCCGCGAGGTCGGCGCCGGTCGCGGGGCGGACCGAAAGGCTCACTTCGCAGCTGCGTCCGTGGCCGTCGGCCCGAGGTCGGCAATCGCGCGGTCGTAATGGGTGCTGACCCGGCCCCAGTCGACCAATTGCCACCACGCCGACAGGTAGTCGCCGCGGCGGTTCTGGTAGGCGAGGTAGTAGGCGTGCTCCCAGACGTCGTTCCCGAGGATCGGCGTGCCGCGCTCGGACTCGGGCACGAGGTCCATCAGCGGATTGTCCTGGTTCGGCGTGCTGGTGATCGCGAGCCGGCCATCGGCGCGGACGATCAACCACGCCCAGCCGGAGCCGAAGCGAGTAAGACCCGCCTGCTGGAAGGCCTGCTTCATCGCGTCGAGGTCGCCGAAGTCGCGCTCGATCGCCGCGGCGAGCGCAGCCGAGGGCTCGCCGCCGGTCCCGGGCCGGGTCATCAGGCTCCAGAAGAAGTCGTGGTTCCAGTGGCCGCCACCGTTGTTGCGGACCGCGGTCGGGAAGCGCGACATCTGGCGCTGCAGGTCGAGCAGCGACAACCCGGCAAGCTCCGTGATCTGCGCGGCCTGCGCGTTCAGATTGTCGACGTAGGCCTTGTGGTGGCGGCCGTGGTGAATCTCCATGGTCTTCGCGTCGATCACCGGTTCCAGCGCATCGGCCGGATACGGCAGCGGCGCATGGGGGAAGGGTACGTCAGCCGCGTCCGAGCGCGGTGCGGCGGCGACCAGCGCGAGGGCCATCAGGGCGAGGATCGGTCGGATCATCGGGGTCACTCGTTCGGGAGAGGCGACGTGAAGATACGCGATCAGCCGTTGCCGGACCGTCGGCGCCGCGGCCCGAGCTTGCGGGTCACGGTGTTCCGGCCGAGCCCGAGGCGCCCGGCGGCCGCCTGCCGATGGCCTTGGGTGGCCTCGAGTGCCGCCTCCAGGAGCACCCGGTCGAGCTCGGCGCGCGCGCGCGGATGGAGGTCGGTGGCCCCGGATTCGAGCTCGCGCCGCGCCCACGCGGCAAGGGCAAAGGTCCAGTCCTCGCCATCGGCCGCGCCCACTGCAAGCGCGGCGTGGCGGGCGCCGAGCGCCGCCCGGACCTCGGCGGCACCGACCGGGCTGCCGGCCGCCATCACCGCGACCCGGCGGCAGGCGTTCTCGAGCTGGCGCACGTTGCCGGGCCATGGGAGGGCCACGAGCAGCGCCAAGGCCTCGGCGTCGAAGCGCTTGGGCTCGATGCCAAGCTCGGCGCAGGCGCGATCGAGGAAGCGGCCGGCCAGCAGCGGGACGTCGGCGCGCCGCTCGGCGAGCCGCGGCAGCGCGATCCGCACGACGTCGAGCCGGTGCAGCAGGTCG
>CALDVP010000028.1 GCA_937924195.1 uncultured Lysobacterales bacterium
GCGCGCGGCGCGAGCCGACTGCGGCGGCTCGCGCTTGGCACCACGGCCGAGCGCCTGCTGCGCCGCTCCCCTCGGCCGGTGCTGGTGGTTCGCCAGTTGCCGCAAGAACCCTATCGACGACTGCTGCTGCCGGTCGACTTCTCGCCGTGGTCCGACGCCGCGCTGCGGCTGGCGTGCGCGGTCGCGCCCGCCGCCCACCTGGTCCTGCTCCATGCCTGGCAGGTGCCTTTCGAGGGCAAGCTGCGCCTGGCGGGCCTCGACGACGCAACCATCGACCGGCATCGGCGCGAGGTCGAGTACGCCGCGCGTCGACTCATCGACGCGCTCGCGGCCGCACATGGCCTCGGCGACCGCGGATGGACGCCGGTGCTGCACCATGGTGAACCGTGGGTGGCGATCGCCGAAGCCGAGCAGACTTACGACATCGACCTCGTCGTGATCGGCAAGCACGGCCGCAACGCCGCCGAGGAACTGCTGCTCGGCAGCGTCACCAAGGGCGTCGTCGCCGAGTCGACTGCTGACGTGCTGGTCGCGACGATCGCGTGACAGACCCCGGCGTGCGAGGAATGCCTGACGTGAGGCGGGTGCCGGGAGTCGGGTGTGCCGTGGCCCGAGGTCCTTCCACCTTTTCATCGGGGTTTGGCCTGGGTTTGGAGCGGCAGGACCGCCCGTAGCATCGAGGCGGCCAGCTCCCGATGGATCCTGTGCTGGAGTAGCGAGGTGCGTCCACGCGGGTGCCGCGAGTGACGCTGGCGATGTCTGGCCTGTCGATCCAGCGGATCGACGAGCCGGGAACCGAGCGCATCCGCGGCGCATCCAGGTTTCAGGATGGACGCAATCCGGCCTCGAGATCCGAGAGCATCCGCCGCAGGCGCTTCTCGGAAACGGGCTCGCGGGTCCTTAGTTCCTGAGCGAAGGTCTGGACGCGAAACTCCTCGATCAGCCAGCGGAGACGGGTCCACGCGGCGCGCTCGGCGTCGGCGGCGAGGCGCGGTTCGAGCCGGGTCAGCCAGTCCTCGAACTCGCGCACCTCGAGCATGCGGGCCTGGTCCTTTCGCGGATCGAGGCGCAGACGGGCGAGCCGCGCTTCCATCGCCTTCAGGTAACGCGGAAGGTCTGCGAGGCGCTCACGCGGGGCGCGCGCAAAGCCGGGATGCACGAGCGCGCCGAGCTGGGCCCTGAGATCGTCGTAGTTCGCGCGAGCAAAGCCCATCAGCTCGGGCGTCAGCTTCGGCGCGAGCGCGGCGTAGGCGACGAGCGTCGTCTCGACTGGCGCGAGTCGCTCGACCGTGGCGGCGAAAAGGCGCCGGCCGAGGTCGGCGACCAGCCCCTCGAAGGCCGCGGCGGTGCGGATCTGGCCGACCCGATCGCACGCCAGCTCGTCGAGCGCGGCTTCGACGAGCTCGGCCCGCAGCGCGTCCGGTGAGCCGATCGCCGTCCACGCGATCGCGGCCTTTGGCGAGAGCGGCAGTTGTTTTGCCGCCTGGCGGCGCTTGTCGGCGAGCGCGAGCCGCGCGAGGCGCAGCACGCCGCCCGAGTGCCCGGCGCGGGCTTCGGCGGCGTCCTCGAAGACCCGGATCGCGGCGTGCTCGCCGGTATCGATCAGCGCCGGATAGGCGGCAAGGCCGGTGTCGGTCGCGATCGTTTCCGGCAGATCGCCGAAATCCCAGCGCGTGAGACCCTCGCGAGCGAGGTCGCTGGCGGTTGCGCGCGCGAATTCGGCGCGGGCGCGTGCGCCATATTCGGCCTTGAGTGCGGCAAGCTCACGCGAGCTCGCGAGTCGTTGCCCGCGCTCGTCGAGCAGGCGCACGTTGAAACGCAGGTGCGTCGGCAGCCCGCATTCGTCGAACGTCTCGGGCGGATAGGCGACGCCGGTCATGCGTTCGAAGTGCGCTGCCAGCGAGTCGGCGAGCGGTTGGCGCGCGAGGTCCTCGTCGGAGGCCTCGAAGGCGCGGCTCGCTTCGACGAAGGCGCGCGCGAAGTCGGGCGCCGGCACCAGATGCCGCCGCAGCGGCTTCGGCAGGGCTCGGATCAGCGCCGTGACCTTCTCGACCAGCAGGCCCGGGACCAGCCAGCCGAGGCGATGGACGGGCAGGGCGTTCAGCAGCTCGAGCGGGACGACGACGGTGACGCCGTCGTCGGGGTCGGCCGGGTCGAATCGGTACTCGAGCGCGAGCCGGTGGCGACCGACGCGCAGCGCGGATGGGAATGCGCGCTCCGGCACGGCCTCGACGCGCAGCAGGTCCTCGAGCGTCCACTCGAGGTCGCGCCGGCGCTCGGCGTCGAGGGTCTTGTACCAGGCGTCGAGCGCGACCGCGCTCGCGATGCCTTGCGGGATCCGCGCGTCGAGCCATGCGGCGAGTTCCTCGTCGTCGCGCAACAGGCCCTTGCGGCGACGCTTGTCCTCCTCGGCGCGCGCGCGATCGAGGGCCTCGCGGTTGCGTCGGACGAAGACCGCGCGGCAGTCGATCTCTCCCGGAACCAGCGCCTCGCGGATGAAGACTGCGCGCGCGGCGACCGGGTCGATGCGCTCGAACGCGATCCGCCGCCGCTCGACCAACGTGAGGCCGAGCAGGGTCACGCGCTCGTGGCCCAGCACTCGGCCCTGGGCACGCGACCAGTGCGGGTCGAAGTACGTGCGACGGACGAGGTGCGCGCACTGCTGCTCGATCCACTCGGCCTCGACCGCGCCATTGGTGAGGCCGTAGAGCCGCTGGGTGTCGAGCAGGGTTGCCGACAGCATCCACGCCGGCGGTTTCTTCGCGAGGCCCGACCCCGGGAAGACGAGGTAACGTCGGCCGCGGGTGCCGACGTACTGACCTTTCTCGTCACGCCGCGCGATCTGGTCGGGAAAGCCCGAGATCAGCGCGCGGTGCAGCGCCTCGTCGCGCTGCCGCGAGAGCCGCGGCGGCAGGCCGGCACCGGCCTCGCCCCGGCGCGGGCCGCGCGGTTCGGCGTCCGGCCGTTCGATCCGGTCCTCGGCGCCGAGCGCCCAGCCGAGTTCGTCGAACAGCACCAGCAGCTGCCGGTGTAGCTCGCGCCACTCGCGCATCCGGAGGAAGGAGAGGAAGCGCTGCTGGCACCAGTCGCGGAGCTGCGACTGCGTGAGGTCCGCGTGTGCGGCGCGGTAGTCATCCCACAATCGCAAGACACCGACGAAGTCGGACGCGGGATCGTGGTAGTGGGCGTGCGCCGAGTCGGCCAGCGCGCGCGCCTCGGCCGGGCGCTCGCGTGGATCCTGGATCGACAGGAAAGCCGCGATCACGCTGGCCTCGCGCAGGCACCCCAGGCGTTCGGCCTCGACCAGCACGCGCGCGAGCTTGACGTCGATCGGCAAGCGTGCCATCCGGCGTCCGATGTCGGTCAGTCGGAGCTGGCCCGCCTTGCGATCCCTGCCGCGGCGATCACGTCCGCCAGCACGCGGAGTTGCATGCGGAGTCTTGCCCGGGTGCGGTGCGAGGGCCTCGTGCGGCGCCTCGACGTGGATCGCGGCGAGGTCGAGGAGTTGCTGGTAGCCGTCCTTGATCGCGCGTTCGTCCGGTGGATCGAGGAAGGGGAAGGTCTCGACCGGACCCATGCCGAGCGACAGCAGGCGCAGGATCACGCCGGCCAGCGAGGAGCGCTTGAGCTCCGGGTCGGTGTAGCGCGGACGCGCCGCGTAGTCGGCCTCGTCGTAGAGCCGCCAGCAGGTGCCGCGGGCGACGCGGCCGCAGCGGCCCTTGCGCTGATCGGCGCTGGCCTGGGAGACCTGCTCGATGTGCAGGCGCTGGACCTTGTGCCGATGCGACCAGCGGTTGACGCGCGCCAGCCCCGGATCGATGACATGGCGAATCCGCGGGACCGTCAGCGAGGTTTCGGCGACGTTGGTCGCGAGCACGATCCGCCGCCCGGGGCCGGGGTTGAAGACGCGGTCCTGATCCTTCGCCGAGAGGCGCGCGTAGAGCGGCAGCACCTCGGTCGCGCGGAGCTTGCGGCGCTCGAGTGCGAGATGCACATCGCGGATTTCGCGCTCGCCTGGCAGAAACACCAGCACGTCGCCGAGCGGGTCGCTCGCGCTGATCTCATCGACCGTCGCGACGATCTGGCTCGCGAGGTCTGGTGGCGCACCGCGCTCGGGCGTCGGCGTTCGCCAGCGCACCTCGACCGGGTAGGAACGCCCCTCGACCGCGATCACCGGCGCGTCGCCGAAGAAGCGTGCGAAGCGGGCGGTGTCGATCGTCGCCGAGGTCACGACCAGCTTCAAATCGCGCCGGCGCGCGAGCAACCGTTTCAGGTATCCGAGCAGGAGGTCGATGTTGAGGCTGCGCTCGTGGGCCTCGTCGATGATCAGCGTGTCGTAGCGCGACAGCCAGCGGTCGGTCTGGGTTTCCGCGAGCAGGATGCCGTCGGTCATGAACTTGATCAGCGTATTCGGGCCGACCTCCTCGGTGAAGCGCACCTGCCAGCCGACCAGACCGCCGATCGGCGTCGCCAGCTCCTGCGCGACGCGTCGTGCCACCGAGCGGGCAGCGATCCGGCGCGGCTGGGTGCAGCCGATCAGGCCGGCCACGCCGCGGCCGGCGGCGAGGCAGAGCTTCGGCAATTGCGTGGTCTTGCCCGAGCCGGTCTCGCCGGCAACGACGACGACCGGATGGCGGCGGATCGCCGCGACGATGCGATCGGCTTCGCCTGCGATCGGCAGCGATTCGTCGAGCGTGATCGCCGGGACGCTGGCGGCGCGCGCTGCGCGTGCGGCCCGTGACGCGGCGACCTCGGCCTCGAAGGCGCGGCGTCGCGGATCGTCGGCGGGTGCCTTCGCCGCCTCGAGCGCGCGCCAGCGCGCGATCAGCCGGCCGCGGTCGGCGCAGAGCAGCTGATCGGCATCGATGCGGGAGGGCGTGGCGGGCGCGGCCGGCGGCGCGGTCGCCAGCACCGGCGCGCGGGAATCGGAGCCCATGGCTGGCTGATGCGAAAGCGGAACTTGAGTATAGGCGCCGTGCAGTGGCGGGACGGTCGGAGCGCCAGACGCCGGGCGGCGCCTCATGCAGCTCGATTCAGCCGGTCGGCGGCTGGAACACGCGGTGGCGAACGGCGACGACGCATGCGACCGATCCAAGGGTCGCGCCGGGCTTGCTGCAAACTCGCCGTGTTGCGGTCCCGCCCGCTATCTGCCCGAGCTGCGCAGCGCTCAAGCCTCGCGAGCGACGGCGCCCGACCCCTCGTGCTGTTCCGCGCAGAGCGCCTCGAGCTTGGCGAAATCGAGGATGCGCACGTTCTTGCGCCGGACTTCGAGCACGCCCATCTGCTGGAAGCGGGTGAAGAGGCGACTGACGGTCTCGACCACGAGGCCCAGGTAGTTCGCGAGCTCGTAGCGCGACATCGGCAGCGTCAGCAGCGCCGGGTCGCGCTTGATGCGCCCGTAGCGCTCGGACAGGCTCTTCAGGAAGATCGCGAGCCGCTCCTGCGCGTGGCGGCGACCCATCATGACCAGATGCTCATGGTCGCGCATGACCTCGCGGCTGATCACGCGCAGCAGTTGGCGCTGGAGATCCGGCACCTGCTGGGCGATGTGCGACAGCCGCGAAAACGGAACCTCGCAGACCGTGGCGCGCTCGAGCGCTTCGGCCGTGCATTGGTGGCGCTCGGCGCTGATCGCATCGAGGCCGAGGATCTCGCCGGGCAGGTGGAAGCCGAGGATCTGCGTCTCACCCTGCTCGTTGGTGACGAACGTCTTGAACGAGCCTGAGCGCACCACGTACAGCGCGTGGAAGGGTGTGCCGGGCAGAAACAGGGTCTGCGCGCGATCGATCGGTCGTTTCGACTGGACGATATCGTCGAGCCGCCGCAGATCGTCGCCGGCGATCGCCGCCGGCAGGCACAACTGCTGCAGGCCGCAGGACGCGCAGCTGCGGCGCAGGCGAACAATATCGAGTACCGGACCTGCGTCGGTAGCCATCACGAACCCTTCGCTGGACGATCCGATAGTGCCTTGCACAAATGGAACCTGCAAATGTCAGGGCTCGGGATGAGGCGATGTGCCCGCGCCGGTGGCTCTCAGCCGGCGGCTTCGAAGCGGTTGGCAGAGACGTTCTTCCGGACCTGCCCAGGCCGCCAGATGCGGCCGTTCATCGCGATCCATACGCCGTCGGGCAAGGATTGCACCGCGCCGACCGCGGTGCCGATGTTGAACACTGCGTCGGAACCCTGAAAGCGCGCGGGATTGAGCGCCCCGGTCAGCACGATGACCTTGCCGGGTAGTCCTTCGAGGGCGCGCGCGGTCTCGACCATGGTGTCGGTGCCATGGGTTACCAGCACGTGGCGGTGCGGCTGCGCGGCGATCGTCGCCCGCACCAGCGCCCGATCCTCGTCGGTCAGGTGCAGGCTGTCCTTGCGCATCAACGCGATCACGTCGAACGCGAAGGCGACGCCGATCGCATCGAGGATGCCACCGATCTGCGGCGCTCCGACCTGGAACTCCGATTTGTCATCGAAGTAGATCTTGTCGATGGTGCCGCCGGTCGCGACGATCAGCAGGCGATCCATGGGCCTGTCCCTGTCGTAGAAGACCTTGATTATGCAGCGCGGGCGCCGCCGCGCGCCGTGCGGCGCTCGGCAAGCCCGGCCGCGCCCACTGCGACCACGAGGATCGTCGCCAGCAGCCACTCGGCGTGCGCCAGCAAGCGGATCGATGGGCTGGTCCAGGCCTCCATCACGCCGTGGCTGAAGTAGCCGAGCGCGACGAAGCCGGCCCAGAACAGGCCGCGACGGAAGTCGAACAGCATTGCAATCGCTGCGAGCAGCAGCGGCCCGAGTGCGATCGCGAGCACGAAAGGGAGCGGGAACACGTTCGGCGGCGCGAACCGGAGATGCCAGCCCAGGTGCAGTGCGATCAGCGCGACGAAGCTCGCGAAGGCGATGCGGCGCCAGAGCTTTGGACTCACGGCGCGCCCCCGGCAAGCCGCCGCGCGACCTCGGCGAGGCGTCGGCCGAGCGCGCGCGCCAGCGCCTTCTCATCGTCGCTGACCGGCAGCTCGCCGCGCGGGCCAGCGAGGTGGCTTGCGCCATACGGGGAGCCGCCGCTGCGCGTCGCGGTCAATTCGGGCTCGGTGAAGGGAATACCGACGATCAACATGCCGTGGTGTAGCAACGGCAGCATCATGCTGAGCAGGGTCGACTCCTGACCGCCGTGCATCGACGCGCTCGACGTGAATACGGCCGCCGGCTTGCCGGCCAGTGCGCCCGACAGCCACTCGGCCGAGGTGCCGTCGATGAAGTGCTTGAGCGGTGCGGCCATGTTGCCGAAACGGGTCGGACTGCCGAGCGCCAGGCCCACGCACTCGGTGAGGTCGGCACGAGTCGCATACGGCGGCCCGGTTGCGGGCACCGCGGCCGCGACGGCTGCCTCGGTTGCCGGCACCACTGGGGGCACGGTGCGGATGCGTGCGCCGATACCGGCGACCGACTCGATGCCGCGGGCGACCAGCCGCGCCAGCTCGGCGGTCGCGCCGTGGCGCGAGTAGTAGAGGATCAGGATCTCGCTCATCGACGACAGACGAGGGTGGATGGGGCACGGCATTGTGCCCGTCCGCGCCGTGGCCGCGCCGTGAGGTCGCCCATGGCACCATCTGCGACGATGGACGCAAGCGGAAACGGGACATGAGCGAGTCGCCCGCGCTCGCGGCGATGCGTCGCCGTGCGGCGACACTCGTCACCTTCGCGCGCTTCGTCTGGGGCCGATTCTGGGCCG
>CALDVP010000029.1 GCA_937924195.1 uncultured Lysobacterales bacterium
CCTCCTCGGTCTTCTGGTCGCGGCCTTCCTCGTAGACGGCGAGGAAGCCCGGCTCGATCACCGTCGTGCCGGTCGCGCGGAAAGTGTGGCCGGTGCCGGCGGCGAGGTCGATCGACAGCGTCTCGAGCAGCGCCGGCGCCATCTGGCAGGCGATCGTGCGCTTCCAGATCAGCTCGTACAGGCGTGCCTGGTCGGGGTTGAGGTAGGGAGCGACCTGTTCCGGCGTGCGCAGCGCGGAACTCGGTCGGATCGCCTCGTGGGCCTCCTGCGCGTTCTTGCTCTTGGACTTGTAGACGTTCGCGGCCTCGGGCAGGGCCTTGCGGCCATAGCGCTGCTGGATCAGTTCACGCAGCTCGGAGACGGCGTCGGCGGCGAGGTTGACCGAGTCGGTGCGCATGTAGGTGATGAGGCCGACCTGGCCTTCGGCCCCGAGCGCGACGCCCTCGTAGAGGCCCTGCGCGATGCGCATCGTGCGCGTGGTCGAGAAGCCGAGCTTGCGCGCGGCCTCCTGCTGCAGCGTCGAGGTCGTGAACGGCGGCGCGGGGCGGCGCTGGCGTTGCTTGCGCGCGACCTCGGCGACCAGCAGCCGGCCCTGAGCGGCCTTCAGGATCGCGTCGCGTGCGGCGTGCGCCGAGGCGCCGTCGCGGAAGGTGAACTGCTCGACCTTGCGCCCGTCGTAGCGGACCAGACGCGCGCCGAAGCGCTGCGCCGGATGGTCGAGCTCGGCGGCGATGGTCCAGTACTCCTCGGCCTTGAAGCGTTCGATCTCCTCCTCGCGCTCGACGATCATCCGCAGCGCCGGCGACTGCACGCGTCCGGCCGAGAGCCCGGTCTGGACCTTGCGCCAGAGCACCGGCGAGAGGTTGAAGCCGACCAGGTAGTCGAGCGCGCGCCGGGCCTGCTGGGCGTTGACCAGCGCACTCGAGACCTTGCGCGGATGCGCGATCGCGTGGGCGACGGCCTTCGGCGTGATTTCATCGAAGGTGACGCGATGAACCTCCTTGCCGGCGATCAGGCCGCGCTCACGCAGGATCTCGAGGATGTGCCAACTGATCGCCTCGCCCTCGCGATCGAGGTCGGTCGCGAGCCAGAGCGCGTCGGCCTGCTTTGCGGCGCGGGCGATGGCCTCGACGTGACGCTCGTTCTTGTCGATCAGCTCGTAGCGCATCGCAAAGCCGCGGTCCGGGTCGACCGCGCCCTCGCGCGGGATCAGGTCGCGGACGTGGCCGTAGCTGGCGAGGACGGTGAAATCCTTGCCGAGATACTTGTTGATCGTCTTCGCCTTCGCGGGCGACTCGACGATGAGGAGGTTTCGGGCCATGGAGGGCTGCCGTTGGGCGGGGATGGAAAGGGCCCGCGCGCGGGCCCTTTCTTTTTCAGTCAAGGGCACCGGGGCCGTGCTGTCAAGCAACAGCACATGACGGCCCGATCACGCTTACCCAGGGCCGGTCGCCATCCAGCGTCCGCCGGCGGCCTGTGCGACCCGTCCGTCGAGTTCGAGCAGGACCAGCACGGCCGAAACACGCGCGGCGTCGAGCCCGGTCACGGCGACCATTGCGTCGATGTCGCCGACCCCGCCTGTAAGCGCACGCAGCACGCTCGCGGCGTCGCTGCCGCGGGCCGACGCTGTGCCGGGTGCGTCCTTTGGCTGACACTCGGCGAGCCGCGTCGCGATCGCATGGCCAAGGCGCGACGCCAGTGGCGCGAGCGCGGACAAAACTTCGGTCGCCTCCTCGACCAGCGTCGCGCCGTCGCGGATCAGGCGATGGCAGCCGCGGGCGAGCGGATTGTGGATCGAGCCCGGGATCGCGAACACTTCGCGACCCTGTTCGGTGGCGAGTCGCGCGGTGATGAGCGAGCCCGAGCGCATCCCGGCCTCGACCACCAGCGTGCCGAGCGCAAGTCCGGCGATGATCCGGTTGCGCCGCGGGAAGTGCGCGGTGCGCGGGCCGGTGTCGGGCGCGAACTCGGAGACCAGCGCGCCGCCGGCCGCGATCCTCGCCGCCAGCGCCGCGTGGCGCTTCGGGTAGACGTGCGCCAGTCCCGTGCCGCAGACCGCGATCGTCGGCATCCCGGCGTCGAGGGCGGCGACGTGGGCAGCGGCGTCGATGCCTTCGGCGAGGCCGCTGGTGATCGCGAGCCCGGCCCGGGCCAGAGTCCCTGCGAAATCGCGCGCGATCGCAAGGCCCGTCGGGGTCGCGTTACGGGCGCCGACGATCGCCAGTTGCGGAGTCCAGAGCTTGACCGGATCACCTGCGACCCACAGGGCCGCAGGGGCCTGCGGGCTCTCGCCGAGCAGCGGCGGGAAGTCGGGATCGAGGATCGAAACGAGCTGCCGACCCGGTTGCCCGAGCCACGCGAGGTCGGCTTGGATGGCCGCGTCGAGAGCCGGTCCCGCCGGCGCGTCCCCGTCGCTCGCGCCGCGTGGCGCGGCCTCGAGCGCGGCCGCGGCGCTGCCGGCCTCGCGCAGCCAGGTGCGCACGCGCACGCCGTTGCCATGCCGGCGCAGCAGTGCGAGCAGGGCATAGGTCTCGTCGGTCGAGCGCTGGGTCGCCATGCCGCGATGGTGCGGCGGATGGCGGAGCGCGTCTGTCGGAAAACGCCCCGGCGGCGGGTCAGGATCTGGCGCTACGGCGTCAGAAATCCGCGCCGCTGCGACTTCGACGGTCGCGCGGGCCGCGGCGTGGCCCGGGGCGTCGCAAGCGACCTGCGCGGGATCGCCGGCGCGGCGATCCCGGGCCGATCAGTCCTCGAACGGCGCGCGCAGGCGGTCGTACGGCGTTACCGGGCGGATTCCGTCGACGACCAGGCCGTAGCTCATCTTCTCGAAGGTGCGGAAGACCATGACCTTGCCGACGTACTCCTCGGGAAGCTGCACTTGGGCGTGCTTGCCGGCGAGCATCCGGTCGACCTCGCCGGGCGGGAACGCGACGTCGTCGTGGATGCGCTCTCCCGGGTGGAAGACCGAATAGACCTGGCCGTTCTCGACGCCGTCGCGACTGCCTTTCGAGAGCGCCACCACGCTGCGCGGGCCTGCAGTCTTGAAGCCGCCGGAGACCGCCATCACGCGGAAGTTGTCCGGGACGCGCGCCGGGGCGCGCGGCATGAAGGTCAGGTCGAAGGGCTCGACCGGCGTGGTCGAGAGGCGATCGCCCTTGCGGATCTCCAGCGCGCCGCGGGTCACCAGCACCGTGGTCGGATCGCCGCCGCGCAGCACCTGGCCCTCGGCGACCTCGAACAGCTCGGTGCCGAGCAGCTCGGCGTTGCGCAGGCGGAAGCTCCAGTTCAGCGTGTCGGCCCAGTACCAGTCGGGCCGGTTGAAGACCGGATCACCGATCATCGAGACGCCGTCGGCACGCCGCGGCGCGGAATCCCACGGCCAGCGCTCGGGCACCTCCCAGAACTGCATCATCGGGCGCAGCAGCGTCACCGGCGTGCCCGGTGCGGCGTCGAGGCCGCGCACGTAGACGACCTGGCCCTCGGTGCCGCGCAGGCGGTTCTCCTCGAACGCGACGACGTAGGGCATCCGGCGTTCGTCCTTCTCGCCGACGATCATCACGCGGCGCAGGAAGGGCTGGACCTCGGACAGCGGGACCGTGGTGATCGCGTCGTCGAGCGATTCCTCGCGCACGCGCGGCGACAGCCGACCCTCGCCATCGACCGCGATCATCGGACGACCGTCACGATAGACGAGGCTCAGGCGATCGCCTGGGTAGATGCGGTGCGGATTCCGGATCTGCGGATTGGCCTGCCAGATCTCAGGCCATTGCCACGGATGCTGGAGAAATCGTCCGGCGATACTCCAAAGCGTGTCGCCCTTCTGCACCACATAGACATCTGGTCGGTCGGGCCGGATCGCCACATCGGCCGCGACGACCGCAGCCATCAGCGCCATTCCCCCGAGCAGCGCGAGCATTCGCATGAACATGGCCGCCTAAGTCCCTGATTCCCCGAGACGATGGCAGTGTAACCCAATTCGACAGGCACACAAGCGGGCGCGGTTCGCAATTACCGGGTGCCGACGCCCCGGGGCGAGGTCGCACGCGCGGCCCGCGCGAACACGGCGGATGCGATCGAGGTTCACGTCCTCGGCGCCCGGAGCAGGCGACAATCCCGGGATGATGCACACGATCACGATCGCCGGCGGCAATCGCCGCTTCGAGGCCGCCGCCGGAGAGCCCGTGCTCGAGGCCGCCCGCCGGGCGGGCCTTGCACTGCCCTACAGCTGCCTGGCCGGTCGTTGTGCAAGCTGCAAGGCGACCCTGCTCGAAGGTCGGATCGAGTATCCGGGCCAGCCGCCGATCGGCCTCTCCGAGGACGAGCGCGCGCACCGCCAGGTGCTGCTCTGCCAGGCGGTGGCCGTGACCGACCTCGTCATCGCCGCGCGCGAGGTGGCCTCGGTCGCCGACTTTCCGCGACGCCAGGTCGCGGCCAAGGTCGTGGTCCGGGAAAAGCTGGCCCGCGACGTGATGCGCCTCGTGCTTAGGCCCGCCCGCGGCGAGCGCCTGCGTCACCTCGCCGGCCAGTACCTCGACATACTGCTGCCAGGGGGCAAGCGCCGGGCCTTCTCGATCGCGAACGCGCCGGAGGATGCCGACGGTGGCCTCGAACTGCACGTGCGCCACGTTCCTGGCGGCGGCTTCACCGCCTGGGTGTTCGGTGACATGCCGAATGGCGCGATCCTGCGGATCGAGGGGCCACTTGGCACCTTCGTTCCGCGCGAGGACTCCGAGCGGCCGATGCTGTTCGTGGCCGGTGGCACCGGCTTCGCGCCGATCAAGGCGATCATCGAGCACTTCCTGCACCTCGGATCGACCCGGCCGATGTCGCTCTACTGGGGCGTGCGGACGGCCGCCGACCTCTATCTCGCGGACCTGCCGCAGACCTGGTCCGCGCGCCAGCCGGCGTTCCGCTTCGAGCCGGTCTATTCGGAGGAGGTGCCACCCGAAGGCCGCGGTGGGCTGGTCCACGAGGCGGTGCTGGCAGACCACCCGGACCTAGCGACGCACGACGTCTATATGAGCGGCCCGCCGCCGCTGATCGAGGCTGGCCGACGAAGTTTCACCGCCGCCGGCCTGCCGGAGGAACGCTTGTACTACGACTCCTTCGAGTACGCGCCGGACGTGCTGGCCGCGATCCTCGCGCAGCGCGCCGGTCTGGCCGCGCGTTGATCGGGCGCCGGGCAAGTCAGGGTCAGGCGTCCGGCAGCTGCGGGATGCCGTGCTCGTTGCGGACCTCGGCCGCTGGGGCCGAGCCGACGTCGCCTTCGCCGATCCGCGCCGCGAGTGGCGCCGCCGCTTCGCCCCGAGCGATCGCCAGGGCATTGGCATAAGCGCGGACTGCGCGGACGCTATCGCCCTGTTCGGCGTAGGCCGCGCCGAGTTCTTCCCAGGCATCGGCGCCAGCACCGTTCGCCAGCGCCCGACGGCCGTCGTCCTCGGCCTCGGCCCAGTGGCCGGCGCGGCGGTTCATGCGCGCGCGGGCGACTCGCAGGGCCGGGCTGCCGGGATGCTTCGCCAACCAGCGATCGATCCGGTCGCGCCGATGCACAGGGTCGCCCCCGGGCATCGCGGCCCACGCGCGCACTGCCGATTCCGAATAGCCATGGTTGATCACGCCCTCGACTTCGTCGAGGAACTCGGCTGCCGCGCCCAGCGACTGCGCGCGGGCGGCGAGCGCCTCGACGACGCCGGGCCGCGCCCGGTCGGCGCGGGACAGCCCGGCCCAGAGCGAGGCCAGGTTGATCCGATCCGAGGCCTGCGCGAGCGCGGTCGAGATCGTCGATGCGATCAGCGTTTCGAGTCCGGCGGCCGGTAGCGTGCGGGTGCCGCCGAGGCGAGCGAGCATTGGCAGCGCTTCGCGCGCGCGGCCGGCTTCGGCCAGCGCCCGGGCCAGCGTCGCGACGCCGGTCGGGGGCAGGTCGCCCGCGCTCTCGAGCGCAACGAGCCGCTCGATCGCCTGGGCGCGGCGTCCCGCGGCGAGGTCGATCTCGGCGCGCAGCATCGCGGCCAGCGCGGTGCCGCCCGCGAATCCGGCGACTCGCTCGGCGAGGCTCTCGAGCGTTGCGAAGTCGCCCCGTGCCCGTGCGACGTCGATCGCCCCGAGCATGGCCGGTTCGGCGACCTTCGGATGCGTGCTGGCGGCCGATAGCTGGTTCGCGGCGCGTTCGAGGCGGCCCTCGAGCCGCGCGCGCAGACCCTGCGCCAGGCGCGCAAAGGCGCGCATCCGACGTCGGCGTTCCCACGCGCGGATCGGCCAGCGGACGAGGCCCACCAGGCCCGCGACCGCGATCCACAACGCGACGACCGCGGCGACCGCGAAGGCCAATGTGGTCTCGATGCGCCAGCCGTCACGCTCGATCAGCACCAGCCCAGGGTCGCGGCCGATCAGCCACGCAAGGGCCGCGCCGAGCATGCCGAGCAGCAGTGCGACCAGCAGATAGCGGTAGGCCTTCATCGCGGCTTGTCCTCGCGCTCGACCTCGCTCGATGGCGGGAGCGCGATCGAACGCGTCACCCGCAGGTTGCGTAGCTGGGCCAGCGCGACGCCGACTGGCGGCAGCTCGGTCGGCGTGGTCGCCGCCAATGCGTCAAGGCGCTTGAGGATCGCGTCGTGTTGCGCGTCGCGGCCGCGCATGGATTCGAGTGTGGTCCGCGCGCGCGTGGCCGCGGCCGCGAGCCCCTCGCGATCGCCCAGCGCCAGCGCCGACTTGGCGCGCAGCAGTTCGACCTGCGCGGCCTGCCGCGCCGCGTCGGGGTCGATCCACGCGCGGGCCGTCGTGTCGGTGCGCTCCACGCGGATGAATCGCGACAGCCCGCCGCCGATACGTGCGGCGAGTCCTTGCTCGGCGTCCGGAGTGGACGGGGACTCGGCGTCTGCCGACCTGCCGGTCGGAAGCCCTGCGATGGCATCCGAGAGCGCGTCGAGCTCGGCATAGAGCCTGCCCGTATCCGCGGGCGGGAGGGCGCGCAGGGCGTCCCGTTCGATCGCGAGGCTCTGGCGCACCCCGGAATAGACCGGATCGTCGAGCGCGGCCAGCTCGGCGTCGGCGAGATCGAAGGCGCGTAGCGCGCCGGCGACGTCGCCGAACAGGGCCAGGCGCTCCTCGCCCATCGAGAGCAGGAACTCGGTTTCGTTGAGCCTGAGCTCCGTCGAGCCGGTCAGGCCGCGCCGCGCGAGCCGGGCGACCGCGTCCTCGAGCGCGCGCGTCCGCTCGCCGATCCCGAGGACCTCCTCGCGCAGGCTGCGGTTGACGCCCTCGTTGGCGGTGACCCGACGCTCGATCGCGCTGCGCGCGGCCTCCGCGGCGCGCAGCGCCGCGCGCACGTCGTCGAGCTCCGTCCGCAGCGCGGCGATCCCGGCGGACTCATTGGCCGCCCGCTGTCGCAGCTGGCTGACCGTCAGCCAGGCCAGCGACGCGAGCGCGAGCACGATGATCACGACCAGCGGCCAGCGCCACCCGGCGCGGCGTTGCGGCTGGGCGTCGCGGTCGAGAAGGGCGTCCGTGTCGGTCATCGAGGGCTCGGCGCGGATCCGTCGTGAATGTTAACGGATCGTTGGGCGGGCGAGTGGCCGCCGGCACGTGTTTTCGGTGGCTTTTCGATGGCTGGCGACGACTTGCTCGATCGCGGCGACCAGGTCGGCCGGGCGCGCCGACGCCGCGACCACGATCCGGTGGAAGCCGTGCGCTCGCAGCGCCGTGGCGACCCGCTCGCTGCTCGCGGTCGCGACCGCGCGGCGCAACCGATCGAGGGCGGCGGGCGGCAGGCCCGCGGACAGGTGGGCGATGGCATCGACGCTGGACCACACCGAATTCACGGCGGCCGGCAGCCCGGCGAGCGCTTCGAGATGGCGGCGGTCGAGACGCGCCGGACGCCGTGCGTACCCGTGGATGGTCTCGACCAGCGCACCGCGGTCGCGCAGCGTCCGCGCCAGCAGGTTCCGTCCCCCGGGTGCGCCGACCAGAACCACGCGGCGACCGGCGGGACGGGTCAACACCGGCATCGCCAGCAGGCCCTCGCTGTCGTAGCGCACCTCGGGACATTCGGCATCGAGTCCTCGTCGCCGCAGGGCCGCGCGCGTGCCCGGACCCGGCGCCAGCACGCGGGTGCGCCGGTCGAAGGCCAGAGACGGTGCCAGCGTGAACGCAGCGGCGACGGCCGGTGGGCTCAGAAACACCACGACATCCGCGGCGCGCGCCGTGATCAGGGCCGCTCGCGCTGCCACCGGATCGGGGGGCGGGCCGATCGAGCTGCCCGGCAGCGCTGCGACCGCGTAGCCGCGCTGACGGAGTCGCGCCGCAAGCGCGCGTGCGCGGCCCGCCGGGCGGGTCAGGACGACACCGAACTCAGAGCGCGTGATCATGGGCGAAGCTTGGCACGGGCCGGCCGGCGCGCCGAGGTCCGTCGATCGAAGCCCGATGCCGCGCTTTGGCTCCTCGCTCCCCCCGGCGCCCGATCGGGCCGAGGTCCTATCCTCGCCGGATGACCACGCCCCGAAATCCCGGTGAACTCGAGCTGCTGATGCGCAGTGGCATCCCAATGGCGCGTGCGATGGGCCTGCGCGTCGCGGACTTCGATGGCGGCCGGCTCGCGCTCGTCGCGCCGCTGGCGCCAAACGTCAACGACAAGGGCTGCGCCTTCGGCGGCAGCATCGCCGGCCTGCTGACGCTGGCACAGTGGGGGCTCGTCAACCTGAAGCTGGGCGAGGCCGGCCTCGACGCCGAGGTCTATGTTGCCGACACCAGCCTGCGCTTCCTCGCGCCGGTCTGGGGCGAGCTCCACGCCGAAGCCTATGTCGAGGGCGATCCATGGCCGGATTTCCTGGTATCGGTTGCGACCATCGGCAAGGCGCGGATCGAGGTGTACGGCGAGATCGTCGGCGAGGATGGCGGCGCTCCGGCGGCGCGGCAGTTGGCGCGCTTCGTTGCGATCACGCGTCGCGCTGTCGAGCCGGATTGACCCATCGCACCGCCCTCGTCCGCGGCTATGCTCGGAGCATGGCTCGCGTTTTTCGGCTCCTGGGTCGCCAACTCGTCGGGGTCGCGCTCGGCGCGGCACTGCTTGGCTGCGCGAGCACTGGCAACGAAGCGAGGCTGCTCGACGAGAGCCTCGAGGCCCACGCTTCGGTCGTGCGCTGGGGCGACCCGGTCGCCGGGCTCGAGTTCGCCGACCCGGCTCTGCGCGAGGGCTACGTACCCATCGGGATCGAACGCGAGCGCTGGCGTCAGTTCCAGGTTGCCGCCTACCGCGCGCAGCCGCCGGTGATGCTGGCTCCGGATCGTGCCGTGCGCACGGTCGAGCTGGAGCTCGTCAATCGCAACACCCAGGTCGCGCGGACGGTGTCGTGGCGGCAGGAGTGGCGCTACGACCCGGTCGCCAAGCGCTGGTGGCTGGCCAGCGGCCTGCCCGCGCTCGACGCGGGTTCGCGCTGACGAAGGCGCCCGTTCCGCATCGCCGGCCGATGGCGGTCTTGGGCATCGAATCACGTACTGGATCCCGATCCCGACCTCAGCAGGAGATTCCGATGTCGATCGCCCGCAAGACCCT
The DNA here is from genome assembly GCA_937924195.1 of uncultured Lysobacterales bacterium. GTDB lineage: Bacteria > Pseudomonadota > Gammaproteobacteria > Xanthomonadales > Ahniellaceae > UDEA-SF1. The sequence goes on from CALDVP010000029.1 coordinate 9,548, forward strand.
GATCGCCGCCGTGCTCGCGCTCGCCGCCATCACCGTGGCCCACGCCCAGGGCAAGAAGGTCCCGCCCGATCCGCGGGTCTCGAAGGCGCTCGATGCCGAGAAGCTGCGCTTTGAGGTCGAGGAGTCGGGCGAGTACTCGGTCGTGATCGAGTGGTCGAATGACGCCGGTCGCACCCAGCTGGTGCGGATCCCGTCCGACACCTTCCGCTGGCAGGGCGCCGAATACCGTGATGTCTATTCGGTCGCCTTCGAGACCGCCCCCGGCAAGCCGGTGGACGCCGCCCTCGCCAACCGCATGCTGATCGAGAACAACGATTCGCTGCTCGGCTTCTGGGCCAAGCAGGGCGACGTCGTGATGAACATCGCGCGCATTCCCGCCGACGCGCCAGCGAGCATGCTGCGCGCGGCAGTGTTCTTCGTCGGTGAGACCGCCGACGACCTCGAGAAGGAGGTCACCGGCAAGGACGACTATTGATCGACTCCGGCCTCGCGCGCGAGGGGGCTGGCGCGAGTGTCTCGTGTGCTCGATGGGCGCACGATGCGCATTCGCCCGAGCTTG
>CALDVP010000030.1 GCA_937924195.1 uncultured Lysobacterales bacterium
CTTACGACCAGCGCGTGGAACTCGTGCCGATCCTCTGGCGCGGCTGTAGGCCCGCGCGCGACGAACTCGACGCGCGCTTGCACGCCACGGCCGAGTGCTCCGGGCTGCGCCCTCCGGGGCGCCGCCGATGACGAGGCGGCCTCGCTTGCAGGCCGCGGGCTTGGTCAGTCGGCATCCGGCTGTTCATAGCGCACGTCGACGACGATGAAGCGGGTGGGGCCAGCGGGCAGGATGGCCTCGAACTCGTCGTCGATGCGGCGGCCGAGCGCGGCGCGAGCCAGCGGCGAATCGATGCTGATCCAGCCCCGCGCCGGATCGGTCTCGTCCGGTCCGACGATCCGGTGGCGGTGGAGGTCGCCGCGGGTCGCGTGTTCGATCTCGAACCAGGCCCCGAAATAGATCGCGTCGAGGTCCCGCGGCCGCTCATGGACCACGCGCAGCTCGGGCAGCCGCTTGGAGAGGTAGCGAACGCGGCGGTCGATGTCGCCGAGCTGTTTCTTGCGATAGGTGTACTCGGCGTTCTCGGAGCGGTCGCCCTCGGCCGCCGCGGCGGCCAGCGCCTGCACCACCTCGGGGCGGCGCACGCGCCAGAGATGGTCGAGCTCGGCCTTGAGCGCTGCGTGGCCCTCCGGCGTGATGATCGCGGTGGACTTCTCGGCAGGGGGGCGCCAGCGCGGCATCGCGGATATCGACGGGGCAGGGGGCGCCCTTATGCCAAAGTGCGCGGATGTCGACAAGCGCGATCACTGGCCGTCTGTATCTCGGCTGCCCGGTCTGGGCCTTTCACGGGTGGCGTGGTGCGCTGTACACGCGGGACGCGCGCCGTGAGGACTTCCTGCCGCAGTACGCGCGAGTGTTCGGCGCGGTCGAAGGCAACGCGACCTTCTACGGCTTGCCGACCGAGGCGACGGTGCGGCGCTGGTGCGACGAGACGCTGCCCGGCTTCCGTTTCTCGTTCAAGTTCCCGCGCGCGGTCAGCCACGACGCGAAGCTCGAAGGCGCCGGGCGGGAAACGGAAGCCTTTCTCGCGCGGATGGCACTACTTCCGGATCGGCTCGGTCCATTGCTGCTCCAACTCGGGCCGAACTTTGGCGCGTGCGACCTGCCGCGGCTCGACCGCTTCCTCGCATCGCTGCCCGATGGTCTCGCGATCGCAGTCGAGGTGCGGCATCCGGATTTTTACGACGAGGGAACGGGTGAGCGCGATCTCGACGCGTTGCTCGTCGAACGCGGCGCCGCGCGCGCCAACTTCGACACCCAGGACGTGTTCGCGGCCGCAACCGCGGACGAGACCACGGTGGCCGCGCAAAGCCGCAAGCCGCGGCTGCCGCGCCGGGCGACGCACACCGCGGGACCCGCCTTCGTCCGCTTCGTCGGTCGCAATGTGGTCGCCGACAGCGCCCCGGCGCTCGCCTTCTGGGTCGAGCGGGTCGCCGACTGGCTCGGGCGCGGCCTCGACGTGCACTTCTTCACGCACACGCCGGACGATGCGATGGCGCCCGAACTCGCGCGGCTGTTCCATCGCATGCTCGCGGCGCGGGTGTCGGGCCTGCCGGCGCTCCGTTCCTTCGCCGGAGAAGACGAGCCCGCCTCGCCAGTGCAGGGGGAGCTTTTCGGCTGATCCAGTCGCGAGCAGCGCGTCTCGCGGGTGTGGGAAATCCCACGTCGTGCTGGCCATGATCCCGGGGACGTCGCATCATCGGTCGTGGTTTGCACGGCGCAGCTGGGACGAGGCCAGAATGACGGTTCGGCGGTCGTGGGCATTCGGGCGCGGCACGCGGACCGCATCGTGGGCTTGTCGGATCGTCGGCCCGTGGCTTGCTGGTCTGTTGGGCGCGCTTGTGGCCGCGGGCGTCGCCCGCGCGGAATCGCCCGGTTTCGATCTCGATGCCTTCCGCTACCGGATCGCCACCGATCGGGCGGCGGGCCTCGCCGAGGGCTTCGCCCTGCTCGACGCAGGCACCTTCCGGAACGATCCCACCGGCGAGCGCATGCTGCTCTGGTACATGGGCGGTGCCGCGGTGGGGTCCGCAGACGACGCTGCCCTCGCCCGCATCACCGGACGGCTGGATGCGCTGGCCCACCGCGACCCGGTGGCCGCCCCCTTCGCCGGCTTCATCCGCGGGGCCCGGCTGCTCGACACCGGCCGCAAGGCGGAGGGACTGGTCCAGGTGCTGGAGTCAGCGGCGGCGATAGACGTCTCGATCGATGCCCAGCTGGCTCGCATCGTCGCTGGCGAACTGTGCCGGTCCTATGCGGCGGCCGATCGTCCCGAGGATGGATTGCGGCACTGTCGGCGATTGACGCTACTGGTGGCTGAGACGGACGACACTGCGGCGCTGGCGCGTGCCGAGTATCTCGAGGCCAGCGTGCTCAGCACGGCCGGCCGGCAGGACGAATCGGTCCCGCTCTGGCGCAGCGCGCGCCAGCGATTTCTCGCGCTGGGTCTCGATGGACTTGCCGATCGCACCGCCGGCAGCCTCGCGGGCGACCTGCTGTTGGCCGGCCAGGCGACCGAGGCGCTGGACATGGCGAGGATCGCGCTTGCCGCGGCCGAGCGCGCGGGCAGCGCGACCAGCATCGCTTTCGCGACTGCCCCGTTGGCCGAGGCCCTGATCCAGTTGGGTGATCCGAGCGCGGCGGCCGGGGCGCTCGAACATGCGCTCGCCGCGCTCGACGGCGTCGATCTGCCCGGCCTCGAGGCGAACCTGCTGCGCCTGATGGAGGCTGCGCTCAGCGCGATGGACGGGGCGGAGGCAGCGCGGCTCGAGGCGGTGCGCACCCGACGCGCCGAACTCGAGGCCACGCTGGCGATGCCGGCCGATTCGGACCGGATCGAGGCGCTCGAGCGCGCGCTGCGCGAGCGCGACTTCGAGCTCCGCATCCGCGACCTAGAGCGTGATACCGAACGAAAGGATCTCGCGCTCGCCAATGCCCGGCTGGAGGCCGAACTGCGGGAGCGTAGGCTCGGTACCCAGCGCGCGATCACGTGGCTGGCGGTCGCGGCCGCGGTCGGGCTGTTCGGAGCGTTGGCCGCGGCCGTGCTTCTGCTGCGCGCGCAACGCCGACTCGCTCTGCAGCTCGAGACGATGGCGTTGCGCGACGCCCTTACCGGCTTGCCGAACCGCCGCGCGCTGACCACGGCAGCGGCCCGCCTCGTGACGCCCGACGGCGCGATCGCGCCGGGCCACGCACTGCTGCTGGTCGATCTCGACCATTTCAAGTCGATCAACGACCGTGGTGGACATCCGTTCGGCGACCGGGTGCTCGCCGCGGTGGCCGAAGCCCTGAGCCGGGTCGCGCCGGCTGGCTCGCTGGTCGCACGGCTCGGTGGCGAGGAGTTCGCGCTGCTGTGCCCCGGGTTGGGGAGAGAGGCCGCGGCGCGGTTGGCCGAAGGCGTGCGGGCCGCGGTGGAAGGACTGCGATTCGACCTCGACGGGGTCCGCGTACCGGTCACGGCAAGTCTGGGCGTCGCCGCGACCTCGCAAGGCCATCCGCTTGAGCTCTCGCATTGGCTCGCGGCCGCCGACGCGGCGCTGTACCGCGCGAAAGCCGACGGGCGCAACCGGGTCGTGCTGGCCGACTGAGCGCCCGGGATTCCGATCATCCCCGGCACGGCAGGCGCCGGGGGGCACCCGCGGCGGCGCCGAGAGGGAACCCATGGATTGGAGCCGAGGCGCGCCCCCGACGCTTGATCCCGGCATTCCGCGAGCCCCGGGACGAACGCACCGGGGTCGACGCGGACTCAGCGTCGTCGGGGATTCCCGAGGATGCCCCGCAGGATTTCGCGGCCGATCTGGTTGCCGACCGTGCGCATCGTCGATTTCGCGGTCGCCTCGAGCACACCCTGGCGACGACCGGTTCCGAAGAGCCAGTCGCGGAGCGTCTTGCCGAGGCCGGAATCCGCCGCCGGGGCCGGCTTCGCGGCGCCCGTTCCCGTCGCGGGGCCGGGCGCCGTCGCGGGCTGGCTCGCCTCTTCGGCGCGGCGCTTCAGGATCTCGTAGGCCGACTCGCGATTGACCGCGGCGTCGTACTTCGCGCCGACCGGCGAGCGCGAGCGCACGGTCGTACGCTCTTCGTCGGTGATCGTGCCGATCCGGCAGGCTGGAGGCACCATGAATGTGCGCTGCACCGGCAGCGGCACGCCGCCGTCCTGCAGCGTCGTCACCAGCGCTTCGCCGACGCCGAGCTGGGTAATGACGTCGACCACCCTCAAGGCCGGGTTGGGCGGGAAAGTCTCGGCTGCGGTCTTGACCGCCTTCTGGTCGCGCGGAGTGAAGGCGCGGAGCGCATGCTGGACGCGATTGCCGAGCTGGCCAAGGATCGTCGCGGGCACGTCGTCCGGCAGCTGCGAGATGAAATAGACGCCGACGCCCTTCGATCGAATCAAGCGCACGACCTGCTCGACCCGCTGGACCAGGGCCGAGGGCGCGTCATTGAACAACAGATGCGCTTCATCGAAGAAGAACACGAGCTTCGGCTTGTCGAGGTCGCCGACCTCGGGCAGCGTCTCGAAGAGCTCGGACAGCATCCACAGCAGGAAGCTCGAATAGAGCCGCGGCTTCAGGATCAGCTGCTCGGCGGAGAGCACGTTGATCACGCCGCGCCCGGACATGTCCTGGCGCATGAAATCCGACAGCTCGAGCGCCGGCTCGCCGAAGAAGTTGGCGCCGCCCTCCTGCTCGAGGCGCAGCAGCGCGCGCTGCAGGGCGCCGATCGACTGGGTGCTGACCAGCCCGTAGCGCTGCGAGATCTCCTTGGCGTTCTCGCCGACGAAGCCGAGGATCGCGCGCAGGTCGTCGAGGTCCAACAGCAGCAGGCCGGCCTCGTCCGCGACCTTGAAGGCGACCTGCAGCACACCCTCCTGGGTGTCGTTGGCCTCGAGGATCCGCGCCAGCAGCGTCGGTCCGATCTCGGTCACCGTGGTTCGGACGGGATGGCCGAGCCTGCCCCACAGATCCCAGAACACGACGGGATTGGCCTCCGGACGCCAGTCGGCGAGCCCCAGCCGGTCGATGCGGGCCTTGAGCTTGTCCCCGGGTGCCGCGGCGGCTTGCGCGAGGCCGGCGAGGTCACCCTTGACGTCGGCCAGGAACACGGGGACGCCCATCCGCGAGAAGCCTTCGGCCATCACCATCAGCGTCACCGACTTGCCGGTGCCGGTGGCGCCCGCGATCAGGCCATGGCGATTCGCATAGCGCCCGCGCAGCCAGACCTCTCGGTCGCTCTTGCCCACCAGGATATCGCCCACGATCGCCTCCACGCTCCAAAGCCCGGATTCTAGACGCGCGCCGGATGCGACAAAGCGGTCGGCGATGGGCCGGGGTTTGTCTTGCAGGTCATTGTCGCTGCACGGAACAGGGGTTAGCCTCCTCGCGCCTGTTGAGCCGAAGTCGTTGTCCGATGTCTCCGATCCTGCGTCCGCTTGCCGTCTTTCCGATCCTGATGCTGGTCGCGTGCGCGGCGTCCGGCCCACGTTCGGCGACCGCACCGGTCGACGAGGCCGCGCTCAATGGCATCGAGGCGGAAGTGTCCTCGGCGTCGGCCGACTTCGACGCGGCGCTAGCGCAGTATCGGGCCGGCGAGCAGGATGCGGCGCTCGTGGCGATGGCCGCGGCCCGCGATCGGGTGCAGCGCGCGGCCGGTGCCTGTGCACGGATCGCGGGCTGCGAGCTGTCGCGCATCGTCGCCGCGCAGGACGCGCTGCTCGAGCGCCAGACGGAAGAGCTGCTCGCGCCATCCGGTGAGGGTCGTGCTGGCGCCTACGGGGATGTGCCGCCCCTGGTCGGCGAGGGAGGCGGCGCGCCCGGTCCGGGTTCGGTCCTCGCGACGATGCCGGAGTCGGCACGCACGGTGCAGTTGCTGAACGGGCGCAACCTGCGCGATGCGATCGAGATGAACGGCCCGGTCCAGGCGGCGCTGCAAGGATGGCTGACCTCGCTGCGCCCGTTCCTGCTCGACGCCTATGAGCACTATCAGTACATGCGATACCGGATGTACCCGGCCTACGAGGAAGCCGGACTGCCGGAGGCCCTGCTGTTCGGGATCATGGCCAAGGAATCCGGTGGACGCGTCCACTCGGTGTCGCGCGCCGGCGCCAGTGGACCGCTGCAGTTCATGCCTGCGACCGGCCAGCGCTTCGGGCTGGGCCGCGGGCCCGACGGCTTCGACACCCGCTTCGATCCCGGAGCGGCGGCGCGCGCGAACGCCGCCTACCTGAACGAGCAGTTCCGCATGCTCAACAATGACCTGGCGCTGGTGGTCGCGGCCTACAACGGCGGCGAAGGTCGGGTCGGTCGCTTGTCGCAGGGCGGACAGCGCGCGTTCTGGAGCCCCGCGGTCTTCGACGCGCTGCCCGACGAGACCCGCGACTACGTGCCGATGGTGCTGGCTGCCGCCTGGTTGTTTCTGCATGGACCCGAGTACGGGCTCGAATGGCCGCGGATCGACGCGCGGCCCGCGCACGTGACGCTGGCTGAGGCGAAGTCGCTCAATGAGATCGCGGTCTGCCTCGGCCAGGACGGCAATCCGCGCGGCTGGTTCCGCACCCTGCGCAATCTCAACCCGCGCTGGGAGCCGGACCGGAGGCTGCCCGTCGGCACGCGCGTCGAGATGCCGGTGTCCGCCCGCGAGGCCTTCGACCGGCATTGCCGCGCCGGCCCGCGCCGCGAGCTCGCGGCGCGTCTCGCCGATGCGCAGCCGGCGCCACGCCATGTCGCGAGCGCGACGCGGCCCTCTGCGCCGGCGGCCGCGGGGTCGGGCGGGGCGAGCTATCACGTCGTCCGCCGTGGCGAGACCTTGCATAGCATTTCGAAGCGCGAGGGTTGCTCGGGCGTCGCACCAATCGCGCGCGCGAATGGGCTCGAGGGACCGATGTACACGATCCGGGTCGGCCAAAGGCTCCGGATTCCGCGGCCCTGCCGCTGAGGTTCGACCGGCGTTCGCTTCGCGCGGTCTGGCGCATTGGAAGAGCTCCAATTCCAACGGAGCCCGACCATGCACCACGTGAGGATTTTCGCTGTCGCTCTCGCCGGATGGCTCTGCGTCATCGGATCTGCGATGGCGACGACCTTCGTTCCGACTCGCTTCGACGACCCGATCCCGAACGGCTGCCAGCCGAACGACTGCTCGCTGCGCGAAGCCGTGATCGCGGCCAACGCCTTGCCGGGCGGCGCGACGATCTTGCTCGCGGCCGGCACCTACCACCTGACCCGGCCGACGACGATCAACGACCCCGCCGGCGACGACCTCGACGTGATGCGGCCGATCTCGATCGTGGGCCAAGGCAGCGGACTCACCGTGATCCGCTCGGGCCACGTGAGCGATGGGCCGCAGACGCGCGTCTTCGAGATCCACCAGACGCAGTTGACGCTACGGCAGCTTTCGGTCCGCCACGGCGGTGTCGCCGGCGGCAGCGGGGCCGCGGCGAGCGGTGGCTGTGTCGCCGGGATCGGCGCGATGCTGGTGGCCGAGCAGGTCGAGTTCGATACCTGTCGGGCCGACGTCGGTGGCGCGATCGCACTGGCGCGGAGTCGCGCCGAGTTCCAGGCGGTCACGATCCGCGCCAGCCTCGGCCGTCAGGCCGGTGGTGCGTTGGCGTTGACCGGGACCCCGACGACTGGGTCGGCCGTCACCGTGTCCGGCAATGCCTCGAACGGGGACGGCGGCGCGGTCCACGTCGCGCCGAGCAGCGTCGCCTCGACGATGGCCTGGCGTGACGCGCTGATCGTCTCGAACCAGGCCCTGCGCGGCGGTGCGATCCACGTCGCCGCCGGCGGCCGGCTGGTCATCGACAACGGCGGCGCGGCCAGCCTGTTGCGCCTCAGCGCGAACCACGCCAGCCAGTCGGGCGGTGCCGTCGCCGCGGTCGGCGAGTTCGACGCGCGATGGGTTGCCCTGCTCTCGAACACGGCGACCGACGACGGCGGCGGCCTCCACGCGACCGGCCGCGCGCTGGTCCGCGACAGCGAGCTCGCGTTCAACTCGGCCGGACGTGACGGCGGCGGCGCGGCGCTGCGCAGTGGCGGCAACCCCTCGGCCGGTCACGTCATCGACCGGGTTGCGTTCACCGACAACTCGGCCGGGCGGCACGGCGGTGGCCTGGTGGTAACGGCCTCTGCGACTCTCCAGAACATCTCGAGCCATTCGAACGAGGCCCAGTCCGGTGGCGGCATCGCGACGGTCACCTCGATGCGACTCGACCACGCGAGCTTCCTTGGCGACACGCCGCCCGCGGTGCGGATCGCGAGCGGCATTCTTCACGTGCGCAACAGCGTGATCGACGGAGGCTGCACCTTCGTCGTCGGCGGCGCGCTTGGAAGCCTCGGCGGCAACGCGCAAACGCTCGGCGCGCCGACGCCGTGCCCGTCCATGCCGGCCTACCCGTCCGCGCAGCTGGCGCTGACCTATGGCCCGGTGGGTGGGCTGTTCGACGCGGTCCGCTTCAACAGCGCGACCTCGCCGCTGCGCAATGCCGGAGTCAGCGGATCGCCGGTGACGCAGGACATCCGCGGCGCCGCGCGCACACTGCCTCCGGACATCGGCGCGTGGGAATGGCCGTGACTGGCGATTGAATCAGCCACCGGGCTGCCAGCGCGCCAGGCGCTGGCCGACCCGGACTGGCCGGTCCGGCGCGAGCGCGGGGTCGAGCACGAAGCCCTCGGGCAGCAGCACGATCGCGGTCGAGCCCATGTTGAAGCGGCCCAACTCGGCGAAGCGCTCGAGCCGGATCGGCGGCGACGCCGCGCGGTAGTCGCGCGGCGTCGGGACCTCGGCGTAGGGTGGAATCTCGATGCCGCGCCAGACGGTCTCGATCCCGGACACGTTGATCGCGCCGACCATCACCACCGCCATCGGCCCGCGCTCGGTCTCGAAACGGCACACGAGACGCTCGTTGCGCGCGAAGAGGTTCGGGATGCCCTCGACCGTGAACTTCGCGACGCTGTAGAGCTTGCCCGGCACGTGCAGGGTCGAGACCAGCGTGCCGGCGAGCGGCATGTGGACGCGGTGGTAGTCGCGCGGCGAGAGGTAGACGGTCGCGAACACGCCGCCCTCGAGCGTGCGCGCGAACTCGCCGTCGCCGAGCAGCTCGGCAGCCGAATAGGTGTGGCCCTTGGCCTGCAGCAGCTGGCCTGCGCTCACCGGCCCGAGCTGGCTGATCGCGCCGTCGGCCGGAATCAGCGCCGCCGCTGGGTCGGCGTCGGGCGTGCGTGCCCCCGGCTTCAGCGCACGGGTAAAGAACGCATTGAAGTGCGGGTAGTCGGCGAGGTCCTGGCTTGCGGCCTCGGCGGTATCGACGCGGTACAGCCGGATGAAAACACGCGTGAAGCCGTTCTTCCACGGCCGCCAGGTCCGCGTCATCAGCCAGCCGACTGCGCGCGACATGGCGCGCTGCGGGAGCCAGTGCTGGAGCCGGAGTTTGAGCCCGCTCACGAGCCGCTACCGGCCAGCATCGCAAGGTCCGCTGCGAGCTTCGCCGGATCGAATGGCGGGCGGAAAATTCCGGCCTGCCGGCCCTCGGGGTCGAGCAGGACCAGTTGCGAGGAGTGATCGATCGTGTAGCCACCGCCTTGCAGCTCGACCTTGCGATGGACGATGCCGAGCGCGTTCGTGAGTACGTCGAGCTTTGCCGGTTCGCCGGTGACGCCGACGATCGCCGGGTCGAAGAACGCGACATAGCGCTGGATCACCTCGCCGCTGTCGCGCGCGGGATCGACCGACACGAACAGCATCGTCACCGCGTCGGCCGCGTCGCGACGGGCGAGTTGCTTGCGCACCTCCGCCATCCGCGCGAGTGTGTCCGGGCAGATGTCGGGACAGTGTGTGAAACCGAAGAAGGCGAGCGTCCAGTGTCCGGCGAGGTCGGCGTTGGTGAACGGCGAGCCGTCGGCCCGCATCAGCTCGAACGCCGGGATTTGCCGCGGCACGGGGTAGAGCAGGGCGGCCTGCGTCTGCGGTTGGCCGGGAATCGCGGTCGGGCCCGAGGCGGGTGCCAGGAACTGCCGCTGCCCGACCCACAGCCCGGCCGCGAGTGCGATCGCGATGGCGAGGATCACGAGGATGCGTTGCTGGTTGGTCATCGGCCGGAGGTCCGTGCGGGGGCAAGTGCGGAAGTATAGATCGCGTGTGTGAACGGCTTACCGGACCGAAGCGCTCGCACGTGGGGTCCTTCGCGGACGACCCGCCGAACCGCTGGACAAGCTTGCGGATGAGACCAGCCATGAATGGCGGGTTGAGGACAGCCCCGAAAGGACATGTGCCTCCGCATGACCTGCCGGGACGAGTCCCATGGCCCCGTCACCGCCGCCGCGACGAAGAAGACCGCGCGATCCCGGAAGGATCGCGCGGCGGCGGTGCCGAGGGGCCAGCCCCGAAAACAGCGATTCCTCGTCAGCATCCGCAGCGACGAGGCTCTCGCCTTCCATCGCAGCGCCTTGGCCCCCCTGCCGGGTCCGGTCGAAGGCCGGAACGAAAGACGCTTCTGGTGTGTTGCCGAGGAGATCGGTCCCAGTTGGCGTGTCCGCTGGCTGAACCCGTCTTCTCGAGAGGTCAACGCCGACATGCGCGCCGACCGTCGTGGGGCGGCGTCGCGTGTACCTTGGCAGGATTCCCTATCATCCGCGGCTGTCCTTGCCGCGCCCGCCCCATGACCGCCGAGCTCCACAGCATCATCGATCTCATTCGCTACGGTGCAAGCCAGTTCAACCGCGCGGGGCTGACCTTCGGCCATGGGCACGATTCGCCGATCGACGAAGCGGCGCAGCTGGTGATGCATGCGCTGCGCCTGCCGCCCGACATCCCGCCGTCCTACGGACAGGCGCGCGTGACCGCCGACGAGAAGCGCCAGATCCTGGCGCTGTTCGAACGGCGCATCGAGGAACGCATACCCGCGGCTTATCTCGTCGGCGAGGCCTGGTTCGCGGGTCTTGCGTTCAGGTCGGACCCCCGCGCGCTGGTGCCGCGCTCGCCGATCGCCGAACTGATCCTCGCCGGCTTCGAGCCGTGGCTCGGCCATCGGCCCGTGCATCGGGCGCTGGACCTCTGCACCGGTTCCGGCTGTATCGCAATCGCGATGGCCGTGCACCAGCCGCACTGGCAGGTCGACGCGGTGGACCTGTCGGAAGACGCGTTGGCGCTCGCCGCCGAAAACGCGGCCAGCCTCGGCGTGGCGGGGCGGGTGCGCCTGCTGCGTTCGGATCTGTTCGCGGCGCTCCGCGGCCAGCGCTACGAGCTGATCGTCAGCAATCCGCCTTATGTGCCGGCTGCTGACGTATCGGCCTTGCCACCGGAATACGGTCACGAGCCGGCGCTTGGTCTCGCCGCCGGCAGCGATGGTCTGGACCTCGCGCTCCGGATCCTGCGCGATGCTCCGGATCACCTGACCGAGGACGGTCTGCTGGTGGTCGAGGTCGGCGACAGCGAAGCCGCGCTGGTCGAGCTGCTGCCCGAAGTCCCGTTCAACTGGATCGAGTTCAAGGTCGGCCAGATGGGCGTGTTCGCGCTCGATGCCGGGCCCGTGCGGGACGCCCGCGAGCGGGTGGCGGCGCTGTGCGTCGCGCGCGGGCTCTGATGGCACCGATATGGGCAGCAACACCTTCGGACGGCTGTTCGCGGTCACGACCTTCGGCGAGAGCCATGGTCCGGCGATCGGCTGCGTGATCGACGGCTGCCCGCCCGGGCTGCCGCTCGAGTCGGGCGACTTCGACGTCGATCTGGCGCGGCGCGCGACCGGCCGCTCGCGCCACACCTCGCAGCGCCATGAAGCCGACCAGGTCGAGATCTTGTCCGGCGTATTCGAGGGCCGTACCACCGGCACCCCGATTGCCCTGCTCATCCGCAACACCGACCCGCGCAGTCGCGACTATGCCGAGATCGCGCGGAGTTTCCGGCCCGGGCACGCCGACTACACCTACTGGCGCAAGTACGGCATCCGCGATCCGCGCGGTGGCGGGCGGTCGTCGGCGCGCGAGACCGCGATGCGGGTCGCCGCGGGTGTGGTCGCGAAGAAATGGCTCGCCGCGAGCCTTGGTATCCGCGTCCGCGGCTACATGGCGCAGATGGGCACGCTGGTGCCACGCGCGTTCGACTGGGACGCGGTCGAGCAGAATCCCTTCTTCTGGCCCGATCCCGCCATGGTGCCCGAGCTCGAGGATTACCTCGACGCGATTCGCAAGTCGCGCGACTCGATCGGGGCGCGCGTCAACGTGGTCGCCGAGGGCGTCCCGGCCGGTTTCGGGGAGCCGATCTACGGCAAGCTCGACGCGGAGCTCGCCGCGGCGCTGATGTCGATCAACGCAGTGCGCGGGGTCGAGGTCGGTGACGGCTTCGCCTGCGTCGCCCAGCGCGGCACCGAGCATCGCGACGAGATGACGCCCGATGGTTTCCTCTCGAATCACGCCGGCGGGATCCTCGGCGGCATCGCGACCGGCCAGCCGATCGTGGTCTCGGCCGCCTTCAAGCCGACCTCGAGCCTGCCGCAGCCGGGGCGCAGCGTAGATGTCGATGGCCAGCCGGTCGAGGTCGTCACGCGTGGCCGCCACGACCCCTGCGTCGGCCTGCGCGCAACGCCGATCTGCGAGGCGATGGTCGCGCTAGTGCTGATCGACCACGCCTTGCGCCACCGCGCCCAATGCGGCGATGTGGACCCGGTCGGCCCGGCAATCCCCGGCTGACGAACCTGCGCTTGCGCGCTCTGTTGCGTTGCAACACCATCGGATGCCGCTGGCCGGCAGACGCGCAGCATGTGAAGGAGTCTCCCGAATGAAGATTGCAGTGGTGGGCGCCACCGGCGCCGTGGGCGAGGCCATGCTCGAGATCCTCGCCGAGCGCCAGTTCCCGGCGACCGAGGTGGTAGCGCTCGCGAGCGAGCGCTCGGCCGGCGCGCAGGTCGCCTACGGGCGCCGCATGCTGACGGTTCATGATCTCGCTGGCTACGACTTCGCCGGCACGCGGATCGCGCTGTTCTCGCCGGGCGCCGCCGTCTCCGCCGTACATGCCCCGCGCGCGGCTGCCGCTGGCTGCGTCGTGATCGACAACACCTCGCACTTCCGCCGGGAAGCCGACGTGCCGCTGGTGGTCGCCGAGGTGAACCCCGAAGCGATCCCGAACCGGCCGCGGGGCATCATCGCCAACCCGAACTGCTCGACGATGCAGATGCTGGTCGCGCTGGCGCCGATCCACCGCGCGGTCGGCATCGCGCGGATCAACGTCGCGACCTACCAAAGCGTCTCCGGTGCGGGTCGCTCGGGCCTCGAGGAACTCGGCCGCCAGACCGCGGCGCTGCTCGCGTTCCAGCCGGCGGAGCCGCACAAGTTCCCACTCCAGATCGCCTTCAATCTGATCCCGCACATCGATGACTTCCTCGACAACGGTTACACGAAGGAAGAGATGAAGCTGGTCTGGGAGACGCGCAAGATCCTCGGCGATGAGTCGATCGCGGTGAATCCGACCGCGGTCCGAGTGCCGGTCTTTTACGGCCATTCCGAGGCCGTCCATATCGAGACGCGCGAGAAGATCAGCGCCGAGGCCGTCCGCTCGCTGCTCGGCCAAGCGCCGGGCGTCGTAGTCGTCGACGAGCGTCGGGCGGGGGGGTATGCGACCCCGGTCACGCACGCGGCCGGCAAGGATCCGGTATACGTCAGCCGGATCCGCGAGGACATCTCGCACCCGCGCGGCTTGTCGATGTGGATCGTCGCCGACAACATCCGCAAGGGGGCCGCGCTCAATGCGGTGCAGATCGCCGAACGGGTCGCCGCCGAGGGCTGAAGCGGGTTTTGGCGCTCGATCGTGCGCGGGCGCACGCTGAATTCGCAGCGAATTGTGTTATAAGCCCGTCGAGGTTTGCGCCGTAACAGTCGGGCGTGCTTGGACAAACCGCCCCAGGGGGTGACATGAAGATGCATCGTGTTCGGTTGGCCGTGGCCATCGGCGCCACGCTTGCAGCGCCGATGGCGCAAGCCTTGGGCCTCGGCCAGATCACCGTGCGCTCGGGGCTCAACGAGCCGCTGCGCGCCGAGATCCCGATCCTCGATGCGAGTACCGAGGAACTGGCCGGCATCCAGACCCGGCTCGCGTCCGCGGCCGACTTTGCACGCGTGGGGCTGTCCGCGGGCAATGTGCCGGTGCCGCTCGAGTTTGCGGTCGTGAGCGGCGCCAGTGGACGTCCGGCGATCGCCGTGACCAGCCGCGACCCGGTCCGCGAGCCGCTGGTCAGCGTGCTGATCGAGGTGAACTGGTCGAACGGCCGCTTGCTGCGCGAGTACAACATCCTGCTCGACCCGCCGCGCGTCGCGCCGGCCGTGGCGACCGCGACGCCGCCGGTCGCGCGTCCGGCCGCGACCACGGTGCCAGCCGCGCCCGAGCCAGCTCCGGCGCCGGCCCAGCCGGTTGCGGCGGTACCGGCACCTGCCCCGGCATCCGGGGCCGCGCCAGGCCGTGCGCCGCCGGCGCCCGCGCCTCGCACGGCGCCCAGTGCGGCCTCGCGTCCTGCGCCGCCCGCCCCGCCGCCGGCTACCGCGCCCGCGCGGTCCGACCGCGTGACGGTGCAGTCCGGCGACACGCTGTGGGAGATCGCGCAGGCCAACCGCCCGCGGCCGACCATCACGGTCGACCAGATGATGATCGCGATCCAGCGCGAGAATCCGCAGGCGTTCATCGGCGGCAACATCAACCGCATGCGCCGCGGCGCCACGCTGGCGATCCCCGACGAATCGAAGATCAATGCGATCTCGCCGGTGGCTGCGCGAGACGAGGTTCGCGCCCAGATCGCGGCCGTGTCCGCGACGCCCGAGGTTGCCCGGACTCCGCCAGCGGCAGCTGCGACGTCGACCACGGGCGCATCGCGCCAGCCCGAGACGGACTCGCGGCTCGAGGTGCTGCCGCCGCGCGCCGGCGCCGAGGGTCGGGCTGCCGCGGGTGAGCGCACTGGCACCGCCGGTGGCACCGACGCGCGTCGCATCGCGCAACTCGACGCGGACCTGAAGCGCGCGCAGGAGCAGGTCGCCTCGCGCGATCTGGAGGTGCGCGAATTGCGCTCGCGGGTCGGCGAGCTCGAGAAGATCGATCGCGACCGCCAGAGTCTGGTCGCGCTGAAGGACTCGGAGCTCGCGGCGCTGCGCCAACAATTGCAGCAGCGCAACGCCGAACTCGAGCGCCTCGCGGCCCGCGTCCGGGAGCTCGAGGCGGCCAAGGCAGCCACCGCAGCCGCGCCCGCACCGGGTGCCGCCGCCGATCCAGCGCCGGCCGCGGTCGCGGCAGCCGAGGAGCCGCCGGCGGCTCCGGCCGCATCCACGCTGCCGGTCGCAGCCAACGGGGAGCCTGCCGCAGGTGCGCCTGCGGCCGCGGTGGAGGGACCCGGCGAGGGCGTGCCAGAGGCCCCCGTGGGAGAGCCCTCCGAGCAAGCGGCCGCCGGGTCCTCGTTCGAGGCCGAGCCGGTCGTGGCCGAGCCCGCGTCCGCCGCGGTCGAGCCAGCCCCGGTCACCCCGACGATCGCGGTGCCCGCGCCGGAACCGGCGCCAGTCGCGGCCCCGTGGTGGCAGCAGCCGATCACGCTCGCGATCGCGGGCGGTGCCGCGTTGTTGCTCCTGATCGTCGCTCTGGTCTTCGGGCGGCGGCGCAAGGCTGCCGCCGGCGCCGTCGCGACGGGGACCGAACGCTCGTCGGTTGCCGATGCCTTCTCCGATCGGGCGAGTGACGAGGGAGCCGCTGCCGGCAGCGAACAGCGCCTGCTCGAGTATCTCGCCACGGCCCCGAACGATCTCGACGCCCACCTCGACCTGCTGCGGATGTATCGCGCGCAGGGTGACCTCGAACGCTTCGAGACCGCGGCCAACGCGATGTATGCCCAGGTCTACGATCCGATGGTTCCGCAGTGGCAAGAGGCGCTCGCGATGGGTCGGGGGCTGCTCCCCGATCACCCGCTCTTTGCCGAGGCCGGATTTCTCGAGCGTCCGCTCGCGCCGATGGAAACCGAGCTGGGTGACCGCGCCGAGGATTGGGGTGAACTGGGCGAGTCGGTCGAGCCGTCCTGGGAGTCCGAGCACGATGCCGGGGCCCGCGAGCCGACGGCGGCGGCCGATGTCGCCGCGCCGGAACCATTCCTCGAGCTCGAGCCACGGCGCTCGAGCCCATGGGTGGGGCTCGAGGAGGTGCACGTGCCAGTGGCCGACGTGCAACCGGTCGAGCAGCCGAGGGCGCCCGAGGTCCTGCTCGACGTCGACTTCGACCTCGAGCCGGCGCACCCGGGCGAAGCCGAGCCTGGCGGCACGCCATTCGCCGAGGATCCGGTCGGAACCAAGCTCGATCTCGCGCGTGCCTATGTCGACATGGGCGATCTCGAGGGCGCGCGGGCGATGCTGCAGGAAGTCATCGCCGAGGGTGCCGAGGTTCAGAAGCAGGAAGCCCGTCGGCTGCTCGATAGTCTCGGCTGAGGCGGGTTCAGGCGGCCGTGCCGGCTGGTACGGCCGCGCCGGACAGGAGTCCTCGAGGCTCGGTCCGCCGAAACAGGCACCCGCCGGGTGCATCTCGGCCGCGACCCGCCTCGCGGCGGCATCTTCCACGGCCTCGCGCGGGGCCAATGCCCCTCCATAGTTCATGGCCCGCATCGCGCTCGGCATCGAATACGACGGCACCGACTTCCTCGGCTGGCAGACCCTCTCTCATGGGAACAATCTCGAGGACACGGTCGCGGCCGCGGTGGCTT
>CALDVP010000031.1 GCA_937924195.1 uncultured Lysobacterales bacterium
GGGCGGCGCCCGGGCGCCGCGACTTCGCGACGCGGGTCTACGCCGAGGCGCGGCCGCGCTACCACCCGGTCACGCAGGCTGCGGTCGATGCGATCGTCGGCGGGGACGCGGGATGAACCTCGACGCTGAGTTCGGCCGCGACGTGCTGATCGCGGTCGTCAGCGGCATCGCCGTAAAGTGGCTGATGGTCGCCGTCGTGTTCGGCTCGGGCGGAATCGAGCCGGCGCGCTGGCTGGCCTCGCCCGGCGTCGGTGTCGCGATCGGCGCGCTGGTGCTCGGGGTGCTGCGCTGGCGCAAGCGGCGGCGCCGCGATCGACCCGCGGACGCGGAGCCCGGCCATGGATAAGGCCTGGCCCTGGATCGGCAGCGCGCTGATGGTCGCGGTCACGCTGCTGGTCGGCCTCTACGGCTTCGCGCCGGAGGTGCTGCTGCACGCCGAGTACGCGCGCCAGGCCTTCGTCGCCGGGGTCGAACGCCGCGAGATCGAGGTCGGCGACCACCGCTGGGTCTTCCTCGAGCGTGGCTCCGGCCCGCCGCTGGTGCTGGTCCACGGCTTCACCGGCTCGAAGGAGAACTGGCTGCCGATGGTCGCAGAGCTGCCGCGCCGCCATCGCGTAATCATCCCGGACCTGCCGGGGTGGGGTGAGTCCACCCGACTCGCGCAGGTCGACTATGGCGTCGCCGTGCAGGCCGAGCGGCTCGCCGCCTTCCTCGCTGGGCTCGATCTGCGCGAGGCGGACCTCGTCGGCCACTCGATGGGCGGCGCGATCGCTGGCGTGATGGCCGCGCGCCATCCGGAGCGACTCGCGACGCTGACGCTGATGAACACCGCCGGCGTCAGCTTCGAAGCCAACGACTTCGCGCGCCGGATCCTGGCGGGCGAGCTGCCGTTCAACGTCGAGGACCGCGCCGGCTGGCAGCGCCTCCTCGATGACCTGTTCGTGGTCAAGCCCTTCCTGCCGGCCCGCCTCGCCGACGTGCTGATCGCGCGCAACCGCGAGAGCCACGACTTCCACCGCCGCGTGATGGACCGCCTGCGCGGCGACGAGCAGCTGCTGCTCGAACAGACGCTGTCGGCCATCGCGCTGCCGACGCTGGTGGTCTGGTGCGATGGCGACCGCATCCTCGACGTGTCCGCGGTCGACACGCTCGTCCGCGGCCTGCCGCGCGCCGAACTCGAGGTCCTGCGCGGCTGCGGCCACATGCCGATGATGGAGCGACCGGCCGCGACCGCGATCGTGCTCGAGGCCTTCGTCGGCGCCCATCGCGCGGGTGCCGTCCCGCCGCCGGCGCAGGCGCTCTCGGTCGAGGTCGTGGGTGCCGGAGACGACGCCGAGGGCGACCGCCGCGACTGACGCGGCGCCGATCAGCCCGTCGGCGCCGACGGCGAGTCGCCGGCAGAGCGCTGCGCGGTCGCACCGGTGATCTCGCCGACCGTGGCAGCCTCTCGCACGTAGAGCTCGACTTCGCGCTCGAACGCCAGCGGACCTGCGACCGTCGCGCTCGGTCCGATCACGATCCGCGGCACCTGTGGCTTGCCCCGGTTTCACGGGGCTCCGCGAGCTGCCTGGGGTCGGCCCGCTAGACTTGCGGCATGACCCCCACGACCCCGGCCGGCGCGCCGCCGCGCCCCGTTCTGCTGCTGATCCTCGATGGCTTCGGCCATCGCGACGAGGCCGATTGGAATGCGATCGCCCACGCCGACGCGCCGAACTGGCGACGGCTGCTCGCGACCTGCCCGCATACGCTGGTCGACACGCACGGGATGCGCGTCGGCCTGCCGGACGGGCAGATGGGCAACTCCGAGGTCGGTCATATGAATATCGGTGCCGGTCGCATCGTCTACCAGGACCTGACCCGGATCGAGGCGGCGCTGGCCGATGGCAGCTTCGAGCGCAATCCGGCCTTCGGCGATCTATTCGCGCGGCTCGCCGCCGCGGGCGCGACGCTGCACGTTTTCGGCCTCGTCTCCGAGGGCGGCGTCCACAGCCACGAATCGCATGTGTTCGCGCTGGTGCGGCTCGCCGCGCGCTCGGGCGTTCGCCGGATCCGTGTGCACGCTTTTCTCGACGGCCGCGACACCCCGCCGAAGTCCGCCGGCCCGAGCCTCGAACGCCTCGAGCAGGTGCTGGCCGAAGTGCGCGACGGATACGGCGTCGACGCGCGGCTCGCGACGATCAGCGGCCGCTACTACGCGATGGACCGCGACCGGCGGTGGGAGCGGGTCGAGCGCGCGTACCGCGCGATCGCCGAGGCCGAATCCGAGTACCGGGCCGGCGACGCGTCGGCTGCGCTCGCGTCCGCCTACGCGCGCGGCGAGACCGACGAGTTCGTGCGCCCGACCGTGATCGAGGGCGCCAGGCCGATCGCCGACGGCGATGGAGTCGCGTTCATGAACTTCCGCGCTGACCGCGCGCGCGAGCTGTCGCAGGCCTTCGTCGTCGAGGGCTTCGACGGTTTCGCCCGGCCGCGGCGAATCGCGCTCGCGGGCTTCGTGACGCTGGCCGAGTACGCCGCCGACCTGCCGGCGAGCGCGGTCGCGTTCCCACCGCAGTCGATGGTCGGCACGCTCGGCGAGACGTTGGCCGCGCGCGGACTCAAGCAGCTCCGGATCGCCGAGACCGAGAAGTACGCACACGTGACCTTCTTCATCAACGGCGGGCGCGAGCAGCCGTTCGCCGGGGAGGACCGCATCCTGGTGCCGAGCCCGAAGGTCGCCACCTACGACCTCAAACCTGAGATGAGCCTGCCCGAGCTCACCGACCGGCTGGTCGAGGCGATCGGATCGGGGCGCTACGACGTGATCGTCTGCAACGTCGCGAACCCCGACATGGTCGGCCATACCGGCGTGTTCGAGGCCGCGGTCAAGGCGGTCGAGGCGGTCGACGTCGCGCTCGGGCGCATCGCGGCGGCGCTGCGCGCGGTCGGCGGCGAGATGCTGGTCACCGCCGACCACGGCAACCTCGAGCTGATGCGCGACCCCGAGACCGGCGAGCCGCACACCCAGCACACGGTGGGCCCGGTGCCGCTGGTCTACGTGGGGCGCCCGGCGCGACTGCGGTCGGGCGGGGCGCTTCAGGACCTCGCGCCGTCGGTGCTCGCCCTGATCGGGCAGCCAAAGCCGGTCGAGATGACCGGGGAGAGCTTGATCGAGTGGCCGTCCGGCTGATCTGCGGCTGGGATGTCGGCGGGCCTGCCGCGAGCCTCGCGCTCGCCTTGGCGCTCGTCGTCGCAACGCCCATGGCCGGCGCCGCGGACCCGCCGCCGGCCGACCCGGTGCCGGAGGATCCGATCGC
>CALDVP010000032.1 GCA_937924195.1 uncultured Lysobacterales bacterium
AGCCGCGCGCGACAGGGTCTCGCGGGTCGGTAGCGCCGGCCTCGGCCGGCGCATCCGTGCCGAGAAGATCGTTCCCGCCATGCGCCCCAACCCCGCGCACGGCAAGCCGGTCTCCGGTCATTCGTCGACACCGGCGTCAGGAACGAGCACCACGGCGACCCCGCACGCGGCAAGCCGCGCGCGACAGGGTCTCGCGGGTCGGTAGCGCCGGCCTCGGCCGGCGCATCCGTGCCGAGAAGATCGTTCCCGCCATGCGCCTAGACCGCGCGCCTCAGGCCTTGATGATGCCGTACCGTATCGCGAGGTTCGCGAGCGCGACCTCATTGTCGATGCCGAGCTTTTCATAGACGCGATACTTGTAGGTCGCGACGGTCTTCGCGCTCAGCGCCATGCGCCGCGCGATGTCCGGCATCTGCTGGCCCTGCGCGACCGCGAGCGCGACCTCGAGCTCGCGCGGCGACAGCGATTCGAACGGCGAGGCATCGCGATCCGGCTTCAGTGATTCCAGTGCTAGCAGCCGCGCGATCGCGGTACTGATGTAGCGGTCGCCGCGGGCCACCGTCCGCACCGCGGCCACCAGTTCGCTCGCAGGGCAGCCCTTGGTCACGTAGCCCAGGGCACCCACCTCGAGCAGGCGCTTCGGGAAAGGCTGCTGGTCCTGCATCGTGACCACGATGACGCGGGACGGTTCGCGGCCGCGCGAGAGCCGCTCGGTGGCCTCGATGCCGCTGATGCCAGGAAGGTTCACGTCCATCAACACGACATCGGGCCTCACGCGGCGCGCCAGGTCGATGGCGTCCTCGCCACTACCGGCCTCGCCAACCACCTCGATGTCGGCCTCGCTGGCGAGGATCATGCGGAACCCGGTCCGCACCAGTTCGTGGTCGTCGACCAGCAACACCCGGATCATGAGCCCCCCTCGAGATCTCCCTGATTGCAGCCATCCCGCGCGACGACCCGCTTCCGGTCAGTGACCGGTGTCGATACCGGCCGCGCCGAGTCGGTCTGGCCGGAAGCCTCGCGCGCGTGACAGGGATCGCCATCTCGCCGCGCGTCCCGCCTGCAGCGGCGTCGAGTCTAGCCCGGTCACTCGGCGCTCCGCAGACGTCCGACCCTCAGTCGGCCTTCGGCGCGAGATGGCGTTCGAAGAAACCGGTTACCGCGCGCTGCATCGCCTCGCGGTTCGACTGCTTGCGAAAACCGTGGCCCTCGTCGAGTGCGAGCAGGTACCAAGCCTCGGTGCCATTTGCGCGTACCGCCTTCAGGATCTGCTCGGCCTCCGAGGCCGGGACGCGCGGGTCGTTGGCACCGTGGATCACGAACAGCGGCCGGGCGATGCGCTCGGCGTTGTTGAGCGGCGCGATCCGCTCCATGAATGCGCGCATCTCGGGCTCGCGTTCATCGCCGTACTCGACGCGGCGCAGGTCCACGCGGTAGCGGCTGGTGTTTTCCAGGAAAGTCCGGAAGTGGCTGATCGCGACGATCGCGACGCCGCCGGCGAGCCGGTCGGAATACTCGACCATCGAGGCCAGCACCATGAAACCGCCGTAGGAGCCGCCATAGACGGCGACACGCCCGGCGTCGAAGCGCGAATCGCGGCCGACCCAGTCGAGCAGTGCGCCGATGTCGCGCACCGAATCCATTCGCTTGCGACCGTTGTCGGCATCGAGCCAGGTGCGCCCGTAGCCGCTCGAGCCGCGCACGTTCGGCACCACCACCGCGACGCCCATCTCGCGGACCAGGAATTGGGTCCAACCGTTGAACACCGGGCGCGCCTGCGCCTCGGGGCCGCCGTGGATGTCGATGACGACCGGGAACGGGCCCTCGCCTTCGGGCATGTACAGCCACGCCGGGATCTCGCGCTGGCGCCCGCGCACGCGATCGAAGCTCGGGTAGCGGATCAGCTCGGCGCCGCGCAAGACCTCGGGATCGAGGCCACCGGCCTCGCTCGTGGTCCAGCGCGCCAGCACGCCAGTCGCGACGTCGTACGTGAAGGCATCGCCGGGCAACCGCGGCCCGCCCCGGAACATCCCGAGCGTGCGCGAGTCGGCCGCGAAGGCGAGGTTGCCGGCGACGCCGATGCCGTCCGCCAGCGTGTTCAGCACCTCGCCGGTCGCGGCGTCGAGCACGCGGATCACGGTCGAGCCGTCCTCGTTCCATGCCACCGCGATGCGACGGCCGTCCGGTGCCAGCGCGAACTCCGAGACGTCCCAGTCGACCTTTGGGCCAAAGGCGCGCTCGCGCCCCGAGGCAAGATCGATCCGGCGCAGGGTCGCGAACTCGCCGCCGACGCTGCTCGCGGTCAGCACCGCACGGCCACCGTCGACGAACACCGCCGGATAGCCACCGCCGTAGGTGCTGATGCCACCGGCCACGGCGAGGTCGCGAAGCTCTCCGGACTCGAGGTCGAGCAGGTGCAGGCGCACGTCGTTGATCGAGATCGTGCGCGCGACGATCAGGCGCTTGCCGTCGGGCGAGAAGTCGGAAGGCGACCACGCGCCCTCGCGCGAGGTCAGGATCCGGCGGCCCTCCGCCGGCGTCCACAGCCAGACGTCGGTGTCGGCGCCATTGCGCTCGTTCGAGCCGAAGGCCAGCGCGCCGCCATCATGGCGGAACACGGGCTGGATGTTGCGGGTGCCGTCCTTCGTGATCTGGCGCAGCGAGCCTGAAGCGAGGTCCATCCAGTGCAACTGAAACATCTCGTTGCCGCCGACGTCGCGCGAGAACACGATCGCATCGACCTCGGGATTCGGGCTGGCGATCGTCGCGCCGACCGGCTCGTCGAAGAAGGTCAGCTGGAAGCGCGCGGCACCCGGCGAGGCGACCGAGTGGATCTGTGTGCTCTGGCCGAAGCGGGTCAGCACCAGCATGCCCCGGCCGTCCGGACGCCACGCCGCGAACTGGGCCGAGCGCACGTTCGAGTAGGGCGCGAGCCGCGCGAGCATCGCCGGCGAGCCATCGACGACGTTCTCGAGCACCAGACTGCCGCGCTCGATCCGTTCGGTGGACCCGTCCGCGGCCGTCGCCGCACCCCCGGCGAGCGCGAGCGCCACGCCCAGCCAGCATCCCGTCATCCCGCGCATCGATCCCGCCTCCCGAGCGAAAACCCCGATGATACGGGGTGGCAGCGAATGGCCACAGCGAGCGGCAAGTGGCGAGCCACGGGGGGACGTGTCCTGTAGCGCCGGCCTCGGCCGGCGCAGGTCTCATTGGCCCGCGACGGAGGCCGCCGTCAGGACGTTCGTGCGAGCAGTTCCTTGGCCGCGTCGAGCACCGACTGGTCCGACGGCAGGCCGAAGCCCGCGGCGCCCGCGAGCGGCGTGTAGGTGTCGGCGCCGACCACGCGGCGCAACGGCTTGCCGCCGAGCCCCGCCTCGACCAGCGCGGTGATCACGCCCTCGCCGACCCCGGCGCTGCGGCCCTCGTCGACCACCAGCACCCGCGCGCAGTCGGCAGCGTGGGCGGCGATCGCGTCATGGTTCAGTGGCACCAGCCAGCGCAGGTCCAGCACGCGCACCCGCCGCGCGCCGTCGTCCTCGATCGCCTTCGCCGCGCGCAGCGCCATCGGCACGCCATTGCCGTAGGTGACGATCAAGAGGTCCCGGTTCTCCGCGCCATAGACCCGCGGCTCGCCGAGCACGAGCGCGCGGTCGGGCGCCGGGTACTCGGTCAGCCACAGACCGTCGCCGGCGGCGTACAGGTCCTTGGTCATGTAGAGCGCAATCGGCTCGAGGAAGATGCTGACGCGGCCATCGACCTTCGCGAGCGCCGCGAGCGTGCGCAGCATCATCGCCGCGTCGTCGCCGCGCGACGGGCAGCCGACGACGAGCCCCGGGATGTCGCGCAACGCGGCGATCGAGTTGTCGTTGTGGAAATGCCCGCCGAAGCCCTTCTGGTAACCGAGACCGGCGATGCGCACGACCATCGGGTTGCGGTACTGGTCGTTCGAGAAGAACTGCAGCGAGCAGGCCTCGCCGCGGATCTGATCGCACGCGTTGTGGAAATACGCGAGGTACTGGATCTCGGGGATCGGCAGCATCCCAAGGTTCGCGTAGCCCTGGGCGAGGCCGAGGATCGTGGTTTCGTCGAGCAGCGTGTTGAACACGCGCGCGCCGCGGAACGCCTTGTGCAGGCCCTTGGTCACCGTGTAGACGCCGCCTTTCTGGGCCACGTCCTCGCCGAAGACCAGTGCCTCGGGATACTTCGCGAGCAGGTCGTGGAGCGCCTGGTTGATCTGGATCGCGAGGTGCCGCGGCGGCTGGCGCTCCGGCAGCTGCGCCTCGCCGCCGAAGGCCGCGATCCGCGCCTCGAGTGCGGCCGCGCGCCTGGCCTCTGCCATCACCGCGTCGGGCGTGTACGGCGCGAGCGGCGCCATGACTTCCGCGAGCGTGGTCAGCTTCGGTCGCGCGTTCGCGGCTTCGGCTGCG
>CALDVP010000033.1 GCA_937924195.1 uncultured Lysobacterales bacterium
GGCGCGCGCACAAACGGATTGCAGGCGTTTACGCCGCGCTGGCCCGCGAGGTGCGACCGTGAACCGCTACGTCATCGAGGCCGACGCGCGCTTTGACCGCTTGGCCGCGCGCTTTGAGCGACGAGCCGAACTTTTACGCAAGGAGTTGGCCGAGCCTGCCAAGGGCGCCGCGCCAGAGCCGTTGACTCGCCCGCTACCGCCGCCCGCCGCGTATCCGATTGATGCTTTGGGCCCGGTGCTCGCGCCGGCCGCGCGTGCGATTCAGCGCGTCGTGCAGAGTCCTGCTGCGCTATGCGGTCAGTCAGTGCTCGCCGCTGCGAGCTTGTGTGCGCAACGACTCGCGGACGTCGAGATCGACGGCCGACGGATGCCTTTGAGTTTGTGGGCACTGACGATCGCAGCATCCGGCGAGCGAAAGACGGGCTCCGACACGCCTGCACTGGCTGAGATCCGCGCGTACGAGCGCGAGCAAATTCGGGCATACGGCAGTGCTCTTGAAGCGCACAAGGCCGCGTGTCGCGAGTGGCAGCGCGTGCAGCGCGCTGAAGGCACCGCCGAAGCCGAACCGCAGCCGCCGCTGAACCCGATCGTGATTACCGCAGAACCGACGGTCGAAGGTATGCACAAGCTCTTGATCGGTGGCACCGGTGTGCTCGGGCTCTTCTCCGACGAGGGTGGCGCCTTCGTCGGCGGGCACGCGATGAGCAAGGAGCACCAACTGAAGACTGTGGCGGGATTGTCTGGCTTGTGGGACCGTGGCGAGGCCGACCGCGTGCGAGCCGGTGATGGCGCCGCAAAGATCTACGGCAAACGGCTGGCGATGCACCTCATGCTCCAACCCGTGGTCGCTGAGCGCATGCTGAATGATCCCGTCCTGATTGGGCAGGGATTCTTGGCGCGGTGCCTGATCGCGTGGCCAGAGTCGACCGCTGGGCGTCGGCAATACGTCGCCGAGAGTCTCGACGCTGATCGAGCGATGATCGCCTATCGGGCTCGGCTCCGTGAGATCCTGAAGGCCCCGATGTCGTTGGCGGAAGGAACCCGCAATGAGCTGGAGCCGCGCGTACTGCTGCTGACGCGGGATGCGAAGGAGCTATGGGTCGCCGCTCACAACGAGATCGAGCGACGTCAGGCGCCAAGCGGCGAGTACGCGCAGGTTCGGCCGTGGGCATCCAAAGCGGCGGAACAGATAGCGCGCGTGGCGGGCGTGCTCGCGGTGCTGGACAATCGCAGTGACATCGATGCAACGACGATCGAGCGAGCGGGCATCCTGGTCGACTGGCATCTAGGCGAGGCCGTTCGGCTGGTCGGGACTTCGCATGTGCCGACAAACATTCGAGACGCCGAGCAGGTACTCGGCTGGTGCCATGAGCGCGAGCTGACGCGGGTCCATTCCTCGCAACTGGTCCGGTTGGGTCCGCCTTGCGTGCGAACTGCGGACCGCCTGCATACCGTCATGGGCGTGCTGGAGCGGCACGGCTGGGCAGACAAGATCGAGGATGGCGCAGTCGTTGACGGTGCGCACCGCCGGCATGTGTGGTGCATTCATCCCCGCACGGAGGGCTGACATGGGCTTCATGGCCGCAGTTCTGCAACAGCGACCCCCTGCGAATCTTGCGAATCCTGCGAATCGGGCGCCGTTGAAGCGTCGAGATTCGCAAGATTCGCAAGATTCGCAGCCGTCCGGCATCCCGACCGCACAAGCCGAAGCCGAGCTGGCGACGGTGGCACGAGCCGCCGGTCTAGATTGGCACCGGCTGCGAACGCATCCCGATGGCGTGCGCGACGAAGACGTCGAGTGGATGGCGCAGCACTGGCATACCGACTGTGGCCGACCCTTGGCCCGTCCGTGGCTGGGTGCGGTCGCTTGGCGACTTGGAATAGACCCCGCGCCGATCGCTGCGCCGGATCGCCCGCAATCACAGGCGACGAGGTAGGGGGTGGTCGAAAGTAGATCGCGATTCGATGGTTACCCCGACCCGCGCCTTTC
Source organism: uncultured Lysobacterales bacterium (assembly GCA_937924195.1). Classification (GTDB taxonomy): domain Bacteria; phylum Pseudomonadota; class Gammaproteobacteria; order Xanthomonadales; family Ahniellaceae; genus UDEA-SF1. The sequence continues at coordinate 1,991 of CALDVP010000033.1, forward strand.
GTGCGCCAACGTCGGGCCAACCCGAGGACCTACCGATGCCGAGTAACCGCTACATCCCGGGTGCCGAGGCCCTGACGGGCGACCACCTGCCCGAGCCGCCGACCGACTGGCCGGAGCGCTTGCGGGCGCGCTTGCGCGAGATCGTCGGGGCGCATCCGGCCGGCTGGTGGAACCGTGCGAACGAACCGTTGTTGCGCGAGTACGTGCGGGCGCTCGACATGGCCGAGCGGCTGCAAGCGACGCTCGACGGGCTCGACGTGGGCGCATGTCCTGCGGCCGACTTGCAAGGGCTGCTACAGGCCCGCGACCGCGAGTCGCGGCGCGCGCTGCAACTGGCGCGCACGATGCGGCTCACGCAACAGTCGGTGTCGCCGAGCACGGCATCGCGTGCGCTCGAGCGCGGCGCGAGTGGCGATGCGCCGTGGATCGTGCGCGATGAGGACGACAACTGAGCGCACGGCGCGATCGGACTGCAACGCGCGAGGGAGCCCGGCCAATGCTGGGCTTCGTCGTTTCTGGGGCCGACCCTGTCGCTGTAGGGACCCTGTAGGGACCCGAGGCCCTTCGCTGGCTGGTCGAACTTGGCAGGAACCGCGCAAGTCATTGATTTGACTGGTGGCCAGGGACGGAATCGAACCGCCGACACGGGGATTTTCAGTCCCCTGCTCTACCAACTGAGCTACCTGGCCGAGATGTCACTCCGGCGGCTGACCGCGGGAGGTCGCGCGATACAATCCCCCTATTGGACCAGCGCGTCGGGCGAGCGTCAAGCGAGGAGACTTGACCTGATTCACGTCGCGTGGCCCGCGGACATGCGAGCCTCACCAGCGTGCTCGCTGACGCAGGGCCCGCAAGACACTCTTCCAAGGAACGATGGTCATGATGTCCCTTGCCTCGAAGTCGATGATCGCCGCCGCCGCGCTCTTGCTCGGTGCTTGTGCGTCGACGCCGCTTGCCGATCGGCTTGCCGAGCGACGCGCGCTGTTCGAGCGTCATGCGGGTCAATCGGTCGACTCGATCCGCTCGTTCAACATGGACCGTTTCGAGGTGCTCGGTGGCGACGCCCTGGCGGTCTGGGCCTCGCCGTCACGCGTCTACATGATCACGGTTCGCGGGCCGTGTGCGGGGCTGGACCAGCGTCAGGTGATCGGCATCACCTCGTCGAACGGCCGGGTGCAGGCCGGGTTCGATTCGATCACCTTTACCGAGCAGCCGTCGCGCATGTTCCAGCGCTGCCCGATCGCGACGATCCGTCCGGTCGATTTCGCGGCCGTTCGCGCGGAGCGCCGAGCGGATCGCGAGTGGGGCGAATCGCCCTGACCTGCGCGGGACGAGGCCTCAGGCTTCGGTCGGGGGGACGTAGCCGGCCGGTTTCTCGCCGCCGTCGCCGAACAGGAACTTCTCCATCTCGGCCGTGAGGAACTGACGTGCCTTCGGGTCGATCGGCGACAGCCGGTGCTCGTTGATCAGTATGGTCTGGTGCGCGAGCCACTCGGCCCACGCCGGCTTGCTGATCTCGGCGAGGATGCGCTGGCCGAGCGGTCCAGGCCACGGCGCATGGTCGAGCGCTTCGGCCTCGCGGCCCAGGCGGCGGCAGTGGACGGTGCGTGACATCGTGGATCTCCAGTGGCTCAAGTGCGCGGGGCGCGGCCCCGTCGTTGGCGCGCTCGCGCCTCGGGTTCGGTGCGCGCGGGCAGCGATTGCAGCAGTTTACGTACCGGCGTCGGCAGGCCGAGGCCGAGCGCCTCGCCGATCGCGAACCAGCGCGTCTCCGCGTCGGTGGCGCAACCTGCGCCACCGACCCATGCGCAGACCGGCCGCACATCGAGCCGGAAATGAGTGAACAGGTGGGAGAAGGATGGCTGGTCGTGGAGCGCAACCGCGCCGGCACGGCTCGCTGCATCCTCCAGCACGGCGCGGTCGTCGAAGGCCGGCGGTGCCCAGAGCCCGCCCCAGATGCCGGAGGGCGGCAGGCGCTCGAGTTGCAAGCGCCCGGCCTCATCCAGCAGCAGCAGCCAGAAGGCGGTGCGTGTCGGAACTCTGGATCGCCGAGGTTTCGACGGGATCGCGTCGACGAGATCGTCGCGACGCGCGATGCAGTCGTGCGCGATCGGGCAATCGGTGCAGCGCGGCGCGCGTGGCAGGCACACGGTGGCGCCGAGATCCATCATGGCTTGCGTGTAATCCGCCAGCCGCTGTTCCGGCAGCAGGGACTCCGTGATGGCCCACAGTCGGGCCATCACCGGCGCGCGCGACAGGTCGTCGATCACGCCGCGATGGCGCGCGATCGCGCGCTTCACGTTGCCATCGAGGATCGCGTATCGCTGCCCGAAGGCCTGGGCGGCGATCGCGCCGGCCGTGGAACGGCCGATGCCGGGCAGCGCCAGCAGCGATTCGAAGTCGTCTGGTAGTTCGCCGCCGTGTCGTTCGACGCAGAGCCGCGCGGCGCGGTGCAGGTTCCGGGCGCGCGCGTAGTAGCCAAGTCCGGACCAGAGCGCGAGTACGTCGTCGAGCGGTGCGGCCGCAAGCCGACGCAGGTCGGGGAAGTGCGCGACGAAGCGCTCGAAGTAGGGGATCACCGTCGCGACCTGGGTCTGCTGCAGCATCACCTCGGCAAGCCAGACGCGATAGGGTGTGCGCGGATGCTGCCACGGCAGGTCGTGGCGGCCGTGGTGATCGAACCAGCCGAGGACCCGCGCGGCGAAGGCGCGCGGCTCACGCTCGCTCATGCGCCGGACGCGCCGAGACGTTCGGGCAGCAGGCCCTCGACGAAGGCGACGGGGTCGAAGGGGCGGAGGTCCTCGAGCGATTCTCCGATCCCGACGAAGCGCACCGGCAGGCCGAACTCGCGCGCCAACGCGAACAGCACGCCGCCCTTGGCGCTGCCGTCGAGTTTGGTCACGACGAGGCCGGTGACGCCGGCGACCTCGCGGAACTGGCGCACCTGGCTGATCGCGTTTTGGCCGGTGGTGCCGTCGATGACCTGGAGCACCTCGTGCGGCGCGGTCGGGTCGACCTTCGCGATGACGCGGCGAATCTTGCCGAGTTCGTCCATCAGGCCCGCCTGCGTGTGCAGGCGACCCGCGGTGTCGGCGATCAGCACGTCGACGCCGCGCGCGCGGGCGGCGCTGACCGCATCGAAGATCACTGACGCCGAATCAGCGCCACCGGTCTGGGCCAGCACTGGCACGTCGTTGCGCTCGCCCCAGACGCGCAGCTGCTCGACGGCGGCGGCGCGAAAGGTATCGCCGGCCGCGAGCATCACTTTCGCGCCTTCGCGTTTCAGATGCTGCGCGAGCTTGCCGATCGTGGTCGTCTTGCCGACGCCATTGACGCCGACCACCATCAGCACGAACGGACCGCCGTGGGGCGAGGTGAAGTCGAGGGGCTTTGTCAGCGGTGCCAGCATCTCGACCATCTCGCGGCGCAGCGCGCGGGTCAGCGCGGCGGCGTCGGCGAATTCGCGCGCGGCGATGCGGCGGCGAAAGTCTTCGACCAGCGCGTCGGTCGCGGCAACGCCGACGTCGGCCGTCAGCAGCACGGTCTCGAGTTCGTCGAGCAGGGCCGCGTCGAGCTTCGGGTTGCCGGAGAACAGCGCCGCGAGGCCGCGACCGAGTGCGTTTCCGCGCAGGCGCTCACGCCAGCGGGGCAGGGCCTCCGCATCCTCGATCGACGGGGTTTCCGTGGTCGGCGTCGGCACGCCCGGCGCGGGTGCCCCGACCGGTGGCGACGGCGCCACGGGTGCGGCCGCGGGCTCGACCGCGGCTTCTACCGGCGCCTCGACTGCCGGCAGAACGGATGCGTCGGAGCCGCTCGGGGTCGGCGTTGCGGCCGGCTCGGCCGTGGCGGCTGGCTTGCGCTTCCAGAACCAGATCATTGCCGGTGGGCGACTTGAATCCCAGAATCGCGGGATCGTATCAGCCGGGTGCTTCGCGATGCCGCAACCGCCGCGCAAGGTCCGGATCATCTCAGGACGATTCCGTGGCTCGAAGCTCGAGGTCGCCGACCGTCCCGGCCTGCGACCCACGCCCGACCGTGTCCGCGAGACGCTGTTCAACTGGCTCGCGCCGCGGATCGAAGGCTCGCGCTGCCTCGATCTCTTCGCCGGCAGCGGCGCTCTCGGGCTCGAGGCCGTCTCGCGCGGCGCGGCCAAGGCGGTCCTGGTCGAGCGCGATCCGGCGCTCGCCGCATCGTTGCGCGCGACGGTCGCGCGCCTCGGCGCGCTGGCCGCCGAGGTCGTGTGTGCCGATGCGCTGTCGTACCTGGCCGGCCCGGTGAGCGCCTTCGACGTCGTCTTCATCGATCCACCCTTCGACGCCAATCTGTGGCCCCAGGTCGCGGCGCGGCTCACCGAGCGCGGGTGGCTCGCGCCAGCGGTGCAGATCCACGTCGAGTGGCCGGCGGATCGCGAGCCGGCCATGCCGGCGACCTGGCGGGTCCATCGCGAGGGCCGCGCCGGCGCGGTGCGTCACGCCCTCTATGTGGTCGATTAGCCGGCGCACGGCGGTCCCGGTCAGCGAAGGGCGGGGTGGGAGCAAGGCGATGATCCAGTCGGTCGCCCTCGCGGTCGTCACGGCCGCTGGCGCTTACCTCGTCGGCCTCGGGCTTGCCTGCCTCGTGGCCCCGGCGAGGGCCGGCCGCTTTCTGCTGGCCTTCGCGAGTTCCGCGCGCTGGCATTGCGTCGAGCTCTCGGTGCGCCTCGTCGTCGGCGTCGCCTTGGTGCTGGCCGCGCCGCGGTTGCTCGCGTCGTCGGTCCTCTCTATCGCGGGCTGGGTGCTGCTGGCGACGACGAGCGCGCTTTTGGCGCTGCCGTGGCGCTGGCATCGCCGGATCGCGCGGGAGACCGTCCCACGGGTCCTATCGGCGTTGCCGGCCCTCGGGCTGGGCTCGATCGCGCTCGGCGCGGCCGTGCTCTGCGCGGTGTTTGGATCCGCCCCGCACTGAACCCGACGCCGCCCGCAGTCCGGGCCGGGTCCAGTTGCGAGTGCAGGCGTGGGGTGGCCCGACCCGTGCGCGTGGCATACTTCCCTGCTTTACAGGGTCAACCGTGGCCCAGGCGCGGCAGCCAGCCGCCCCGGGGCCGGTTGGCTGCCTCCCCGACGATTCCGAGGTGTGTCGATGGCTTTCCTCATCTCTCCGGCCTTTGCGCAGGCCGCCCCGGGCCAGCAGCCCAGCATGATGCCAATGCTGATCATGATGGTGCTGTTCTTCGTCGTCTTCTGGCTGATCGCGATCCGCCCGCAGATGAAGAAGGCCAAAGAGCACCGCGCGATGCTGGCCGCGCTCGCGAGGGGCGACGAGGTGATGGCGGCCGGCGGCCTCTTGGGTCGCGTCGAGGACATCGGCGAGTCGATCGTCACGATCGAGCTTGCTCCGGGTGTCGCGATCAAGGTCCAGAAGCAGGCCGTGACCGCAGTACTGCCAAAGGGCACGCTGAAGTCCGCCTGATCCCACCACGCGGGCGGCGCCCCCGCCTGCCATGACCGGCCGGCGCTCGGGGCGTCGCCATCCCAGGTTCCCACATGCTCGAATACCCACGCTGGAAGCTCGTCGTCGCAGCGCTCGTTACCGTCATCGCGGCGATCTACTCGTTTCCGAACCTGTTTCCGCAGGACCCTGCGGTTCAAATCTCCGCCAATCGCGGTGCCGTCGTCGACGCGGCGCTCAAGGAGCGGGTGCAGGGCGTCCTCGAGGAGAACGGCCTGCCGTTCAAGGCCATCGAGCTCAGCGAATCAGGCGACCGCCTGCTGGCCCGCCTGATGTCCGCGGACGAGCAGCTCCCGGCGCAGCAGAAGCTGCGCGATGCCCTCGGCGACAACTACACCGTCGCGCTGAACTTGGCCTCGACCGTTCCAGGCTGGCTGAGCGCGATCGGCGCCAAGGCGATGACCCTCGGACTCGACCTCCAGGGCGGCGTGCACTTCCTGATGGAGGTGGACCAGCGCGCGGCGAAGGACAAGATGCTCGAGCGTTTGGTCGACGATGCGCGCACGCTGCTGCGCGACAATGGGATCAACTACCGCTCGGTGACCCGCACCCCAGCCGGCTTCACCGTCACGCTCAGCAACGAGTCCGAGCGCGATCGTGCCGCAAGCCTGCTGGCGCGCGATCTCGCCGAACTCGCGCTCGAGGATGGTCCAGTCACCGCAGAGGGCGCCGTTCTCATCGCCAATGCTCGCGAGGACGCGATCGCGCGTGCGATGAGCGATGCGGTGCGCCAGAACGTCGCAACCCTGGCGAACCGCGTCAACGCGATCGGTGTCGGCGAGCCGCTGATCCAGCAGCAGGGCGCCTCGCGCATCGTCGTCCAGTTGCCGGGCGTGCAGGACACCGCGGCAGCCAAGCGCATCCTCGGCGCGACCGCCACGCTCGAGTACCGAGCGGTCGACGAGGAGAACAGCGTGGCCGACGCGCTCGCAGGCCGCGTGCCGCCGGAGTCGCGCCTGTACCGCACCCGCGATGGGCGCGATGTCCTGCTGAAGAAGCGCGTGATCGCGACCGGCGATCAGCTGCTCGATGCGGCCGCCGGGTTCGATCAGCGCGATGGCAGCCCGATGGTGTCGGTGACGCTCAACAACGTCGCCGCCCGTCACATGCAGGACTTCACCAACGAGAACGTCGGCCGCGGCATGGCGGTGGTGTTCATCGAGCGGATCCCGGAAGTCCAGATCGTCGACGGGCAGACCGTTCGAACCTCGCGCGTGCGCGAGGAAGTCATCAGCATCGCGACCGTGCGCGAGCCCTTCGGCAAGCGCTTCCAGACCTCCGGTCTCGCGTCGAGTCAGGAAGCCTCCGAACTGGCATTGCTGCTGCGCTCGGGGGCACTCGCCGCACCCATGGACATCGTCGAGGAGCGCATCGTCGGACCGAGCCTCGGTGCGGCCAATATCCGGGCAGGCTTGCTCGCCGTATCGGGCGCCTTCGTGCTGACGATGGTGTTCTTCCTCGTCTATTACCGCATGTTCGGCGTCATCACCTGCCTTGCGCTGCTGCTGAACCTGCTGCTCGTGGTGGCGATCATGTCGCTGCTCGGCGCGACGCTGACGTTGCCGGGGCTCGCGGGACTCGCCCTCACCGTTGGCCTCTCGGTCGATGCGAACGTGCTGATCAACGAGCGCATCCGTGAGGAACTCCGGCTCGGGAATTCGCCGCTGGCGGCGATCCAGGCCGGCTATGACCGCGCGACCGGGACGATCGTCGATGCCAACGTGACCACGCTGCTGGCCGGCATCGCGCTGTTCGCCTTCGGCACCGGCTCGGTCAAGGGCTTCGCGGTCACGCTGTGTCTCGGCATCATGACCTCGATGTACACCGCGGTCTCGGTCGCGCGAGGCCTGTCGTATCTGATCTACGGACGTCGCCGCAAGCTCGCGGCGATCGCCATCTGACCGGAGTCCCTCCGTGCGCTTCTTCGAACTCGTTCCCTCCAACACGCGCATCGACTTCATGGGCTGGCGGCGGGTGACGCTGGCCGCGGCTGGTCTCTTCGTCCTGATCGCGATCGCGGCGCTCGCGATTCGCGGCCTCAACTTCGGTCTCGACTTCACCGGCGGCACGCTGGTCGAGCTCAGATTCGAGCAGCCGGCCGACGTCGAGCAGGTCCGCCAGAAGCTCGCGGCGGCGGGCTACGAGAACCCGGTGGTGCAGACCTTCGGCACCCAGAACGACATCGTCGTGCGCCTGCGGAGCGAGCCGGGCCAGACCAACGCCTCGCGCACCGCCGATGCGATCCTCGAGGCCGTGCGCACCGCCGAGAATCCGGCCAGCGTCACGCGCAGCGACTTCGTCGGGCCACAGGTCGGCAAGGAGCTGGCCGAGAACGGCCTGCTGGCGCTGGTCTTCGTCGGCATTGGACTGCTGATCTACATCGCGGCGCGCTTCGAGTGGAAGTTCGCGCTCGCGGCGATCATCACCACGGCCCACGACGTCATCGTCGTGGTCGGTTTCCTGGCGCTGGTCCAGCGCGAGTTCGACCTCGTCGTGCTGGCCGGCGTGCTCGCGGTCATGGGCTACTCGATCAACGACACCATCGTCGTCTTCGACCGCGTGCGCGAGAACTTCCGATCGTTGCACCGCGTCGAGCCGGTCGAGGTGCTCAATCGCTCGGTCAACCAGACGCTCTCGCGCACGCTGATCACGTCGGTCGTGACCCTGCTGTCGGCGGTCGCGCTCTACGTGTTCGGCGGCGGCTCGCTCGAGGGCTTCGCGCTGGTGCAGATCGTGGGGCTGATCTTCGGCACGGCGTCGTCGATCCTGATCGCGTGCCCGCTGCTGATCTGGCTGGGCGTGACCAAGCAGGATCTGATGCCGAAGGCGCGCGACGACAGCGAGCTGGCGCGCCGCCCCTAGGGACGAGCGCAGGTCGCAATGGGTGCCGCGCCCGAGCGCAGGCGCATCACCGCAGCGAGTCGCGATCGGGCACTTCGGCTGGAAGAACGGGTTGTTCGGGATCTACCGCAGGTCGGGGATCGCAAGGCGCGTCGTGCCCCGGTGGAAAGCGCTGCGATCGAAGGCGGCGGCCGCCTTCAGGCCGGAGCTTGACCGACGGGGGCCGCGGCACGGATCGCCGCGAGCATGTCGTCGCCGACCTTGATGTTGGCGGCGACGATGCGACCGCTTTCCATGAAGCCGGTGCCGCCGGCGAAGTCGGTGCAGCGGCCGCCGGCCTCGCGCACCAGCAGCACGCCGGCCGCCATGTCCCAGGGCTTGAGGCCCGACTCCCAGTAGCCGTCGAGGCGGCCGCAGGCCACCCACGCGAGGTCGAGCGCGGCCGAACCGGTGCGACGGATGTCCTCGGCGCGGGAGAGCATCGCGCGGGTCTGCGCCAGGTGCTGGTCGATGTGGTGGCGCTGGCGGAACGGGAAGCCGGTGCAGAGCAGCGCCCCGTCGAGGCCGGCGCGCGGCGCGACGCGGATCCGACGGTCGTTCAGCGTCGCGCCCGAGCCCTTCGAGGCGGCGAAGATCTCGTCGCGGATCGGGTCATAAACCACGCCGACCACGGGCTCGCCGTGCTCGGTCTGGGCAATCGACACGCAGAAGTGCGGCAGGCCGCGCAGGAAGTTGTGGGTGCCGTCGAGCGGGTCGATGACCCAGCGGATCGGCGCGTCGCCCCAGGCGCCGCTCTCTTCGGCGAGGATCGAGTGGCCCGGGAAGGAGCGCTTGAGCTCGCGGACGATCTCGGTCTCAACGGCCCGATCGACCTCGCTGGTGAAATCGTACTGGGCCTTCGCCTCCGGTTTGATCGAGGCGAGGCGCGGGATCGCGCGGATGATGATCTCACCGGCGGCGCGCGCGGCCTTGATCGCAATGGTCAGCGCTGCCTTGCGCATCGGCGTGGCACTCCGCAAGATCGTTTGGATGGAATGAGCACGCGGGCACCAGGCCCGCGGGCGAAAGGGTAGCAGAGGCGTCCCGATCGGCGCCTCGACAAGCGGAGCCAGCGAGATGCTCGATCGCCTCCAGCGTGTCCGCGTGGTGCTGGTGGCGACCAGCCACCCCGGCAACATCGGCAGCGCGGCCCGTGCGATGCGCACGATGGGCCTGTCGTCGCTGTGGCTGGTCGCGCCACGACAGTTTCCATCGCCGGAGGCCACCGCGATGGCTTCCGGGGCCGATGCGATTCTGGAATCGGCCCGGGTCGTGGCGACTCTGGACGAGGCCCTGGTTGGCTGTGTCCGGGTGTTCGGCGCGACGCCGAAGCCCCGCCGCGTGCCGATGCCGGAGCAGTCGCCGCGCGAGGCGGCGCCGGCCTTGCTTGCTGCCGCGGGCACGCACGAGGTCGCCGTGGTTTTCGGTACCGAACGCATCGGCCTGACCAACGCAGAGATCGAGCGCTGCCATGTCGCGGTCAACATCCCGACGGACGCCGCATACAACTCGCTGAACCTCGCGCAGGCGGTGCAGGTGCTCTGCTACGAGCTGAGGCTTGCCGCCCTCGCGGGCGAGGGTGCCGGCGTTCCAGTCCCCGCGCTGCCGACGCCGCAGTTCACCGATGATGAGCCGCCGGCCGACGCGACGCGCATGGAGGCTTTTTTCGGTCATCTCGAGAGGACGCTGGGGGCGGTCGACTTCTTCAAGGGACGCCCCGCTTACACGATCATGCGTCGCCTGCGGCGGATCTTCCTGCGCGCGCAACTCTCGACGCGCGAAGTGCTGATCCTGCGAGGCATCCTCGCCGACGTCGAACGAGCCGCCCGGCTGGCTGGCATCGCGACCTCGACGCCCGATCGGAGTCAGGGGCCGCTCGACTAGTGGCCCGGCCCGGCGCCCAACCCGAGCATTGCGATTGCCGTCATGAACAGGCCACCGGCGATACCTGCGATGAGGAAGGCGGCGATCAGCATCGCGATGAGCCCGATCAGCAGCAGCCGGCCATCGTCCTCGATCAAGGCGATTGCCGTGAGCAGCAGCAGTGCCGACAGGGGATAGTTCGTCAGCGGCACCGGCAGTGCGATGATCACCGCGTGGATCGAGATGACGAGCCCGGCGATCCGGGTCCACGGGCGACGGAAGACCTCGACGAAGCGGGGGCTGGCCAGCCGTTCGACACGCGCGATCCAGCCACCACGACGCTCGAGGAACTCCGCGATGGCACGGCGCTCGAGGGTCAGATCGCGGAGTCGGCGAGGCAGCCAGGGGCGTTCACGACCGGCGACCATCTGCAGCGCCGCGACCAGCGCAACGGCGCCCGAGAGGGTGCCGGCGCCGACCGGCGAGGGCAGGAATCCCACCATCGCTGCAAGCAGCAGCACGACGCCATGGGCGCGGATGCCGAATGCGGTGACGATCTCGCCGAGCGTCACGAAGCGTTCGGCGGGAGCCTCGGCGATCGATGCGAGCAACACCGAGGCGCGTGGGCGTCCATCGCGCGGATGGTTTGAGCCATGGATCATCGTGCCTGATCGACCGGTTCGGAGACTCGCTCGACCAGGATCTTGTCGACGCGTGCGCCATCGAGATCGACCACTTCGAAGCGCCAGCCTGCCCAGACCACATGGTCACCGGTGCTGGGAATGCGTCCGAGGCGGGCGATCACGAATCCTGCGACGGTGTGGTAATCCTCCTCGCCGTCGCGCGCCAGGTGCATGAGGCCCAGCAGCTCCCGCAGATCCTCGATCGGTGCGCGTCCATCGACCAGCCAGCTGCCGTCGGCGCGCTGCACGAACGGCGCCTGATGCGCATCGACCGGATGCGCGAGTCGCCCGAATACTGCGGCGAGCAGGTTGTTCGGGGTAACCATACCGACGATGTCACCGAACTCGTCGACGACCAATGCCAGCGGGGCTGCGGCGTCCCGAAATCGCTCCAGCAGCGAAAGCGCCGGGGCCGACTCCGGAACGAAGATCGCCGGCGCGAGGTGACCGAAAAGTTCGGCTGGACGTCCGCTGGCGAGCGCTTCGACGAGGCTCTTGACCTGGAGGATGCCAAGGACCTCATGCTCGCCGCCGCGCTTGACCGGATAGCGGGAGTACGGCGCATCGCGCATGATGGCGAGGTTCTCCGAGAATGGCGCCGTTGCGTCGAGCCATACGATCTCGTGGCGCGGATGCATGAGGCTTGCCACGCTGCGTTGGTCGAGGTCGAGGACCCGGTTGACCATGTCGCGCTCATGGCGGTCGATGACGCCGGCCTCGACTCCCTCGGCGACGAGGTGGCGGATCTCGGCCTCGCTGACGTCGTGCGCTGGCTCGACATCGGTGCGCCGTGACGCGAGCAGGCGGCCGATGAAGGCATCCAGCAGGCGAGTGGGTGACGCGCCGACGACGGCCAACCAGCGCACGGGCAGCGCCACGCGCGCGGCCCACGCTTCCGGCCGCATCGCGGCGAGACGGCGCGGTAGCCAGTCGCCGACGATCAGCACGAGGGCCGCAACTGCGGCCAGCGTGACGCCGAACGACAGTCCGGGCGTCCACCGCTCGGGTAGTCCTGCCCCGGTCAAGACGGCCGCGATTCGGTCGGCCAGCGCCGATGCGCCGACGTGCGCCGCGACGACCGCAGCGAGGATCGCGAAGCCGCGTGACGCGGTCTCGATGCGGTCCGCGCAGTCCATGAGTTCGAGTGCGACTTGGGCGCCACGGTGCGCGGCGGCGAGCTCTCGCAGCGCGCCGCGCCGCGCCTGGTGCAGCGCAGTCGCGGCCGACGCGAGGAGCGCCTGGCACAGCATGAACGCAAGGGCGGCGAGGACTACGGCTGGCATCGGAAGCGTCGTCAAGGGCCGCCGGGCGGCGACTGCCGCGTGCTTCGTTCAAGCGAGGTCGCGATCCTGGCCGAGCAGCCGTTCGAGGCTGTCGGCCTGGCTGGCGACCTCGATCAAGAGGCGGTCGAGGGCCGGCTCGTCGAGCGCGCCGTAGGGGCGGTTCTCGCAGAGCTGGAGGAAGGGCACGCCCTCGAGGTCCGAGACCGCGAGGAAGCCCACGCGCTGCGCCCAGTTGAAGCGCAGACAGCGTACCGGGTCGGTGCCGCGGAGCGGCGCGATCGGCGTGCCGACCCGCAGCACCCGGCCGCCGCCGTCGGTCTCGAGCTCGGCGACGAAAACCGTCTGGCGCCGGCCCTCGGCGAGCAGTACCTCGCAGCTCAGCAGCCAGGGCTCGTTGTCATCGATCTCGTAGCGCGCCGCGAGGTGCGCGCGCACGTCCTCGAAACTCTGCATCGGCCGGATCCGCTGTCGGAGGCCTTCTATCCTAGCCCGGATGAGCCGAGCTCCTGATGACGCGAATGCCCGGGCCCGACGGATCCTCGTGGTCGTTCGGGAGATCCCATATGGCCGGGTACTGGCCTACGGCCAGGTCGCCGCTCGCGCCGGACTTCCGGGTCGGGCAAGGCTCGTCGCGCGGGTGCTGGCGACCACGACCGACCCGGACCTGCCCTGGCATCGAGTGGTCGGCAGCGGTGGTCGGCTCGCGCTGTCTGCCGATGCGCCGGCCGGCGCCTTGCAGCGCCGGCGCCTCGCGGCGGAAGGCCTCGAGATTCGCGGCCGCCGCGTCGTCCAGATGGTCACCGACGATGGCCGCGGGCTCGACGCTGCGTTGTGGGGTCCGGGCGCGGGCGCGCCGCGGACGCGCTGATAGAGTCTCAGGCCTACTTCGCGACTCTCCGCATCCATGCCACTGCCCCCCGTCACGCTCGCGCTGCTCGTTGCCGTCGCCGCCGGGCACTTCGCCCAGCTGCTGTTCGGCGACCCGGTGGTCGTCTGGTTCGCGCTGTGGCCCATCGACGCGAGCCACGTCGGGCAGTCGGGCGGCTTCCTGCCGTGGCAGCTGCTGACCTACGCGCTGCTGCACGGCGGTCTGCTGCACCTTTTCCTCAACGGCTTCGCGATCTACATGTTCGGGCCGCCGATCGAGCGGCTGCTCGGCAGCCGCGCCTTCGGCAGTTACTTCGTGGTCTGCGTGATCGGCGCCGCAGTCGCGCAACTCGCGACGCTGCGCTTGTCGATTGGCGACGGTCCCGCTTACCCGACCGTCGGCGCCTCGGGCGGCGTGTTCGGTCTGCTGCTGGCCTTCGGGATGTTCTATCCGCGCCAGCGAATCCTGTTGCTGATCCCGCCGGTCCCGATGCCGGCATGGCTGTTCGTGACGCTCTACGGCGCACTGGAGTTGTATCTCGGCGTCACTGGGACGCGCTCGGGCATCGCCCACTTCGCGCACCTTGGCGGCATGGTGACCGGGTTCCTCATGATCCTCTACTGGCGCGGCAAGCTGCCGATCAAGCCAAAGCGTCTCCTGCTGCGCTGAGCGATCCGGTCGATTTCCGGTCGGCGCGACGCTCCGCGCGGAACGCAAGGGGCACCAGCCTCGCGAGCAGAGCTGCGCCACGCGGGCGACCTGCGGCTGGTGGGCGCCCAGGCGTCGAGCGGCCTTGCAACCGTGTCGGTGTCGTCGCCCGTAGCTCGAGCCGAGTGCGGTTCCGTCTATGCCAACGTCCGCGGAGGCTCTGCCTGCGTCAAGGGAATGTGCCGCTCGAGACCCGCGCTGTTTCGAGTCCAGACGATTCCTCCGGAGGTGCCGGCGTGCCGTCCGGCCGCCGTCCTTCGGCTCTGCTCGTGAGTCACAGACGGATTCCGGCGAGATCGGCGCTGGCGACGAAACGCACGGCATCGAGCCGCAGCCGGGCCTGCGGCAGCGCGGCCGCGATCGCCTCGCGCTCGGCGCGTGCAGCCTCGATCTCGCTCGCGCGCACGCTGGGATTGACCCGTGCCAGCGCGACCAGGCGTTCCACCTCGGCGCCGAGGCGGGCATCGGCCTGCGCGGCGGCGGCCGCGACGATCGCGCCGGCGCGTTCGTTCGCGAAGCCCTCGGCCGCGCCCAGCATCGGCGGCACCAGCTGCGCCAGCATCCGACGGAAGCGCGTGGGATCGAGGCCGCGCTCGGCCAGGCGCACGATCGCGTCGGTGTCCGGCTCGAGGTCTTCGCGCAAGGAGAGGCGGGTGTCGACACGGACCGAGATCGGAGTCGCCGGCAGGAAGCGGTCGATCGCGAGCGCTGCCGGTGCCACGCACTCGAGCACGTAGATCGCCTCGAGCAACGCGGTACGCTGCGGAAGGGTGTCGTCGAGCGCGAGGGCCGCGGTCCCGGTGTCCGACTCGAGCAGCTGGTCGAGCGCAGCTTCGACCAGCGGGTGGTCGGGCTTCAGGAACAGCACGTCCTCGCGGGCCAGGGCCAGCGGCCGGCGGAAGGTCGCGCGGCGCGGCTCGTCGAGGCCGGGCAGGGGGGAGCCGCGGACCATCTCGGGGTCGAGTAGTACCAGTCCCGGGTCGAGTTCCTCGACCTCGACGCCGTGGTGCTCGAGCAGGCGCACGATGAAGGGCTCGATCGTCGGGTCGGCATCGGCCTCTGCCAGCGCGTCCAGCATCGCGTCGGCATCCGGCGCGAGCCGGGTCGCGAGTTCGAGCAGGCGGTCGCGGCCGGCGGCGATCTCGGCGCTCAGCGCAGCGTGGTCCGCGCGGGTGTCGGCGATCAGCGCATCGAGGCGTTCGGCAGCGCCGTCCTCGCCCCGCGCCAGCGCATCGGCGATCGCGACCAGCGACCCGCCATGCCGCTTCATGATCTCGCGCCCGTCCTCGGGGCTCGCCCGGAACGCGTCGAGGCCCTCGTCGTACCAGCGCAGCACGGCATGCTGCGGGCTGCCCTCGAGCGCGCAGGCGTGGATGTGGACGTCGCCGCGCTGGCCGATGCGGTCGAGGCGGCCGATGCGCTGCTCGACTTGATCCGGGTCTAGCGGCAGGTCCCACAGCACGAGATTCTGGGCGAACTGGAAGTTGCGTCCCTCGGAGCCGATCTCACTCGCGAGCAGCACCCGCGCGCCGGACGGATCGGCGAAGTGGGCCGCAGCCCGATCGCGCTGGACGATGCCGAGGCCTTCATGAAAGCGCGCGACCGCGACGCCGGAACGATGCGTGAGCGCTTCATCGAGCGCATGCAGCTTGGCCTGGCTGCGGCAGATCACGAGGAACTTCTCGCGCGGATGGGCCTCGAGCAACCCGATCAGCCATTTGATGCGGGGGTCGCGCGCGTAGTCGAGCGGTGGAAATGTGGGCGGCTCGGCGAGGTCGCCGTGGAACTCCTCGAGCAGGCCCGTGGCCAGCTCGCCCTCGGCGGGGGGCAGCACGGTCAGGTGCGGCAGGCGCCGCGGAAAGCCGCCGACCAGTGCGCGCCGGTTACGGAACATGACGCGTCCGGTGCCGTGACGATCGACCAGGCCGACGAGCAGCCGCTGGCGTGACTCGGGATCCGCGGCCGCCGCGTCGATACCGGCTGCGGCGTCGGGATCATCGGCGAGCACGTCGCGCAGCTGCGCGGCTTGGGCCGGGTCGAGCGGCTGGCCGGCTTCGAGGGTCTCGACCACCGCGGAGAGCGTGACGAAGCCGCGGGCCTCCTGCTGGAAGGCCTCGAGGTCGTGGAAGCGGTCGGGGTCGAGGAGGCGCAGGCGGGCGAAGTGCCCGCGGCGGCCCAGTTGCTCGGGGGTCGCAGTCAGCAGTAGCACACCCGGCGTGCGTCGGGCCAGCGCCTCGACCAGCACGTACTCGGGGCTTTCGGATTCGGGCGACCACGCGAGGTGGTGTGCCTCGTCGACGACGAGCAGATCCCAGCCGGCCTCGAGCGCTGCACGCGCGCGCTCGGGCGCGCCAACCAGGAAGGTCCAGTCGGTGATGACCAGTTGCTCGTCCTCGAAGGGGTTGCGTCCGTCGGCAGCGAGCTCGATGGCCTCGACTCGCTCCTCGTCGAAGATCGCGAAGTCGAGGTTGAAGCGCCGCTTGAGCTCGACGAACCACTGGTGGACCAGCGCCTCGGGCACCAGCACCAGCACCCGTCGGGCTCGTCCGCTGGCGATCAGACGCGCGATCGCAAGACAGGCCTCGATGGTCTTGCCAAGACCGACCTCGTCGGCGAGCAAGGCGCGTGGATGCCGGCGCTCGGCCAGCAGCTGCGCCACCCGCAACTGGTGCGGGATCAGGTCGATGCGGGCGCCGAGCACGCCATAGGCAGCGCCGGCACGGCTGCGCGCGCGTTGCGCAAGCGCCTCGCGCCGGAGATCGAAGATCGACGGCGGGTCGACCCGGCAGGCCACGAGCCGGTCGCTGGCCGATCCGCTGGGCTGCACGTCGTCGAGGCGTGCCTCGACGACTTCGCCGGCATCGGTCGCATAGCGCAGCAGACCGTTCGACTCGGCGACACCGGTCACGATGCGGCTGCCGCCGTCGACGTTGATGCGATCGCCGGGCTTGAAAGCCGCGCGGACCAGCGGCGCCGACGTGGCCGCGTACTGGCGTGTCACCGCCGCGGTCGCGAACAGGACCAGGACGTTGCGTCCCTCGCTCTTGAGGATGGTGCCAAGGCCGAGTTCCGGCTCGGTGGTCGAAAGCCAGCGTTGGCCGGGAATGAACGGGGGCATCGGCACCGGATCGCGACGAATGATCGCGCATTATCGCGAAGTCACGGTCGCGCCGACATGGGTGCGGCGCGCCCATCGGACGCGCCGCCAGAGCGCCGCGCCGCTCGGACGCGGCCCGGGAAGCGTCTTACTTCTTGGCCGGCGGCAGGATCACCGTGTCGATGACGTGGATCACGCCGTTCGACGCCTCGATGTCGGTCGCCGTAACGGTAGCGGCGTCATTGAGGCGGACCGTGCCGCCGTCTACTGCGATGGCGATCGCGGAGCCCTCCACGGTCTTGGCCGAGTCGAGCTTCACGACATCGGCTGCGGTCACGCTGCCGGGGACCACGTGGTAGGTCAGGATTGCCGTGAGCGCAGCCTTGTTCTCAGGCTTCAGCAAATTCTCGACGGTACCGGCCGGCAGCTTCGCAAAGGCATCGTTGGTCGGCGCGAACACGGTGAACGGACCCTTGCCGTCGAGCGTCGCGACGAGATCGGCCGCCTTCAGCGCTGCGACCAGGGTCGAGAAGTCGGGGTTGCCGGCGGCAATGTCCGCGATCGACTGCATGCTGGCTTCCACAGAAGACGCTTCGGCCGCGCCGTGGTTGTGGGCGAACGACGGACTGGGCGCTGCGAGGACGAGTGCGGTGGCGAGGGCGCCGGCAGAGCAGAGGCGTTTGATCATGGTGGGCTCCGATGTAGGGGGACGCGCAGGGTCACCGCGCGATCACATGTTGGCGTTCCTCGCGTCGCGCGGCGGTGCAGGATCGATGAAACGCGAGTGGACATTCGTCGATGGCACGTCGCAACGAGGTGACACGACGATGAAGCCGCGAGCCCGAACCCGTTTATGCTGGTCGACGCAGGGGAGATGGAGCTGTGCGGCGATGCGGGTGACTTTCTTCGGCGCGGCCGGCGAAGTGACCGGCTCATGCCATCTGGTCGAGACCGGGGGCCACCGGCTCCTGCTCGATTGCGGGATGTACCAGGGCGGCCGCGAGGAGACCCGGCGCAACGCCGCGGCTTTCGGCTTTACGCCGCATCGAATCGACGCGGTGGTCTTGTCACATGCGCACATCGACCACTGTGGCCGGCTGCCGCTGCTGGTGCGGCAGGGCTTCGAAGGGCCGATCCACGCGCATCCGGCGACCTGCGAGCTGCTCGCCGTGATGCTCGAGGACGCAGCGCGGCTGGGCCTCGCCGACACCGAGCGGCGCAATCGCCGGCGCGCCCGCCAGGGTCTGGCGCCACTCGCGCCGCTCTACGAGCCTGCCGACGTCGCGCGCGTGCTGCGACTGCTGAAGCCGCTCGAATACGGCATCGCCCGCGAGATCCTGCCCGACGTGCAGGTGCGGTTCTCGGATGCCGGCCACATCCTCGGGGCCGCCATCGTCGAGCTGACCAGCAGCGCCGACGGCGCGCCGCGCAAGCTCGTGTTCTCCGGCGACATCGGCCCGGTCGGCGCGCCGATCATGCGCGACCCGACGCCGGTCGAGGACGCCGACCTGCTGCTGCTCGAGAGCACCTACGGCGATCGCTCCCACCGCAGCCGCGAGAGCACGATCGCCGAGCTCGGCCAGATCTTCGAAGCGGCTTCGCGCGAGCGCGGGATGATCCTGATCCCGGCCTTCGCGGTCGGGCGCACCCAGGAGATCCTGTATTGGCTGGCCGAGCACTACGACGAGTGGGGCCTCTCGCGCTGGCAGGTCGTGCTGGACAGTCCGATGGCGGCCAAGGTCATCGAGATCTACGGCCGGCACCGCGGCCTGTTCGATGCCGCGGGGCGCAAGGCCTGGAACGGCCACCGCAATCCCTTCGAGATGCCGGGCTTCCGCATGGTCGAGGAGCAGCGCGAATCGATGCGCTTCAACAACCGCGAAGGTGGCGCGGTGATCATCGCCGGCTCGGGGATGTGCAACGGCGGACGCATCATCCACCACCTGAGGCATCACATCTGGCGCCGTACGACCCATGTCGTGATCCCCGGTTTCCAGGCCCAGGGCACGCTCGGACGGATGCTGGTCGAGGGCGCGCCGAAGGTCTGGATCCACGGCGAGCCGATCGTGGTCCGCGCGCGCGTCCACACCATCGGCGGGCTGTCGGCCCATGCCGACCAGGGCGGATTGCTGGACTGGTGCGGACACTTCAAGCGGATGCCGCCCACCTGGCTGGTGCACGGCGAGGACGGTGCCCGCCTGGCGCTGGCCGACGCGCTGCGCGGGCGCTTCGATGCGGAGGTCGGGCTGGCCCGACCGGGCTTTTCGGTCGACGTCCCGGCGCAGGCTTGAACCGGAGCGCCGCCCTCAGCCGAACTCGATCGCCCGCAGGGCCTCGATTGCCATCTGGCGCTCTTCGTCGGTCGCGATCGCGAGGATCGCGAAACGGCTCGCGTCCGAGTGGACGCGCAGCAGCCCGCGAGCATTGGCGGCCGGATTGAGCTCGGCGCCGATCCATCCGAGGCGCGCGACGACGGCCGCCCGCAGTTCCGCGGAACCCGCGCCGATGCCGCCGGTGAATGCGAGAACGTCGATGCCGCCGAGCCCCGTGGCCATGCGCGCGACGGCTTCGGCGATACGCCGGGCATAGTGCTCGATCGCGAAGCGCGCTTCCTCGGTATTGGCGACCAACAGTTCGCGGAAGTCGCCCGAGAGACCCGAAAGCGCGGCGAGCCCGCCCCGGCGGGCGATGAGTTCTTCGAGCCGCGATCCGTCCAGCCCGGCATCGCGCGCGAGGTAGAGGAGGGCGCCAGGCTCGAGGTCGCCCGCGCGGGTCTGCATCGGCAGTCCATCCAGCGCCGAGCACCCGAGCGTCGAATCGACCGAGCGCCCGTCGAGCACGGCCGACACGCTCGCGGTCGCGCCGAGGTGCGCGACCACGAGCCGACGTGCGGTCGGGAGTTCGTGGGCGACGACGCCGGCCACGTGCATGATCGAGAGGCCATGGCCGCCCCTGCGCCGCAGTCCGCGTTCGTGCCACTCGGTCGGCAGCGAAAGGCGCGTTGCATGTTCGCTCCAGCCGACGTGGGCGCTGGTGTCGAAACAGGCCACGTGTGGCAGCCGGGGCCATCGCAGCGAGGCGGCCTTGGCCAGCGCGAGCGCGGACGGCAGCTGCCATGGGGACTGGCGGGCGCGCTCGTTCAGCGCTGCCCACGTTCCTTCGTCGAGCAGCCGCGCGGGCATCGAGCCGCCATCGGCATCCTCGGCGAAGCGATGCGCGATCGCGACGAGGCGCCCACTCGCGGCGACCTCGACGCCGAGCAGGCCGATCAGTGCGCCGACGCCCGCCGTGGGGCCTGGCGCGACAGCGCTCGGCGATAGCCGCGTGGCCTGACGGCTGCCGTCGGCGCGCGAC
>CALDVP010000034.1 GCA_937924195.1 uncultured Lysobacterales bacterium
CCATCGAGCGCGTCCAACACTCGGGCGACCTGGTCCGCACTGCGCGAACCGATGCCGAGGAAGGCCAGCGTCAGGTGCAGTCGCCCGGTCGCAACCGGGCGGCCGTCGCGCACGGCGGCGCGCAGCGCGTCGCGCGCGGCCGCCAGCTCCGCCGCCGTCGCCGCAGGGGGTTTCAGCGCGATGAACCAGCGCGCGGCGGCAAGCGCCTCGGGGACGCGCGGGGCTGGATCGGACGGAGTCTCGGCCATGCCGGATTGTGGGCCGGGCGGCTGGCGGCCGTCACGGGTCGCTCGAACCGTCGCCCGACGCAGCGGCTGGCCGTGCGCCCGCCGGGTCCGCCGCGCGGAACGCGGGACCTTTCGAAGCGCCTCAGCGCACCACCAGCAGCGGCACCTTCGACAGCGACAGCACCGCGCTGACCGTACTGCCGAGCAGCAGGCCGGTGAGCGCGCCCTGCCCGTGCGAGCCCATCACGACGAGGTCGAAGCCGCCATCGCTCGCGTGCTCGGCGATCAGCCGGCCCGGCGATCCGACTGCGGTGATCTCGACCGCGCGACGACCCGCTGCCGCGAGGCGCTCGCGGGCGTGGGCCAGCGCGCCGTCGTGCTCATGCCGGTACCAGCTCTCGAGGATCTCCGCGCCGACCGCCCCGGCCGCGCGCGGCGGCGCCGGCAGTGCGACGTGGATCAGCGCGAGCTCGGCCGGCTCGGCAAGCCGGGCCGAGAGGTCGAGCGCGCGATCGAGCGCGGCTTCGCCGTAGCGGCTGCCGTCGATGGCCACCAGGATCCGCATCGTCGAGTGCTCCTTACCGGTCTTGGGGAAGGGGATCATCCCGCGGCCCGCGCGTCGCCGCGCGACTTCCACAGCGAGTAGACGACACCGCCGGCGAGCAGGCCGAAGGTGACGCCGAGGCTGAGCTCGGCCGGCACCTTGCCGCCGAACAGCCAGTCGCCGAGGAAGATCTTGCTGCCGATGAAGATCAGCACGATCGCCAGCGCGTACTTGAGGTAGTGGAAGCGGTGGACCATCGCCGCCAGCGCGAAGTACAGCGCACGCAGCCCGAGGATCGCGAAGATGTTCGAGGTGTAGACGATGAACGGGTCCGGCGTGATCGCGAAGATCGCCGGCACCGAGTCGATCGCGAACACGACGTCGGCGACCTCGATCAGCACGAGGCACAGGAACAGCGGGGTGGCGAACCAGACCATCTTGCCGCTGGTGCTGTCGGGCAGCTTGACCCAGAACCTCTGGCCGTGCAGCTCCTGCGTCAGGCGCATGCGCCGCTTGAGGAAGTTCAGCACGACGTTGTTGGCGATGTCGGGCTGGTTGTCGATCGCGTAGAGCATCTTGACGCCGGTCGCGATCAGGATCACCGCGAAGACGTACAGGATCCACGCGAAATTCATGACCAGCGCCGCGCCGAGGCCGATCATCATCGCGCGCAACACGATCACGCCGAGGATGCCCCAGAACAGCACGCGGTGCTGGTAGATCCGCGGCACGGCGAAGTAGGTGAAGATCATCGAGATGACGAAGACGTTGTCCATCGCCAGCGCCTTCTCGACGAGGTAGCCGGTCAGGTACAGCTTGACCGCCTCCCAGGCCTTGGCCTCGGGCGTCGGCAGGCCCGCGATCTGCGGGTCGATCGCCTGGTCGCCGCCGTACTGCCAGTAGATCCACCACACCGCCACGGCCCACGCGAGGCCGAGGCCGATGTAGAGCGCGGACATCGCGAGGCTCTCCCGGACGTCGATCTCGTGCGCCTCGCGGTGCAGGACGCCGAGATCGAAGGCGAGGATCAGCAGGACGACGACGATGAAGCCCAGCCACACCCAGACGGGCGTGCCGAGCCAGAGGGCGGTGAGGAATTCCATGCGCAGGTGTCCGAAGGGTTCCCGGGGAACCCGGCACGCGTCGCGTGCGATACCTGCCCGGTCGGGCGGCATGGCGGGGCTGGCGGTCGGGTCGTCTCGACTCCGACATCGCCGTGCGCGGGAACCGCTTTGGCATTCCCGGAGAGCACGGCCAGAGGGGCCCGCAGTCGTTGCAAGAGTCTGCGGTCGCCGGCGGCAACGGCCGATAAACGCCGGATACCCGGAGGGGCCGGGGCCGGGTCGACGTGTCGCCGGAACCCCGACCCGGCGGCCGCGGCCGCCGGGTCGGGATGCTGGCGTTTAGAAGCGGTACGTGGCGTTGACGTTCCAGACCTTCAGCGTGGAGTCGTCGCCGCCCTTGCCGATCTTGTAGCGGTCGTAGTCGAGTCCCACGCCGAAGTTGCGCGACAGGTCATAGCCGGCACCGATCCCGAAATACGGATCGTTGCCGCTGTCGCTGAAGCGTTCGGTGATGGTGCCCACGCGAATGCGCCCGCTCGCGTCCCAGAACAGCAGCCCCGCACGGCCGCGGGCATAGAAACCGCTGTCGCCTTCGTAGAAGGGCACCTTGGCATGGACGCCGGCATACCAGCCATCGGCCTCGAACTCGCCGGTGGCAGCGCCGATCGCGACCTGTTCGCTGAAGCTGCCGAAGTCGGTCCAGCCGCCTTCTAGGCCAAAGTTCTGGTTGAGGTTCCAGCCGCCGCCGAGGCGGAAGTGGGTGTCCTTGTCCTTGAAGCCGCTCTCATCGACGCGAACCTGGCCGACGCCACCGTCGACGAAGAAGCCGGACTGCGCGGAGGCGACCGCCGGAATGGCCAGCGTCGCGGCGAGGGCAATGGCGAGGATCGGATGCTTGAACATGACTCTCTCTCGTGGTCGTTGGGGTCTGCCGAGCGGTCCGGTCCACGGATGCTACGAGCCGGCGTCCCGATCGCGGTGGTCCACGCAAACGCGGACGCCGCCGCGGATGTTAGGCGACGCGAAGTGAATGCACCCTTGACGGAGATTGGGGCGGCGTGATTCCGGTCGGCGCACGTTCGAGCCCTCGACCCGGGGCGGCACGGTGGCGCGCTGGCAGCATTTGGTAACGACGCGGAATCGGTCCGCACACCGCGGAGAGTGCATCATCCGCTCGCGCTAGCACGTCGGTCAATGCGCTTGCTAGGGTGCGTTCCGGTACGTTCCATGACCACGACCAGACCGCCAAAGACCGTTCGCCCTGCGGGCACTCGTCCGGCCAGCCGAGCGCGGCCGCGTGCCGACCGCTCCGAGAGCAGCGTGGCGTCGCTGCTGCGCGAGTACGCAGTGTCGGAGCTCGCGCGCGCCGGGCGGCAGCTCGCACGACCGGGCGAAAAACGCCACGAGGGCGTCCACGAGGCGCGCAAGTCGATTCGCCGGGCGCGGGCCGTGCTGGCCCTCGCCGGAGCAACCTTGGGCAAGCCGGGGCGGCGGCTCGACCGCAGCCTTCGCGATCTCGCCCGGACCTTGTCGGACCTGCGCGACGCCCAGGCGCTCGAAGAAGTGCTCCTGCATCTCGGCGAGCTGCGCGCGCTGCCGGCCAGCGAGGTCGAACGCCTGCTGGTGCCGGTCCGCGAGCGCAAGCGCCGCGCGCTCGCCGCGGCACTGGCCGACGACCCGGCTCTGACGGCACGCCGCGCCAAGCTGGCCGAAGCCAGTGCCACCGCGCTTCGGCTCGACTGGCGTGAGCTGTCACCCACCGATCTCCGGCGCGCCCACGACGCCAGCCTCGCCGACCTCGATGCCGCGCTCGATGCCGCCCTCGCAGCGCCGGACGCGGAAGCGTGGCATCGGGTCCGTCGCCGCCTGCGCCGCCTGCGCCAGCAGGAGACGGCGCTCGCCGAATGCTGCCCCGGCGTAGTTCCGCCGACGCCGGGGCTGCCGGAGCTGGCCGACGGGATGGGCCTGACCCAGGACTACGCGCTGCTGCTGGCGAATCTCGACGAGACCGGGCCCTTCGCTGTGCGTGATCGCGTGGCATTGAAGCGCCGCCTTCTGCCGCGCTACCGGCGCGCGTTGCTGGACGCGAGCGAGGCCCTCGCAGCCAGCCGGACAGGCTGAAGCCCGCATCGGGCAACGCCGCCGGGGAAGGGCCCCGGAAACCTATACTGCCGAGATGGCCATTCCGCCCCGCGCCCGCCCGGCGCGTCTCGTCGAGTTCCTCCCTGCGATCGCTCTTGCCGCGGCTGGTGTGCTGGTCCCGCACCCGTCGGCGCTGGTCGCGCTCGCGCTGTCGCTGGCGCTCGCCTTGATCGCCGCGGCCCGTGCGCTCGGCCTCGCGGCCGACGCCTCGTGGCCGCGCTACGTGTCGGTGCGCGGTCCCGGCGTGCTGCTACTGCTCCTCGTTCACGCGCTGGTGTTCGCGGCGTTGCTCGGGTGGCCGGCGGCGATGCTGCTCAAGGATCGTTCGCCGCTCGCGGCCATGCTGCTCTCGGCCGGTTTCGTCGCGATCGTGCTGCTACCGTGGCGCTGGTGGCCGGTCGTAGGCCTCGTCGCCGGCGTCGACGAATGCCATCGCGGCGGCCCGGCGACCATGGCCGTGCCGCGGATCGCCCGGGTGCCCGCAATCGCGGCCGACCTGGCTCGCCGCGGTGATCCGCACTTCAGCCTGGGGCTCGGCGCCTCGCTGGCGCTGGTCGTGCTGGTCGGCGGGGCGCTGGCGATTGCTGCGCTCACCGGTGTGATCGACGAAGACCTGCGCCGCGCCGGGGGCTTGGCGTGGGCACTCGTCGCGTTGCCGCTCGCGAGCCGGGTCGTCATCGCGCGCACGCTGCGGCTCTCGGCCGCCATCGACCCGGGCGAGGCGTCGGCCGAGCCCCTGGCGCTGGCCGACGACGCAGTCGTCGAGATCCCGGTCGACCCGCGCGAGCGCGACCGCGCGTTGATCGCGCGCTGCGCCGCGCATGAAATCGACCTCGCGCTCGTGCTGCTGCGCAACGGCGCGGACCCGAACGCGCGGCCCGATCCGCTCGATCGCGACCAGCGCACGCCGGCGATCATCGCCGCGACCGAACCGGACCTCCGGCTGCTGCGCGAGCTGATCCTGCGCGGCGCTGACCTGAATCTTGCGATCGGCGGCCTAACGCCGTTGATCGCGGCCACCCGGGACAGCTGGTCGGGACGGATCGAGTCGGTGCAGACGCTGCTGACCAACGGCGCGCGGGTCGACATCGCCGATGCAGCTGGCGATACCCCGCTGCACCACGCCGCGCGCACGCGCGACCCGATCGTCGCCGCGATGCTGCTCGACGCCGGCGCCGATCTCACGCGCGCGAATGCCGAAGGGCTGACCCCGCTGGGCGTCGCCGCCCGTTCCGGCAACGAGGCCGTCGTCCGGCTGCTGCTCGAGCGCGGCAGCGGTGGCGACCCGGCCGGCGCCGTGCCGGTGCTGGTGGCGTTGGCGGAGGCGAACCAAGACTTGCCCGAACTCGGCAAGCAGTTGATTCGCGCCAAATACACGGTCGAGGCCCGCGATCCCGGCGGGAGCACCGCGCTGCACGTCGCCGCCGCCAACGACCATGCCGGGCTCGTCCACGTCCTGCTCGCGGCGGGCGCGGCAGCGGATGCGCGGGCCGCGGACGGCAGCACGCCACTGCTGGCCGCCGCGCGCGCCGGCGCAAACGGCGCGATCGCGGTGCTCGCGCGCGCGAAGGCCGATCCAAACCTGACCGAGGACGACGGTACCGACGCACTGATGGCCGCGGCCGAATCGATCATGGCCGACGAAGCGACGATCGAGGCCCTGCTCAAGCTCGGTGCCGACCGCACGCGCCGGGATCGGGCGGGCCGCACCGCAGTCGATCGCGCCGTCGCCGCCGGGCGCTGGCCTGTCGTCGCCCGGCTCGATCCCGGCTATCCGCTGCCGAGGGCGATCGCCGAGGCTGAACTGCTGCCCGAACTCGAAGCCGACGGCAAGGACCGGGCCGCGCTCGTGACGACGGCCCTGCGCCACGGCCGCATCGACGTCGCCGCGACCCTGTTCCAGCTCCCGCCGCCGCTGCCCGAGGCCGACCGCATCGCGATCACCACCCGTCTTGGCGACGCGCCGCCGCAGGCCCTCGACTGGTGGTGCGCGCGCGTGGCCGGCGCCGACTTCAATGCCACTCACGGCGCCCGACTCCTCGGCGAGGCACTCGCCGCCGCGACCCCGACCCTGGCCCTGGTCGAGGCGCTCTCGCGAGCCGGCGTTTCCGTGGCCGGATCATCGCGCCTAGCGCACCTGCTCGAACGTCACGATGCGGGCCCCGAGGCCGAACCGCCGATCGACGTCGAGGCACTCGCGATCGACTGGATCGAGCGCGGCGCGGATGCGTTTGGAGCGGGTCTGGGCGGCGCCTCGCCACTGCACCTGGCCGTGCGTCGAGGCTTCGAGCGCCTGGTCGAGGTTCTGCTCGCGCGCGGTGTCGATCCGAATGTCGCCGATGCCCACGGCGCGACCCCGCTCGCGGAGACGGTCGCCCTACCGGCCGGGATTGCGGAGGCCATGGCCCGACGCCTGCTCGTCGCCGGCGCCCATCCGGAGCGCGCCGCCTGCGACGGGCGCACGCCGCTCGGCCTCGCGCTCGCGCACGGTCGGACCGAGCTCGCGCGCTGGCTCGACTGGTCTGGCCCGTGGCGGCTCCCGGCACGTCGGCCGATCCCGGCAGACCTCGTCGATGCGGCCGCCTTGGGCGACCTGCGCGCGGTGGAGCGACTGGTGGCGCTGGGCCTACCGCTCGACGCGCGCGATGCGAAGGGCGCCACCGCGCTGATCCGCGCTGCCGGACGTGGTCATGTGGCCGTGGTGGCATGGTTGCTCGACGCCGGTGCCGACCCCGCGCTCGCCGCTGGTAGCGGCGTCGACACGCTGACCGCGGCGATCGCCGCGCAGCGCGACGACGTGGTGCGCGTCCTGCTGAATCACGGCGTGCCGGCGGACGCGCCGGTCGCGCACGGCGTGCCACCGCTGCTGGTCGCCTCCGCGGTCGGCGCCGGTTCCTGCGTCGGCGTGCTGCTCGAGCGCGGCGCGCGCGCCGACGCCTCCGACCCGCGCGGCAACACCGCGCTCCACGCCGCCGCCCAGTACGCCTTCACCGCCGCCGACGGCGATGCGGCGCTCGCGCTGCTACGGCGGCTGGTCGACAGCGGCTGTCCAGTCGATGCCGCCAATCGCGATGGGCAGAGTCCGCTGATGTTGGTCCTCGGCGCGCACTTGCAGCCGGCCAGCGCGCAGCCGGCATCGGGCCTCGACCGGATCGCCGAGTGGCTGGTGTCGATCGGCGCCGATGTCGCCCGCCAGGATGGTCGCGGCGTCGGTGTGCTGCATGCCTGCGCGATCCACGGCCTCGGTGATGCAGCGCTCGCGATGAAGCGAGCCGGCGCGCCGACCGACGCGCGCGACCGGCTCAATCGCACGCCGGCCGAACTCGCGCTGATGCTGGGCTACGCCGATCTCGCGACCGAGCTGCGACCGACACGGCGTCCGACGGTTTGATCGGCATCGATTCGAGCCGCGCGATCGAGGCCCAAGGCGCCGGAAGCCGCATCCACGACGCTAATGGAATCAACCGAGACGACCGATGACTCCCATGACCTGCGCCCGCTGGCGCCTCGACGGCCAGACCTTCCTCGTCACCGGCGCGAGCCGCGGCATCGGCTTCGCCACCGCGCGCGAACTCGCGATGCTCGGCGCCGACGTGCTGATGAGCGCACGCGACGAAGCCGTGCTCGAGCGCGCGCGGCGCGAGATCGCCGAGGACTTCCCGGCGCGCCGCGTGCTGGCCTTCGCCGCCGACGGCGCGGTGGCGGACGACCGTCGCGCGCTGTTCGACTGGATCGATGGGCTCGGCACCGGCCTCCATGGCCTCGTCAACAATGTCGGCACCAACCTCCGCAAGCCGACGCTCGACTACGCCGAGGCCGAGTGGCGGGGCCTCCTCGAGACCAACCTCGCAAGCTGCTTCGAGACCTGCCGGCTCGCACACCCGCGGCTCGCGCAGCACGCGGCCTCGGCGATCGTCAACGTCGCCTCGGTCTCGGGCCTGATCCACGTGCGCACCGGGTCGCCCTACGGCATGACCAAGGCGGCGATGGTTCAACTCACCCGAAATCTCGCCTGCGAATGGGCCGCCGACGGCATCCGCGTCAACGCGGTCGCGCCGTGGTACATCCGCACCGACCGCTCGGCCGAGGTGCTGGCCGACCCGGACTACCTCGACGAAGTGCTGGCGCGCACGCCGATCGGTCGTATCGGCGAGCCGCATGAAGTCGCCTCGGCGATCGCCTTTCTGTGCCTACCGGCCGCGAGCTATGTCACCGGCGAGTGCATCGCCGTCGACGGCGGCTTCCTGCGCTACGGGTTCTGATCATCCAGCGATCCGCCGCGACCTGACGACGCAGGCGGGCGGCCCTCGGCGCGCTCCGCGGCGGGCCACGAGCAATGAATGAGTCCGGTTCGCGCGGTCGTGGAGCATGGGAGTCCGCCGCCAATGGCATTGACGTTGACTGCGGTCAACACGCAGCAGGCTCGAGGGGCGTATTCGTTGGCAAGAGGAAATCTGCGGAGGTCCGCCCATGGCGTGCAGCAGGCACTCGCGTCGGAATCGTTGGTGGCTCGGCGCTGTGGGTTTTTGCGCGTCGCTGGGCTCGAGCGCGGCGATGGCATTCGTGCCGTTGTCCGGACCCATCACCACGGACACGACCTTGGTTGCAGGTGAGGTGTATCACCTCACCGGCACCGTCGATGTCGACTCCGGCGTCACCCTCACCATCCCCGCCGGCACCATCGTCAAGGCCGTCATCGGCACCCGCTTCGACGTCCGCGGCACCCTGCTCGTCAACGGCACCGCCGCCGATCCCGTCCACTTCACCGAGGTCCGCGACGACTCCGTCGGCGGCGACTCCAACGGCGACGGCAACGCCACCAGCCCCACACCCGATGCCTGGGCCGGCATCAACCTCGACAACGGCGCCTCCGCCACCCTCGACCACGTCCGCATCCGCTACGGCGGCCGCTTCGGCTACCCCAACCTCCGCAAGATCGGGCCCAACGGCAGCCTCATCCTGCGCAACGGCCTGCTCGCGCACAGCTCCCGCACCGGCCTCTACATCGGCAACACCACCACCCTCCAGACCATCGAGGACACCACCGTCGAACTCAACGCCGCAAACGGCATCCAGGTCGACAACGCCTCCGGACCACTCGCCTTCGCCCGCAACA
This sequence comes from uncultured Lysobacterales bacterium, assembly GCA_937924195.1. Lineage (GTDB taxonomy): Bacteria > Pseudomonadota > Gammaproteobacteria > Xanthomonadales > Ahniellaceae > UDEA-SF1. Next base: position 9,094 of record CALDVP010000034.1, read on the forward strand.
TCGTCCGCAACAACTGTCACGCCGGGCTAATGGTCCAGGGCGCAGTCACCAGCTTCCCGATCACCCGCAGCATTTTCAGCGGCAACGCGATCGGCATCGACATCGCGGGTGGCGCCATGCCTGCGATCGGTGGCTCTCTCTCGACCGGTGACGACTTCACCGGCAACACGCTGTTCGGCGTTCGCAACGAGGCCACCGGCCGCGCCTACCCGATCCGCTGCGACTCTAGCCTTGTGAGAACACTTGGTGCGGCGAGCCACGGATGGCTCGCCGCACCCGACAGAGTCACGGGCGCGATCGGCGCTTTCCGCAGCTGAACCAGACCGGACCCTGGTCGCAGTGACGTCGACGCCGAGGCGGCATACTCGGGCCTGCATCGGAACCGGAGGCCCTCCATGACCCGTCCCGTCCGAACCGTCGCCCTCCTCGTCGCTGCGCTGGCGATTGCCTTCCTCGCCGGCTGCGCGGCCAAGCCGATGACGAGCCTTGCGAGCATCGAAGAGGAGGCCAATCGCACGCTCGCCAAGCTCGGCCGCATCAACCCGGGCGCGCGCGATCTCGTCGGCCGCGCCCACGGGGTGCTGGTGTTCCCGCGCGTCTACAAGGCTGGCATCGGCATCGGCGGGGAGTTTGGCGACGGCGTCCTTCGCGAAGGCGGGCGCACGACCGGCTACTACCGGATCGTCTCGGGCTCGGTCGGCTTCCAGCTCGGCGCCCAGAAGCACGGCCAGGTGATCGCGTTCATGGACCGGCGCGCGCTCGAACGCCTCAAGCGCAGTGCCGGCTGGCAGGCCGGGGTCGACGGCAGCATCGTCGTCGCCGATCTCGGCGCCAGTGGCCAGGCCACGACGCTGCAGGTCAATCAGCCGATCGTCGGCTTCATCGTCGGCGAGGCCGGGCTCATGTACAACGTGACCTTCGAGGGCTCGAAGATCACCCGGATCGATCCGTGAGCCGCGTCCGGTCCCCGCGCACGCGATGACGGCCGCCGAGAGCGACGGCGCCAACGTCGCAGACGCGCTGATTGCACACGCGCGGAATCGAGCCGACGCGGTCGCGATGCAGGTCGCGCGCGGCGGTGGCCGCTTCGAGGCGCTGACCTACGGCGAGCTCGAGCGCGCCAGCGCCGAGATCGCCGCGGGCTTGGCCGCACTGGGGCTATCGCGCGGCGCGCGCGCGGCGCTGATGGTGCGCCCGGGCCCGGCCTTCTTCGCGCTGATGTTCGGCCTGTTCCGCGGCGGCTTCGTGCCGGTGCTGGTCGACCCCGGCATCGACCGGCGGGCGCTGCGCGAATGTCTCGGCGAGGCCGATCCCGCGGCCTTCATCGGCATCCCGCTCGCTCACGTCGCCCGCGCCGTGCTCGGCTGGTGCCCCGGCGCGCGCTTCCGCGTCACCATCGGTCGGCGCTGGTTCTGGGGGGGTCCGACGCTCGAGCACGTGCGCGCGGCCGGTCGCGCGGCGCTCGATCGCGGCGCGCGGCTGCCCGAGACCGATGCCGATGATCTCGCCGCGATCCTGTTCACCTCGGGCTCGACCGGGGTGCCGAAGGGCGTCTGCTACCGCCACGCCGAGTTCCTGGCCCAGGTCGAGCTGATCCGGGGCGCCTTCGGCATCCGCTCCGGCGAGGTTGACCTCGCGACCTTCCCGCCGTTCGCGCTGTTCGACCCCGGGCTCGGCATGACCAGCGTAATCCCCGACATGGACCCGACC
>CALDVP010000035.1 GCA_937924195.1 uncultured Lysobacterales bacterium
TCGACGGCCTGCGCACGCAGGCCGACTCGCTGCGGATCGACGTCTACAGCACCGAACGCTTTCCGTTATTCGTCGGTCCAACGCTCGACGCGCCCGAACTCGAGCTGGTCCATGCCGGCAAGGACTGGTTCGAAGCGCGGCTCGGCGTGATCGTCGACGGCCAGCGCGTCGACCTCTATCCGATCCTCGAGGCTGCGCTGCGCCAGCACCGGGCCACCGACGGCCGCGGTCTGATCCTGACCCTCCCGGACGGTCGCACCGCGCTGTTCCCACGCGAGCGCCTCGAGCCTGTGCTCCGCCTGCTGGCCGAGCTCGAGCTGCGCGATGGCACCCGCGGGGTCGCCCGTGAGCGGGTGCCGGCGATCGTGCCGCCGCCGGACTGGCGCTTCACGCCGGGCCCCGTCGCGCAGGCCTTCCTGCGCGAGATCGAGCGCTTCGATGGCCTGCGCGACATCGAGCCGCCGCCGGGCTTCCACGCCGAGCTGCGCCCCTATCAGTTTGCCGGCGTCGCGTGGCTCGACTTCCTGCGGCGTTTTCGTTTTGGCGGGGTGCTGGCGGACGACATGGGACTCGGCAAGACCGTGCAACTGCTCGCTTTCCTCGCCCGCGAGAAGGCCGAGGGCCGACTCGGGCAGCCGGCGCTGGTGGTGTGCCCGACCTCGGTCGCGCCGAACTGGATCGCCGAGGCGGGCCGCTTCGCCCCGGGACTCTCGACGGTCATGCTGGCCCGTGGGGACCGCAGCGAAGCCCTCGCCTCGCTCGGCGCGCGCGATCTCGTGGTCACGAACTACGCGCTGCTGCTGCGCGACCTCGACGAACTGGCCCGCCAGCATTGGTCGGTGGTCGTGTTCGACGAAGCCCAATGGCTCAAGAACAGCGCCAGCCAGGGCTTCCGCGCCGCGGCCAAGCTCAAGGCCGACCTGCGCCTTGCCCTCTCCGGCACGCCGGTCGAGAACCACCTTGGCGAGCTCAAGGCGCTGTTCGACCTTGCGCTGCCTGGCCTGCTCGGTTCCGACCGCGAGTTCACCGAGCGCTTCCGGCATCCCATCGAGCGCCAGCAGGACGAGGGCGCGATCGACTCGCTACGCCGTCGCATCCGGCCCTTCCTGCTGCGCCGGACCAAGGCCGAGGTCGCCTCCGAGCTGCCACCACGGACCACGATCGAGCGACCGATCGAACTCGGCGAGGCGCAGCGTGACCTTTACGAATCCATCCGGGCGCAGATGGAGTCCCGCGTGCGCGAACTGCTGGTCGGCGCTGGCGCCGGTGGTGGCGCGGGCCTTGCGGTGATCGACGCACTGCTGAAGCTGCGTCAGGTCTGCTGCGATCCGGCGCTGCTCGGCGAGGAAGCCGGCGCGCTGCGGGCATCCGCGAAGCGCGAGGCCCTGCTCGAGTTCCTCCCGACCCTGGTCGAGGAAGGCCGCGCGGTCCTGCTGTTCTCGCAGTTCACGAGCATGCTCGACCTGATCGAGCGCGATCTCGACGAACGCGGTATCGCCTACGCGCGGCTCGACGGCAACACCGCCGACCGCGCCCGGCCGGTCCAACGCTTCCAGTCCAGCGAGGTTCCGCTGATGCTGGTGAGCCTCAAGGCTGGCGGCGTGGGCCTGAACCTGACCCGGGCCGACACGGTGATCCTCTACGACCCGTGGTGGAACCCGGCCGCGGAGGCACAGGCAATCGACCGCGCACACCGGATCGGACAGGACAAGCCGGTCTTCGTCTACGAACTGATCGCGAGCGGGACCGTCGAGGAGAAGATGCAGGCACTGAAGGCCCGCAAGCGCGCGCTCGCCGAGTCGATCATCGAGAATGCCGACGAGCCGACCGGCGCGCTGTCGCCCGAGGAACTCGTGGCGCTGTTCGAGCGCTGACCGCGCAGACGGCCGGTCGCGCGTTCAGCGCGCCTTGCGCGGCCGCACGTAGAGGACCAGCGCGTGGTCCTCGATCACATAGCCATGCCGGGCGGCAATCTCGTTCTGGATCGCCTCGATACGCGCGTCGTAGAACTCGATGACCTTCCCGGTCTCGATGCACACCATGTGGTCGTGATGACTGCCGCGGTCGAGTTCGTAGACGGCCTGGCCGCCCTCGAAGTGATGCTTGATGACGAGGCCGGCGGCCTCGAACTGGGTCAGCACGCGGTAGACGGTCGCAAGGCCGATGTCGTCGTCTGCTGCGCGCAGTTCGCGGTAGATGTCCTCGGCTGTCAGGTGCCGGCCCTCGGCGCTTTCCAGGATCTCCAGGATCCGCGTGCGCGGGTGGGTCACCTTGAGCCCAACCTTGCGTAAATCCTGCGAGTCCATCCGCGCTGCTCCGAAAACCGCGAGGATCGTCGAGTGTATCATCCGCCGTCTTCGGCTCCCGGACGCGCGCTCGATGCATTGCCTCCTCCGTCCTGCCCTGCTCGGCGCCCTGGTCGCAGTGACGACCGGTTGCGGCGTCATCTACAAGGTCGACATCAACCAGGGCAACCTGCTCGACGAAGGCACCGTCAAGCAACTGGAGATCGGGATGACCAAGCGCCAGGTGCAGGTGCTGATGGGAACACCTTCGATCCAGAGTCCGTTCCACCAGAGCCGGTGGGACTACACCGCGAGCATCAGCCGGCGCGGTCGCGCGCCGGAAATCCGCACGCTCACGCTGACCTTTGACGGCGATCGGCTCGCCAGCATCGAAGGCGACTTCCTCGCTGGACAGGAGGAACAGCTGCTCGAGGACGCCCAGCGCGTCCGCGGCGCGCCCGAGGATCCGCTCGAGGAGCGCGCGGCCCGCGCCCGCGAGCAGCGCGATCGCGGCGACTGAGCGGAGATCCGCGCCGTCGGCTGCGGGCGCCGGATCAGCGGCGTCTCGTCTTGCCGGCGCGGGCGCGGCGCATGGCCTTTGGGTCCGCGATCAGCGGCCGGTAGATCTCGACGCGATCGCCATCGCGGAGCGGGGTATCGGGAGCGACGGTCCGGCCGAACACGCCAATCGCATTCGACTCCACGCGCAGCGACGGGATGCGCAGCCGCAGGCCCGATGCCTCGATCGCAGCGATCGCCGTCGTGCCGACCGCGACCCGGAGCGGCACCCGCCACTGGCGTTCACGCTCCGCGTAGACGACCTCGACGTCGATCCAGCCGGTCATGCTCAGGCGGTCGCGAGCGCGGCGCGCACGAAGTCCGAGACCAGCCGATCGGCGATCCGCCCGAATCCCCGCGCGAAGAGCCGGCTCGCGAATGAGCCGGTCGCGGCAAGATCGAGGTCCAGCGTCACCTTGCAACCGGCATCGCCGAGCGGCTTGAACGCCCAGCGCCCGGCCAGGCGCTCCAGTGGCCCGTCGGCGAGTTCGAGCTCGATCGATTCCGGTCGAACGAGCCGGTTGCGAGTGCTGAAGGCCGTGATGACGCCCGCGATCCGGACCTCGAGCCGGGCGAGCACCAGGTCCTCGCCGATCGGCTCCGCGCGCGCACCGATGCACCACTCGAAGCGCGACGGATAGGCGTCGACGTCGTTGACGAGGTCGAACAGCTGCTCGGCCGGTCGCGGCACCAGCGCGCTGCGGTAAATGCGGGACAACGAAGGGCTCCGGACGGGCGCGCCCGTCGGGCGCTGCGGATTGCAGCCCATTGTAGCGATGCGCCACCATCGCCCGATGACCAAGGCCAAACCCACCGATCCCGGCGGCACGATCGCACTCAACAAGCGCGCCCGACACGAATACCACATCGACGACCGCTTCGAGGCCGGCATTGCGCTCGAGGGCTGGGAGGTCAAGAGCCTGCGCGCCGGCAAGGGCCAGATCACCGAGGCCTATGCAATCGTCAAGAACGGGGAGATCTTCCTCTTCGGTGCGCAGATCCAACCGCTGTTGTCGGCCTCGACCCACGTCGTACCCGAGGCGCGTCGTACCCGGAAGCTACTGCTGCATCGCGACGAGATCGCGCGCCTGGTCGGTGCGGTGGAGCGCAAGGGCTACACCCTGATCCCGACCGCGATGTACTGGAAGCGGAACAAGGTCAAGGTCGAACTCGGCCTCGCCCGCGGCAAGCAGTCGCACGACAAGCGCGACGCCGAGAAGGAGCGCGACTGGCAGCGCGAGAAGCAGCGCGTGATGCGCGCGAAGAACGCGCGCGGCTGAACGCCGCGAGTCTCGGTGTTGCCCTTGCTGGTTCCGGGCCCCATACTGTGAGGGCACGGCAACCAGCGATCCACGGGGGCGACTGGCTTCGACGGGGACTGCGACATTGCCTGGCGCATGCCGAGGTCGTCACCCACCTCGCTAATCCGGTGGCGAAACCATAGACGCCAACGACGACGTCTACGCTCTGGCCGCCTAAGGCCTAGCCCCGAACCCGCTTGTGCCCGTGCTCGCGGACGTAGGGTCATGATCACGGGATGGTCCCTCGGCACGCCTGTGGCCGCGGGGCGAGATCAAAGCAGGCTGGCCGCGCGGTGCGCCTTGTCCATTGAGTTGCCGCCGGTGAGATCGATCGATGGACTAAGCATGTAGTGCCGGGGATCGAGCGTTCTCGGACGGGGGTTCGATTCCCCCCGCCTCCACCAATACCCAAAATCCCAACCCTCATCGGTTGGGATTTTTTTTGCCCGTTCCCCCAGT
>CALDVP010000036.1 GCA_937924195.1 uncultured Lysobacterales bacterium
CCGAGCAAGCTCGGCGCTACCGGGCTCGGCGGGGTCTGGACGATGCAACCCAGCTCGGCGAGAGCGACCGATCTCGTCGCGCGTGGCGGCCACCCTTAGACTGCCCGAGCGCGCCGCATGGCGCCTGCGTCCCGTTGCCTCCGGAGTTGCCATCGAATGACCGAAGCATGGACTGCAAGCCCGCTGATCCTGGCCATCGCCGCGTGGGCGCTGATCGCGACGCTCGGCTGGGCCGCGACGACGCTGCTGTCGCGGCGCCGGCTCGAAAACGTGCGGCTCGAGGCCGAGGCCGCGGCGCAGGCGCAGGTGTCCGAAGCGCGCAGCCAGGCGGCGCGGTCCGCCGGGCAACTGGCGACGCTCGAGTCGAACCATGCGGCACTGACGAAGCGGCTGGATGACTTGCAGGAGGCCCTGTCGATCGCGCAGGCCGAAGGCACCCGCCTCGCGACCCTTCAGTCCGCTGCGGAGGCGCGACTGGCTGAGGTGCGGGAGATCCTCACCGAGCGGGATCGGCTGCGCGACGCGCTCGCGCGCGCCGCGGGCGAGCGCGAGGGGCTCCTCGCCAAGCTCGCGGCGGTGCAGCGCGAGGCGGAAGAGCGCGGCCGGCTGCTGGCCGAGGCCGGCGAGCGCATGCGCGTCGAGTTCCAGAACCACGCGCAGGCGATCCTCGACGAGAAGGGCCGCAGCTTCGGCGAGGCGCAGAAGACCCAGCTCGACGCGCAGCTCACGCCGCTCAAGGCCGAGCTGGAGCGCTTCCGCCGCACCCTCGACGAGCGCCGTGAGCAGGACCTGCGCGAGCGCGGCGGGCTGATGCAGGAGCTCCAGAACCTGCGCGACCTGAACCGCCGGCTCGGCGACGAGGCCAGCCAGCTGGCGCGCGCGCTCAAGGGCGAGGTCAAGACCCAGGGCGCCTGGGGCGAACTGCTGCTCGAGCGACTGCTGGAGGCTGCGGGTCTGAGCAAGGGCCGCGAGTACGAGGTGCAGGTCTCCGCGCGCGCCGACGACGGCGGCCGCCAGCAGCCCGACGTCGTGGTGAGGCTGCCCGAGGGCCGCGACCTCGTGATCGACGCGAAGGTCTCGCTGGTCGCCTGGGAGCGCTGCGTGGCGGCGGAGGACGACGAGGAGCGCGAGCGCCAGCTGCGCGCGCTGCGCCAGTCGATGCGCCAGCACGTCGCCGGGCTCGCCGAGCGCCGCTACACCGCGCTGCCCGGGATCAACAGCCCGGACTTCGTGCTGATGTTCGTGCCGATCGAGGCGGCCTTCGTCGAGGCCCTGCGCGGCGATGAACGCCTGCACGCCGACGCGATGGAAAAGCGGGTCGTGATCGTCAGCGCCTCGACGCTGCTCGCGACGCTGCAGACCGTCGCCAGCCTCTGGCGCCTCGAACGCCGCAACCGCAACGCCGACGAGATCGCCGAGCGTGCGGGGAAGCTCTACGACAAGTTCGTCGGCTTCGTCGAGGACCTGCGCCGGGTCGGCGTACAGCTCGACAGCGCACGCAAGGCCTACGACGACGCCTTCGGCAAGCTTTCGGAAGGACGCGGTAGCGTGGTGCGGCAGGTCGAGATGCTGCGCGATCTCGGCGCGAAGACCAGCAAGAGCCTAGACCGCGGCATGGTCGAACGCGCCCGCCACCTCGAGGCAGACGACAACGAATCGCTCGGCGCCTGAGCGCCCGCTTTGCACGGGCGCCGACGGCGATCCCGCGATCAGGCCGTCGCGTGCCGTCGGCGACTCAGCTCCATCCGGTAGCTGAAGCGTCCGGCCGGGTGCAGGCTGATCGCGACCGCGAGCGGCTTTGCCTTCTGGTCATCGTAGCGGCGGTAGACGCGCAGCGCCGGCGTGCCCGATTTGGTGCCGAGCAGCCGGGCCTCGGAAGCGGCCAGCAGCGTCGCGTCGAAGACCTGCTCGACATGGTCGATCCGGCGCAGGTCGACGACGTCGAAGACCGCGCGGCTGGCCGTGCGCAGGTCCAGCAACTGGCGCGTCGGCATCCGCGGCCGCGGCGCCACGAAGATCTCGGTGGTGCAGATCGGATCGTGACGCGGCTCGCCATAGCGCAGCCCAAAGAGCCGGATCACCTCGGCGCCGACCGGCACGTTGAGCATCGTGGCGACGTCCGCCCGGGCGCGGATGCGGCTGGTCTCGGTGATCTCGAGCCGGGTGACGCGGCCATACTGGAGCAGGGTCTCGATCGAGTCGACTTCGTGCTGGTAGCGCATCGGTTCGCCGGAGGCGATGACCCGCGTACCGGCACCGGGTCGCCGCGCGACGAGGCCGAGCGCTGCGACGCGGGCCAGCGCCGCGCGGGCGGTGTGGCGGCTGACGTCGTGGCTGACGCAGAGTTCGCGCTCGGTCGGCAACAGCGAACCGATCGGGAAATCGCCGCGGCCGATGCCGTCGATGATCTCCTCGGCCAGTTCCAGGTATCGGGGCTTGCGTCGGTTTTTCATCGGCGAAGTCTGGCACAGACCTCTATACGGGCTACGTGCGGTGCGGCGGTTGTCACGCACGGGCGCGCCATTCGCGCCAGGCCCGGTCGAGCGAGTCCCGATGCGCCGGGCCGGCGATCGCGATCAGCGCCGCGGCCCGGGCGTCGATATCGAGATGGCGCAGCGCGGCGACGCCGTGCTCGGTGACGACGAGGTCGGCATCGAGCCGCGACAGGCTCACCGGACCGGCGAGGCCCGGGACGATCCGGCTCCTGCCGTCGCCGTCGCACGCCGGGAGCGCAATGATCGAGCGGCCACCGGGGGCGAGCCGCGCGCCGCGTGCGAAGTCGGCCAGCCCGCCGACGCCACTGATCTGGCGGCCGCCGGCCAGCTCGCCATTGACCTGTCCGAACAGATCGACCTCGAGCGCAGCATTGATCGCGGTGAAGCGCGGGATCCGGGCGAGGTTCGCGAGGTCGTGGGTCTCGCCGACCGGGGCGAAGCGGGCCAGCTCGGGCACGCGCCGGTAGAGGAGGCCGGTGCCCAGCGCGACGCCGCAGGTGACCGGCTCCGATGCGGCCAGCGCGCCGGCATCCGCGAGCGCGAGCACGCCATCGGAGACCATGCCGCCGTGGATGCGGAGGTTGCGGTGCTCGGCGAGCGCGCGCAGGACCTCGGCTTGCAGGCGCCCGAGCCCGAGCTGAATCGTGTCACCGTCCTCGACCAGTGCCGCCACGCGCATCGCGACCGCAGCCAGAACCGGATCCGCGCCGGCATCGGCGACTTCGAGCAGCGGCGTCTCGTGGTCGATTGCTGCGTCGATCCCGGACCACGGGATCGACGGCCCGTGCGTGCGTGGCATCGCCGGATTGACGTGCGCGATGACCTGCCGGGCCCGCGGCCACGCAGCCGGCGTGAAATCGCACGCGATCCCGAGCGAGCAGTCTCCATGGGCGTCCGGCGGCGCGACCTGGACCAGCGCGAGGTCGAAGCGGGCCTCGCGCTCGAGCCAGCGCCAGGTGTCGAGGTAAGAGAGCGGCAGATGCAGCAGACGACCGTCGGTGAAGGCGGCGCGACGCTCGCTCGATAGGAAGATGCCGCGGAACTGCGTGCGCGGGGTCAGACTCGCGAAGTCGAAGCGGTTGACGGTCGGGATGTGGACGCCGGTGAAGGTCACGTCGGCCGCGGCGTCCGGAGACGCCACGAGCCAGCGTTCGAAGAGCAGCGAATGACCCGCACAGCCGGGCGCGTAGATCTCGCGGCTGGCGCGGACGAGATCTCGGAAGCGTTCGGGCGTCAGCCGCTCGGGCATGGCGTCGATTGCGCGGGACGGTGCCGCAAGCCTACGATATGTCCGGACAAAGTTGGATGCCCAGCGCGCATGCATTCGAGGACCGAATGTCCGGAGCAACCGGAGCGCACGCCGACCGCGGGCGGGTTGCTGCGATGACGGTCGGCGTGATGGTGCCCATGCGCGAGGAGCGGGGTTCGAGCCTCGCCGAGCGGCTCGCGGGCCATCTGTCGGCGCCGGTCGCGTCGCAGGCCGCGAGCGCGGCCGGAATCACGATCGGCCCCGGGTGCAGGATCGAAGCGCGGTGGACGTCGTCCATCTCGAGCATGTTGCCGAGCGCGCCGTTCCAGGCCAGCGCAGTGACCGGATCGCAGGCGCCGCG
>CALDVP010000037.1 GCA_937924195.1 uncultured Lysobacterales bacterium
CGTCGATGACCACGGCCTCGCCGGCGAGCGTCCACGGGAGGATCTGGCCGCTCACGCGGAAGCCTCGAGCTGCTCGGCCATCCGCCGGACCCGCGCCAGCCAGTCCTCGTTCGACAGCCGACCGCGGATGCGCTCCGCCCAGAGCGGGAAGGAAAAGGGGGTCAGCCGCGCCGGTCTGGCAAGCACCAGCCGGCGCTGGCGCAGCGAGGCGAGCGTGTCGCGGATCCGGCCTCGGTCGAGGTCGATCTCGAGCGCCTCGCGCTCCGCCTGTTGCAGCAGCACATGGCCGGGCTCGTGCTGGCGCAGCACGTCGTGGATCAGGCCGGCCGAGGCCGCGAGCTGGCGCAGCGACTTGCTCTTTCCCGGCGGACCCTGGGCGACGAGGCCTGCGATCCTCGCCACCTCGCGGAAGCGGCGGCGCGCCAGCTCTCCCAGGTTCACGCTCGTGGCGAGGTCGCGATCGAGGTCCTGATCCGAGAGCAGCCCGGCCACGTCGTCCGGGTCGAGCGGCGGCAGCGCGCGCGCGCCGACGACGAAGCCGAAGTCAGTCGCCGCCCAGCCATAGCTGCCAGTTCGTCGCCTAACGAGTCGGGCGGCGACCAGGGCGGCAAGTCCCTCGTGGGCGCGACGACCCGCGACGGCGTAAACGAAGAGGTGCTCGCCATCGCGTGCGCGGATGCGTTCCACCAGCAGTTCGCCAGGGCCCGGCAGACAGGAATCACGTCGCTGCCGCTCGAGCAGCGGGCGGACCAGCGCCAGTTCGGGCTCGGTGCCGGTCGCAGGATCGGCGAGCAGCGCCTGCACCGCTGCCGCGAGCTGCGATGACAGGGGCATGCGGCCACCCATCCAGCGCGGGACGACGGCGTGCCGAGCGGTCGCCGGGCGCACGTAGGCGACGAGTTCGCGGGTGCGGACGAGTTCCAGCGAACGGCCCGCGAACAGAAACCGATCACCGGGCGCGAGCCGGGCCAGGAAGGCCTCTTCGAGGTGCCCGAGCGTGTTGCCCCGACGGTACTTCACCGCGATCTGCCCGTCGGCGACGATCGTGCCGATGGACTGCCGTTGCATCCGCGCGATCCGCGGCGACTCGACCGTGAGCCAGCCATCCCGCTGGACGACGCGTCGGAAATCGGGATAGGCCGCGAGCGCATCGCCACCGCGGGTCACGAGCGACAGCACGCGGCTCCAGTCGAGATCCGCGATCGCGGCGAAGGCGAGCGTGGCGCGAGCCTCGGCGAGCAGATCGTCTGCGCGCACCGGCTGCGCCAACGCGCTGGTCGCGATGTGCTGGGCTAGCACGTCGAGGCAACCGACCGGCGGCTCGCGCGGCTCGACCATTCCGGCGGCGAGCGCGCGCCGGGCCGCGGCCAGGTCCAGCAGCTCGAGTGCATGGGTCGGCACGCAGAGCACGCGGCTGGTCTCGCCGGGGCGGTGACCGCTGCGGCCGGCGCGCTGCAGTAGGCGGGCGATGCCCTTGGGGCTACCGATCTGGATGACCTGGTCGACGCACGGGAAGTCGACGCCGAGATCGAGACTCGAGGTCGCGACGACGCAGCGGATCCGTCCCGCGCGCAACCCGATCTCGACGGCCTCGCGCGCCGCGCGGTCGAGCGAGCCGTGGTGGAGCGCGAGCCGGTCCGGTTCGTCCGTCCAGATCGAGGACAGGGCCTCGTGCCAGAGTTCGGCCTGGGCCCGGGTGTTGGTAAAGACCAAGGTGGAGCGGGCGGATCCGACGGCCGATGCGACCGCTGGCAACTGCGTGAGCCCGAGGTGGCCGGACCACGGGAAGCGGGCCACCGACGCGGGCAGCAGGCTGTCGATGGCGACCGTCTTCGGCGTGCGACCGGCGATGACCCGTCCGGGTCGTCCAGGACCGAGCAGTGCGGCCAGTGCCGTCGCGAGGTTGCCGATGGTCGCCGAGAGCCCCAACACCGACGGCGCGCGTCCGGGCGCAGCGTCGCTGCAGAAGCGGCGCAGTCGCTCGAGGTTCAGCGCCAACAGCACACCACGCTTGTCGCCGACCAGCTCGTGCCACTCGTCGATGACGACCGTCTCGACCGCGGCCAGGTGCGCATGGCTGTCGGGGTGACTCAGCATCAGGGCCAGCGACTCCGGCGTGGTCACCAGCGCATCGTATTCGCCGCGGCGGATCCTGGCCCGCTCCGCGCCGGTCGTGTCGCCGTTGCGGACTCGCACGCGCCAGTCGAGACCGACTGCCGTCGCCGCTTCGACGATCGCGCGGCAGGTGTCGTTCGCCAGTGCACGCAGAGGCGTGACCCAGAGTAGGCGCGGGCCCGGGCGCGCGACGGGTGCGGCGTGCGCGGCCGCACGTTCCTCGATGGCGCGCGCCAGCGTCCCGCCGAGTGCCGCCCAGGTCTTCCCGGTGCCGGTCGGCGCGTGGAGCAACCCCGAATCGCGGACCAGTGCGAGCCGCCACGCCTCGACCTGCCAGTCGAAGGGCTCGAATCCACGCGCGCGGAAGGTTTCGAACAGCGGCCGCAGTCGGACATCGCCGATCGCGCCGGGTCTCGCGGTCCGCCTGCGTTCACGTCGGGCCGTCTCAGCCATGTGTCGCCATCGCCCGCAGGGTCTCGAGCCGATCGGCTTCGGCCGCCGGCTTGTCCTCGCGCCAACGCAGGATCCGCGGAAAGCGCACCGCGACCCCGGACTTGTGACGCGGGGATCGCTGCACGCCCTCGAATCCGAGCTCGAAGACCTGGTGCGGCTCGACCTGCCGC
>CALDVP010000038.1 GCA_937924195.1 uncultured Lysobacterales bacterium
GATCGGCGTCGACTCACGATGATCGGCGAGGCCGGTCATGTGCTTGTGCAGGCCATCGACATCCCGCTGCACGCCGGTCGCCGCGAGCTCACGCTCGAACTCGTCACGCACCGACTGCCAGCTTGCGCGCGCCCGGCGCAACAGACCGCCGACGGTACGCGCTGCCGCCGGCAGGCGCTCAGGCCCGAGCACGACCAGCGCGACCGCGCCGACGGTCAGCAGCTCGATGAAGCTGATGTCGAACACGATCGTCGCCCGAAGGGCTTATTGGACCCGGTCCTTGGTCTCGGACTTCGTTTGCGCCTCGGGCTTGGGGTCGGCCGAGAGCTTTTGAGGTTCCTCGTCGCTCATCGCCTTCTTGAAGCCGCGCAGCGCGTTGCCGAGATCCTGACCGAGGCTCGGCAGTTTCTTGGTGCCGAACACGAGGATCACGACGATCAGCACGATCACCCAGTGCCAGATGCTGAAGCTGCCCATGAGGATCGACTCCGTGACGGGAAGAGCTTGAAAGAGTATCGCAGCATGGTGACGGGCCGGGGCGACGTGGTTCGCGTTCACCACCCGCCGAGGCGCGATTGATTACTGGCTGTATTCCTCGAGCGCGTCGCGGAAGTCGACGATTCGATCGAAGATCGGTGTGGCACCGCCCTCGAAGATCCGGCGCGGCGTCACACCGCGGCCGTAGGCCCTCCGGTTCGCCTCGTGGTCGATCGCCAGTACGGCGCCATCGAGCGCGACGCCGGCAAACAGGCCGCGCGACCGTGAGTACGAGTAGATCTCGGCCTTGAGCATGGCGTCGGTCGCCATCGCGGCATTGCGACCAACCGGACCCGCCGCCACGGCCGCGTCGGCGCCGAGCGTGAACTTGCCATTGACCACACCGTCGACCCCGCGTCGAGTGCGAAAGACCAGGATCACGTCGGTCGACTGCACACCGGCCTGAAAGCCGACGCTGCCACCGGTGAGGGACATGAAGCTCGGGTTGCTGAAGGCACCGTCGGCGCCTCGCACCGCGATCAGACCGCGCCCGTGGCGTCCGCCGATCACGAAGCCGGCCTTGACCACGTCGGGAATCACCGCCACGGCCTCGGCATCGCGCAGCAGGTCACGCGGCACACGCCGATCCGGGCTCTCCATGATCTCGCGCAGCACCCGGACCGCCTCATCGGCGCGGCGCTCGACTTCGGACGCCGCCCATCCGCACGGGACGGGCAGCATCAGCAGGACGACAACGAGGCTGAGCGGGGAGAGGAGCCGGCGGGTCATGGGGGGAGTCGCGTTCAGACGTGCGCGAGACCCTTCGAGTCTCCGCGGGGGCCGGTGAACCCGCGCCGAACCGGCGGTCCCTCTCTCGACAGGGAGCATGGGCAGCTCCCCCGCAAGCGCGCGCCGGGGTCGATGGGGCGCGCGGATGCAGCCCGAATCAGCGCGGTAGACGCCGGGCCGCCCAACCACCCGCGGCACCCGCGAGCAGCCCGAGCACCAGCAACCCGCCCCACCCGAGAGTCGGCACCGGAAGCGCTCTCGGCGGGCCACCGCTCGGTACGAGGTTCGGCGGCGTGATCGCGAGACCTTCGATGTCGTCGCCGCCAAGTCCCGAGAGCACGCGACGCTCGAGGATCGCGCCGGTCGCGGGATCGAGGCGGATCAGCTCGCTGGTCCGAAAGTTTTTCACCGGCGGGCGCGGGTTGAAGTCGAGAACCGCCCACAACCGACCTTGGGCATCGAAGTCGAGCCCCGCATCGACGACCGGGAACGGATCGTCGAAGCGCCCGACGAGCGTGGCCGTCGCGGTCTCGACGTCGATCCGCCAGAGGCCCTGGTCGCGCGGACCGCTCACGGTATCGGTGACGCCGATCCCGAAAACTTCGTTACCCCGCGCCGCCAACCCCGAGATCATCACGCCGAGATTGCCGACCAGACGCACCGCGCCCGTCGCGGGATTGACTTCCCACAGTTGCTTCGTGGTGTCCGAAGACAGCCACAAACGCCCGTCGGCCGTGAAAGTGAGCCCGAAGTCGAAGCCGGACTGGGATGCGGGCAGACCGCTGAGCGGCCCGACGCGGGTTGCGCGACCGCTGGTCGGGTTGATGCGATACAGGGCGTTGAGCCCGTCCGCCACCCCGAACAACTGACCGTCCGGCGAGAAAGCGAGGCCCTCGATGTCGACGATCTCGGGCGGGACGACCGGCGCCTGCGTATACGCGCCAGCGCGCGTGCCGCTGCCAGCCTCGAGGTCGATCCGGTAGAGGTCTCGGAGGCCGGATCCATAGGCCACGATCTGCGCAGCCGCCAGTCCCGGCAGAGCCAGGAGGCAGGAAACCAATGTCCATCGCGTTAGCGCGCGGATCGTCACGAGCAGGGCGTCTCTTCTTCATGGACTTCGCCGCGACATCCCTTTCGCGGGCATTGGAGGATAGCCCGACTGCGGGCGCGAAGCCAAGCCGGACGCGGCCAGAGCCCGGCCCGGGGACCGGATCCTTGCGGCGCGACATCCCGCTCCTCCACGTCGTGACGGCGTCCCCCGCAGATAATGGCCAATCGTCCACACAGGCCCGTCCCGATGCGCTATCGCGGCCAGACTACCTTCGACCACCGGAGTCGCGACCTCGACGCGGTCGTGCTCGTGAACCTCGGGACACCCGACGCACCCGAGCCCGGTCCGGTGCGCCACTACCTGGCGGAGTTCCTGTCCGATCCCCGGGTGATCGAGCTGCCGCGCGTGCTCTGGTGGCTGGTGCTGCACGGCGTGATCCTGCGCATCCGGCCGCGGCGCTCGGCCCGCGCGTACCACGAGGTCTGGACCGAGGCCGGCTCACCGCTGCTCGTCCACACCGCGGCGCTCGCCGCGGAGGTCGGCCGCGCGCTCGACCCGACCGGCGAACGGCCGCTCGCCGTGGTCCATGCAATGCGCTACGGCCGGCCGGGGCTGCCCGAGGTGCTGCGCGGGCTGGCCGACCGCAACCTGCGGCGGCTCGTGGTCCTCCCGCTCTACCCGCAGTACTCGGCGACCACGACCGCGAGCGTGTTCGATGCGGTCACGGCCGAGCTCCGCACCTGGCGGCGCGTCCCGGCGATGCGCTTCGTCGCCGACTACTGCCGCGAATCGGCCTGGATCGAGGGGATTGCCGCGACGATCCGGACCTACGTGGCCGAGCGGGGTCTGCCGGACCGCCTGCTGTTCTCGTTCCATGGCATCCCCGAGCGGTATTTCCGCAACGGCGATCACTACCACTGCCAGTGCCACGGTAGCGCGGCACGGATCGCCGAGCGCGCCGGGATCCCGCGCGATCGCTGGCAGGTGGCCTTCCAGTCGCGGGTCGGCCGCGAGCCCTGGCTCAGGCCCTACACCGACGAGACCCTCACAGCGTGGCCGAAAACCGGCATCCGCAGCGTTGCGGTGATCTGTCCCGGGTTCGCGGTGGATTGCCTTGAAACGCTGGAGGAGATCGCGATGCAAAACCGCGATAGCTTCCTCGCGGCAGGCGGCGAGCGCTACGACTACATCCCGGCGCTCAACGCCAGCCGTGCGCAGGTCGCGCTGCTCACCGACCTCGCCCGGCGCGAGCTGGCGGGCTGGCCATCCGCCGACCCCGCGTGGAGCGAGGACTTCGAGCAGCGGATGCTGGCGGCCCGCGCCGCGCACGCGCGCGAGCTGGGCGCGGAATCCGAAACATGAGGATCGTGGACGAGCGGCGGCTGGCGCTGCCGCACCTGACGCTGGCCGCGCGCGAGTGGCCGGCGCACGGCCCGAAGGTGCTGGCGCTGCACGGATGGCTCGACAACGCCGCGAGCTTCGATCCGCTGCTGTTCCTGCTGCCCGATGTGCACGCGGTCGCGATCGATCTCCCGGGACACGGCCGCTCCGACCATCGGCCAGTCGGCGCCTGGTACCACCTCGTCGACAACCTGACCGAGATCGATGTCGCGCTCGACCTTCTCGGGTGGCCGAGCGCGATCCTGCTCGGCCACTCGATGGGAGCCGCGCTGGCGAGCCTGTATGCCGCGGCCCGCCCGAACCGGGTCGACGCGCTGTGGCTGATCGAGGGCCTCGGGCCCCTGGCGACGCCGGAGGCCGAGTTGCCGGCCCTGATGCGCCAGGCGCTCGACGGCAGGGCGCGTGCCCACGACAAGCAACTGCGCGTGTTCGGCTCGATCGATGACGCGGTCGGCGCTCGACTGGCCGCGACACCGATGGCCGCAGTCAACGCGCGACTGCTGGTGGAGCGTGGCCTGCGCGCGGTCGAGGACGGCTTCGTGTGGTCCTCGGACCCGCGCCTGATGCTGCCCGGCCCGATCCGCGCCTCGGAAGCCCAGGTCGAGGCCTGCCTCGCGGCGATCGAGTGCCCGACGCTGCTGGTCACCGCATCCGAGACGCCGCCCTATTTCCCGCCCGCGCTGGTTGCCCGACGCTCGGCCCGTGTCCGCAGGTTGACGCACCGCGTGGTCTGCGGGACTCACCACGTTCACATGGACGACGCCGCGGCCACGGCTGCGGCGATCGAAGGTTCCCGCGCAGGGTGAGCGACAGACGGGCCGCCCCGATGGGCGTCCGAAGGCGCCGCGCGTGGCCAGACCTCGTCATGGATTGCGTCACCGCGTGCAGCGGGCTCCGCCACTTGCAGCGACATGGCGCCCGGCAGGCTGCACGCTACAGGATTCCGCCAGGTCGTCGCGCCGGCCTTGGCGAGGCATCCGCTCCGCTGCGCCCGGTCAGGCCCTCTCGCTGGCCTCGATCTTGCGCGTGATGTACCACTGCTGCGCCAGCGAGAGCGTGCTGTTGACCGTCCAGTAGAGCACCAGGCCTGCCGGGAAGAATGCGAACATCACCGCGAAGATCACCGGCATCATCTGCAGCATCCGCGCCTGCATCGGGTCCATGCCGGCGGTCGGCGTCAGCTTTTGCGAGGCGTACATCGCGATGCCGTTCAACACCGGCAGGATAAAGAAGGGGTCGCGTGCCGAGATGTTGTCGATCCAGCCCGGGATGAACACCGCCTGGCGCAGCTCGACGCTCTCGAGCAGCACCCAGTACAGCGCGATGAACACCGGCATCTGCACCAGGATCGGCAGGCATCCGCCGAGCGGGTTGATCTTCTCCTTCTGGTACAGCTCCATCATCGCCTGGTTGAGCTTCTGGCGATCGTCGCCGTAGCGCTCCTTCAACGCTTGCAGGCGTGGGGCCACCTTGCGCATCTTCGCAAAGCTGCGGTACTGCGCCTCGGTCAGCTTGAAGAAGGCGGCCTTGACCAGGATCGTCAGCAGGATGATCGCGAGACCCCAGTTGCCGACCAGCCTGTAGAGCTGCCTCAGCACCCAGAACAGCGGCGCAGCAATGAAGGTCACCATGCCGTAGTCGACGGTGTAGACGAGGCCCTCGGCGACCTCGCGCAGCTGATCCTGCAGCTTCGGTCCAGCGTATAGCCGGCTCTCGAAGGTCGCGCTGGCGCCCGGGGCGACGGTCACCGCGGGCGACATCAGGCGAATCAGGTAGCGCGGGACGCCCGCGCCATCGAGCACGGCGGTGCTGTATTGCGTGACCTCGGCCGGCGGCGGCAGCCAGGCGGCAAAAAAGTAGTGCTGCTGCATCGCGCCCCAGCCGCCGGCGAAGCTGCGGTTGAGCGGCTCGGAGCGGAAGTTGTCGAACTTGAGCTTCTCGAACCGGTTGTCGGGGCTGTACCAGCTGGCACCGACGAAGGCGTATTGCTCGGGGTCCGTGAACGAGAAGCCGCCCGCGCGCACCGGCGGCACGCGCTGGAGCTGGCGGTACTCGCTGCCGACCCACGGCGTCGCGGCTGAATTCGAGACGACCGTGCGCTGTCCGATCGCATAGCTGCCGCGGGTAAAGGTCAGGGTACGAGTCACGCCGAGGCCGTCCTCGCCGGTCCACGTCAGCGGGACCTCGAGCGTCTCGCGCCCCTGCTCGAGCCGGAAGCTGTCGCGCTCGGCCGAGAACACGGCGCGGTGGTCCGGCGCGGTCGGACCACCGGCTGCACCGACGAGGCCGCTCTGGGCGATGAAGAAGCGCTCCGCCGCATCGTCCAGCAGGCGCACGACCGGCTCGGCCTCCTTGGGGTCGATCCGGTAGTGCAGCAATTCCGCCGACACGATGCTGCCACCGCGGGTGTCGACGAAGACCCGGAGCACGTCGGTCTCGACCGTGATCCGGCGCGACGCGGCCTCGGTCGTGGCCATCGGCTCGGACGTCGCGCTGTTCGCCGCGGCCGTGGCC
>CALDVP010000039.1 GCA_937924195.1 uncultured Lysobacterales bacterium
GTGCAGGCTTTCCAGCGTGTCGCCGACGTCGATGCCTTGCCAGGTTCCCGCGCCGTCGAGCACCGTCGCGAGCGCTTCCAGCCCGCGCGGGGCGGCGGCGTTGCCCCTGAACAGCGCCTCGCGCCGCGCGAGGACGCGCGCGATCCGGTCGCGTAGCGTCGGGTCGCCGAGCAAGCTGTCCGCGCTGTCATCGTCATCGGCAACGACGACCCCCGCCGCGAGCAGCGCCGACAGGGCGCGCCCAAGGTCCGCCGCACTCGGCATGACATCCGCCCCGGCCGCCAGCCGGCTCAGGGGGTGGTCGGGGTCCTGGACCAGGATGCGCCGGAGATCGCGCGCCAGCTCGTCACGCAGCTCGGCGCCGTCGCTGGCGCCACCGGCACGGAGGCCCGCGCCGGTCGCGAACGGCTGCTCGCGCAGGATTCGATCGGCGAGCCGATGCAGGGTCCCGATCGGCGCGCGGTCGAAGTCGCCGAGTGCGGCGTCGAGCCGACGGCGGTCGTCCGCGCGCTGCGCGGGATCGGTCCAGCGCGCGGCCAGCCACGCTCGATCCGGGCCGTCCGCCGGATCGACCACGGTCTCCGTCGCGGCGAGATCGCGCGCGCGGCGCAGCCGGTCGCGCAGGCGCTCGCGCAGCTCGTCGGCCGCCTTGTTGGTAAAGGTCGCGACCACGATCCGCGCGGGCGACAACCCACGCTCCAGCACCAGCCGGAGGTACAGCGCCACGATCGTCCAGGTCTTGCCGGTGCCGGCGCTGGCCTCGACCAGCAGCCGCGTGCCGTCCGCCATTGGCGCCGCGCGCCAGTCGCCGATCTCGATCATCGCGCGTCCTCCGTCACCGATCCCAGCGTGATCGCAGCGGCTACCCGATGCGCCGCCCGGCAAAGGTCCCGATGGCGCGTCGAGGACGGGTCGTCGAGCCCGAGATCGAAGCCGAGCACGCGCGCGTGCTTCGGCTCGTAGTCGAGCTCGCCCGTCGTCCTCCCGCTTCCAAAGAGCTGGTCGATCCCGTCGCCGCCCGTCGCGATCGCGAAGGCGGCGCGCGGGAACCAGGCCCACGGCGCGTCGGGCGCGCGCAGGTAGGCCTGGCGCAGCACCTCGAGACGCGTCGTGAGGTCGTCGATCATCCGTGCCCGCAGGGCGGGATCGGCGGCGGCGAAATCGGCGTCCCACGTGTCGATGCGCGCGAGCCAAGGCCGATCCCGATCGGACCCGGAGCCGAGCGCCACCGGATGCACGCGGCGCTCGGCTGCGTCGCCGTCGGCGTGCGCGAGCCGCAGCAAGGCCCACTCGATGAACAACGGCACGCGATGGCCGAAGTGGAGCTCCTTTTCCGGACGGATACGGTCGCCGCGGGGATAAAGGCGCAGCAGCGCGAGGCCGTCGGCGACCTCGGCGACGCCGTCGATGCGGCCCGCGATGGTCTGGCCGCCGAGCGTGGTTGCGACCGGCTCGGCGCGGAGCGCCGATTCGGCCTGCGGCAACCTGCGGCAGGCCTCGAAGGCTTCGGCCACCACCGCTCGTAGGTCCTGCCACGTCACCTCGCCAGCGACGCCGGCCGGTAGCACACCTGCGGCCTCGAGCGCGGGGCGGGCACGGGCATCGAGCGTCTGCAACGAGCCGGCAGGCCACACCACGTCGAACAGCAGACGCTGCGGCCAGCGCTCGATCGCGTCGACCCCAGCATCGAGTGGCTCGTCGGCAGCGCGATGCCCGTCCTCGAGGGCCGCCAGCGACAGCCCGAGGCGCCGCTCGACCAGCTCGCGCATCGGGTCCTTGAACCAGCGCAGCCAGCGGGCCAGCGGCAGCACCTCCGGATCGGGTGCGATCAGCGAGCCGGCAGGATCGCCGTGGTCAGATCCGGCCGTTGCCGGGGCGGAGCCTCGGTCGTCGGCGGCCGCGTCGGCGCGCATCGCCGCGAATTCGGCTGAGAACGACTGCAGACGTGGATCCTTGTTGTCGAAGCAGCGGGCATCGAAGGGTTGCAGGGGATGCTCGACCAGCCAGGGACGCTCGGCGTCGGCCACGTCGATGCCGTGCATCGCGTCGAGCGTCGCCATCAGCTCCGCGAGCAAAGCCGAGGGGCTGCGCGGACTGGCGTCGCGCTCGTCGCGGCCGATCCACGACAGGTGCAGCCGCTCGCGCGCCGCCATCAGCGTCTCGAGGAAGAGGTAGCGGTCGTCGTCGCGGGTGTCGCGGTCGCCGAAGCGCGGCTTCGATGCGATCGGGTCGAGCCCGCCGTCGACCGTGATCCGCGGCAGCGCGCCCTCATCGAGCCCGAGCACTGCGATCAGCTTGAACGGGATTGCACGCTGCGGAACCATGCCGCAGACGGTGACGCCGCCGGCAAGGAAGAGCTGGCGCTCGGGCACCTCGGCAAGCCGCTCCTCGAGCAGCCGCCGGACCACGTCATAGGCGATCACGGGATCGAGGCCCGCCTCACCGGGCTCGGTCGCGAGCCTGGCGATCGCGGCGCGGATCTGGTCGAGCGCCGCGCGACCTTCGCGATCCTCGGATTCGGCCTCGAACAGCGCGTCGATGCGGTATCCGAGCTCGGCCGCCCAGGCCGAGGCCGAACGCTCGCTGTCCGCGAAGGCGCGCCAACGGGCCAATTCTCCCAGCAGCACATCGAGCGCGCCGAGCGCCGCCGCGCCCGGACTATGGATGCCGCCGATCGGCGCGATCGACGCCCCGCCGGCCGGAGCGAACAGCGGCGGCAACGTGGCCCCGGGCTCGGCGTCGGTGAGGTAGCCGGCCACGAGACGCTCGACACCCCACGCGAAGGTCCAGCGTGAGGTCGCAGGCAGCCGCTCGCGGGCACGGTCGGCGGCATCGAGACCCCAGGCGACGCGCGCCTCCACGAGCCACTGCTCGATTGCTGCCACGTCGCCATCAGACAAACGCAGCCGGCGTCGCACCTCCGGCACCGCCAGCCAATCGAGCACCACCGGCCCGTCGACGCGCCGCCCGGGCAGCGCCAGCAGGTCCAGCACCGCGCCGAACAGGCGGTGGCCGCGCGCCCGCGGCACGTCGGCGAGGCGGTACGGCAGCAGCGCGTCGTCGCGCACGCCGGGCGCGCCGAACACACCGGGGATCAGCGGCGTGTACTGGCCGATGTCGGGCGCCATCACGCAGATGTCCTCCGGCGCGATGCCGGCGGCGATCGCATCGAGCAAGGCGTCGCGCAAGACCTCGAGCTCGCGCACACGCGTGTGGCAGGCGTGGATGCGCAGCGACGGGTCCGCGCGCAGTGCGGCGGGCGATACGTCGGCCGCGCGCTCGAACCGGTTGGCGCGAATGCCGGCCTGGAGTCGGCCGAGCAGACCAGATCCTGGCGCCTCGCTGCGATCGTTGCCGTCGCGCAGGTCGAAGATCACGCCTTCGCCATCGAGCAGCCCGGCGAGAAACTGCTGCCCGAGCCGACCCCAGCGCGCGAGCAGCGGATGTGGGCCGTCCGGTGGCGCCTCGTCCTCGCCGGCGTCGATCCGGGCGCGCGTCGTCGTGGCAAAGGCGGCGAAGGCCTCCCGGCCCGACGGCAGGCCGATCCAGTCGTCGCGACTCGGGTCGAAGAGATACACGCAGACCGGCACCGAGCGCGCGACCGCTTGCAACACCCGCAGTTCGGACGGCGCCAGGTGCGAGACACCGAAGACGTGCAGCACCGGCCACGGCGCGGGCTGCGTGTCGAGGGCCTCGATCAGGTCGTCGACGACCTCCGCGCGATGCCGGCCCAGCCGCTGCACCAGCGCGCGCCACAGCGGCGCCAGGAGCTGCCGCTCGTTCGTGGTGCCGAGCGGATGCCGCTTGCACTGCCAAGCGCGCAGCACGTCGGGGCGATAAACGAGGTGGCGGGCGTAGACCCGGGCCAGCCGGTCGGCCAGGTCGAAGCGCGGCAGGCCGCGCCGGGCGGCGTCACCGCGGGCGAGGTGGCGCAGGATCGACGGCTCGGTCACGTCGATCGATTCCGGCTGGCGCAGCAGATCGTCGATCGTCCAGCGCAGTCGCTCGTGCCGCCACGCCGGCAGGCCGATCGCTCGCTCCCCGAGCATCGCCTCGGCCATCCGGTCGATGCATCGGCTCGGCAGCATCGACTCGACGTCGGCGACGATCGAGCCCGTGCCGCGGTGCCGGGCCAGCGCGCCCAGCAGCCACTGGCGCATGCCGGCGTGGCCCGCGACGACCGGCACCCGCTCGAGCGGATCCGGTGGCGCGAGCTCGCGCAGCAGCGTCGCGAAGGGACCGAGCAGCGCCTCGATACGGCTTGCACGGATCAAGACGATACCGACGCGCGTCGACGCGCCACCCTGCCCCTCTGCCGTGTCGATCATGTGCGCGATCATGCCCCCGCCCTGTCCCCGCTCGTCGCTCTCGCCATGGTTTCGGCAGCCGCTGACGGATGATCCGATGCGGGCGTCCCAGATCGTGGGACTCCGCCCCCGGTCGAATCGGAGGCGATGCGCGAGTCAATGTTGCGCGTTTGCTCCAGACCAACGAGCGCCGGCGGGAGTGCGCGTGCCACGCCGTTAGCCCGCAGCGCAGCACACCCCGGAATCGATCGGACGACACGACGGGCGATGTGATCTTGCATCCGAGGGCCGACCGCGATGCGCCTAAGATCGCGGCATTCGAAACCGCCCCCATCATCGACCGTGATCACCGCAACGCCCATTCGCACCGACTCCGGCGCCGTGATCCTGCCGCTGCCGTGGTCGGTCGCGCCCTCGCCCGTCCCGAGACTGGGCCTTGCCGAGACCGAACTGGTGGCCAAGGACGAACTGCACTTGACCCTGCTGGGCTCTGCCGAAGCCAATCGCCTCGACGCGGTTGCCGGTAAGCGGGAGGCATGGCGTGTACTCTGCTCGGCAGAGCATCCCGACGGTTGGCGGGCGACCGTGGGCGGTGAATGGTGGCTGCTGCGGGCGCACAAGCCAGACGGAGTCGCCTGGTCGGTGATCGCGCTCGCGCACTGTGCGGCGTGGTCACGCTTCCGTGCCCGCGCGGCCGAAAAAAGCCGCGGCGAGATCAGAGCCGATGCGCCGGCGCACGTCACGCTCTACGTCGCAGGCTGTCCGCGAGGGATCGGTCTGCCGTCGCGAACCGACTTCGAGCGCTTCCGCCTGCGGCGCCTCACCCCGGACGAACTCCCGCCCAACGCCTGAACCGGCGCCGCACTCGCTGACACCATCGCCAGTCGGGAACCCGGCGAGCTCGATCCTGGCGACATCCGTTCGAGCTCCGCCCGACCCCGACATGCCGAGGGCGCCCTGCGGCGCCCTCGGTGGAACGATGGCTCGCGGCGACCCGCCGCGCTGGGCATCAGCGCAGCGGCATCGCCGGATCACCGAGCAGCGTGATCCCGGCCAGCACCTCCGAGCCACCGTGGAGCGGCAGCTCCGCCGCCAGCTCCCGCCGCGCCGCCTCGACCACGTCCCCAAGCCGCTGGCCCGCAACCAACCGCGGTCCCAGCGCCGCCGCCATCGCGTCGTGGTTCGGCTGATCCAGCAGCACCGTCGAGCCCAGCACCCCGGACGCGCCCGCGTTCGGCGTCAGCATCCACGCGTTGCCCATCGTCAGCGTCACCGGCGAGGCAAAGTACGTCGTCCAGCACCCGAACTGCAGCAGGAACGGCTGGTTCGCATTCGCCGGCAGCGCCGACACCTGGCTCGCCGTCAGCAAGGGCTCGAAGCCCCACTGGATCGGACCCGAGTGACCGGTGTAGCTGATCAGGCTCTGACCGAAGTTCAGCCCGTCGATCAGCGCCAGCCGCGCCGCCGCGGCACCCAGCGTGTCCACATCGACCCGCGTCTGCGCCCAACTCGGCGACAAGGTCGAGGCAAAGCCCGTCGCCGCCGCCCGGAAGTCGAGGCCGAGCTCGGTGTCCTGACCACCCGAGGCCAGCAGGAAGCGACCCGTCGCCGGCTGCGTCTCGTAGGCGAGGATCTTGCGCACCGCCTCGGTCGCCTCCGCCACCGTCCGCACCGGCAGGCGACCCACCGCCACCTCGGCCACGTAGTCGCCCGTCAGATCGCCATACAGCGCGTCCGCCGGCGCGAAGTTCACCAGCTGGTTCACCGCCACGTATGGCGTCGGAATGTGGCTCAGCGTCGCCGTACCTGGCGGCAGCAGCCCCACCGAGTTGTAGTTCGCCCCGCCCACCAGCACCAGGAAGCGCATGCCCAGTGCCCGCGCGTGCTCGCGCATGAACGCCCGGATCGCCTCCGGATGCGCATTGCCCGCCGTGTACCGGCGATACAGCTGCTCGACGTCGATCACCGCCGTCGTCAGCCCTTGCGCCTGACGGTGTGCCACCAGCGGTGCGAGCACGTCCCGGAACGCCGCGTGCGTGATCACCACGTACTCGGCCGAACCGCCCGGCAGCGCCTCCAGCACCGGCGCCGCCTCGATCGCCGGCATCGGCAGCGCATCGCGGTCCGCCACGATCAACGTGCCGCCCGGACTGTCCGCCAGCGCCCCGGACAGTCCCGAACCCGGCGCCGCCACCAACTCCCGCACCGCGCCCGCACCGACCACCCAGATCGACTGCTCCGCCGTCCGGTTCGCAACCACGACCTGCGTCCGCTCGAAGTTCGTCTCCAGACAATCCGGCGTGTTCGGCTCGGTCGACTGATACGGCACGCACGTCGGCATCGCATCGCCCGCCCCGTCGGCAAAGATCCGCTCCTCGAGCGTCGCCACCGGCGTCACCCCGCGCGCCTGGAACTTGCCGTCCCGCACCTGCGCCTGCGTCCGGTGCGTCAGCACGGCCTCCTCGACCACGACCTGGTCGACCTCGAGACCCGTGTCGAACGGCAGCTCGATCCGCACCACGTTCGTCCCGGCCACCACGTTCGTCACCGGAATCTCGAAACGCTGCACCGTGATCCCGTCGAAGCGGCGGCTCGCCACCTCGACCCCGTTGAACACGATCCGCACCGAGTGATCCGGCACCGGGCCCTCGAGGTCGATGCCGCCCCACAGCCGCACCGTCAGCGTGCCCGCCGAACCGGCCGGGTGCGACACCGTGATCGGCAGATCCCGGCTCACCGGACCCGATGTCGCCGTCAGCGCGTACTGGTACCACGGACTCTCGCTCGGCGAGGCCGGCTCGTAGTACCAGCGCGGCGGCACGTGCTCGGCCCGCACCTCCGCAAGACTCGTCGCCTGCGCGCCACCCCAGTCGGCCACCGCCACCGGGATCTCCCGCACCTCGTTCGGATCGGTCGCACGCTTCAGCACGTAGCGCTCGCTGCGGCTGTAGAGGTCCGGGCTCGGATCGCCGTAAAACTCGACCACGCTCCCCGGCCCGAACACCGCCCCACCCCGCACCGCCCGCGGCACCGCGCCCGAGCGCGACACGAGCGCAATCTCGCTCGCCGGCACGCCCGAGAGATCGACCCCCGCCGCCAGCAGCGCCGCGTGCGTCACCCGGTGCATCCCGGCCGTCGAAACCGTCAGATACGCCACATCCCCAGATCCCGCCCCGCGATTCCGCGACACGTCCATCAGCGCCTGGGTCCACTCATACGACCGCGTGTCCGGCCGCGACCCATACGTCTCACCCACCGCGTACGGCCCACGCCGCGTCGCCCGACCCTGCGCATCCAGATCCACCAGCCACAGATGCGTCACGCCCGGATCCGGGAACGCCACCTCATAAAACCGCGCACTCGACGGATCCGCCGCCTGCGCCGGAATGAACCCCGACACCTTCTCCCGACGACTCGCCGTCACCGTCGACGCGCCTTCGAGGTAAAAGCCGGCATTGCCAACCTCCGCCGCCGTCGCAAACCGCACCTGCAAGGTCCGTCCGTGTCGCTCCGACTCGAACCACGCGCTCGTCACCGGCGTCGGGAAGCAATCCACCCCCGTACACCCCGCAATCGTGCACTGGAACATCGGCCCGTTCCGCGGCGGACCCAGAATCGACTCGCCCGAACCCCCCGACGTCGCGCCGTTCGGCGGGAAGGGGTTGAAGGAAGCATTGGTCAC
The DNA here is from genome assembly GCA_937924195.1 of uncultured Lysobacterales bacterium. GTDB lineage: Bacteria > Pseudomonadota > Gammaproteobacteria > Xanthomonadales > Ahniellaceae > UDEA-SF1. Next base: position 7,990 of record CALDVP010000039.1, read on the forward strand.
CCCGCTCGACGTGGTCGTCCCGTTGGCACCCCCGACCAGCGAAGTCGTGTGACTGCCACCCAGCGAACGAACCGCAACGACCCCGCCACCACCGCCACCGCCAGGGCCCTCCGCTTCGCTACTAGTGATCAGATGGTTGCCGCCCGCACCCCCATCCGCTTGCAGCACCATCGCCGGCAGGGCGAGGTTCGACAGCAGCACGACCGTGCCGCCACCGCCACCCCCACCCGGGGCATCGTTGTGCGCCGGGACGGTATTGGCTCCCGCACCACCATTGGCCACGATGCGCGGGACGTTCGTCGCCGACGTCACCGAATACGCCATCACGAAGGCCAGACCCCCGCCAGCGCCGCCAGCACCGCCCGCGCTGTTGTTCGCGTCACCGGCACCCCCTCCACCACCGAAGTAGAACCGCTGGTAGCCATCGGTCCCGCGATCGAGCGGCCGCCCGCCGAGGCCACCGACGTTGGCCCGACAGTTACCACTCCAGCTCGTGGCCGAGGTACGCCCGCAGAAGTTAGGACCTGCGCGGGGCGGGACCTGCGGCCCTTCCGTGAACGGGTTACGCGTCGCATTAGAGCCCACGCTCGAAAAGGTGTAACCGCCCCGACCGCCGCCGGGACTGGTCTGCAGCGTCGTGTCGGTGTTCGTGTTCGTGGCCCGCGGACCACCCGCCGCCGACGTGATCGACACGGCATCGCTCTCGCGCTGCCAGGCGGTCAGGAAACCGCTCGGCACCCCGACGCCGCTCCAGGTGCCAGTGCCGCCGTTCGCACCGCCGCCGCCACCCGCATTGTGCGAGTTACCGCCGCCGCCGCCGTTGGCCAGCGCGCCGCGACTGAAGGCCCGACCGCCGGCATGCAGACCGGTCGGATTGTTGCCCGAGCAATTCGTCCCCGTATTGATGTTTCCCGACCAGCCGAAGATGCTCTCGCCCTTGCGGCCACCATCGGCACAGCTACCCGAGGCAAAGGTGGTGGTGTGCGTGCCTACGGCATCCGTAGTATTGTCGAGCGCGCCGCCGCGGAATCCCAGACCAGACACATCGACCCGCCCATCGCCGGTAAAGGCCAGCACCCCGCCGCTATCGTCGCTGCGCCGCTCGACCGCCAGCGCCACCACACCACCGGTCGATCCGTTCCACGCCGGCGCCGTGACCCGGCGGTTGTTCCCGATCGTCAGGTTCCGCAGCTGCGGCACCCGGATCACCATCGCACCGGCGTCATACCCATTCGCCAAACCACTGCAGGCCGATTGACCCCCGACCCCGGCCGTCGAGGTCACGACCTCGATCGTCGAGCCGCTGACACTGCGCACGTACACGAACTCGTACAGCCCCGCCTGCTCGAGACTCGACACCGCCCCGAACGCTGCAGTGTTCGACGTATCGATCGCCGTCGCCGGCGCATTGGTGTCCTGCGGCTGATAGATCATCAACAGATCGCCCGGACCCAGA
>CALDVP010000040.1 GCA_937924195.1 uncultured Lysobacterales bacterium
CCGCGCGTGCGCCAATGAACCATCGATCGGCGAAGCCGGCGGCGCCAGCCTGGGCAGACGCGGTGCCGACCGCGAGCGCCAGGCACGCGGCGACCACGACGGACACTGCGCGCATCAGGCCGCCCCCCGGGGAAGAACGGAGGCCTCGCGGTCCGCGCCGTGGGCATCGGACGGCAGGCGTCGCTGCTCGCGGATCATCCAGATCGCCGACGCGCCCATCGCCAGCGCGAGTCCGACCCCGACCGCCGCCAGCGACGGCACGGAACCGGCCCAGGCCGCCGAGAGGAAGGCGAAGACCCACGCGAACGCGACATCGCCGCCGCGGTAGACGACGGTGTCGATGAAGTTTTTCGACTTGTAACGGCTCTCGCGGTCGACTCGCGTGAACAGACTCTCCCGCGCCGGCTGAAACAGCGCGAAGTTGCCGGCACGACTTCCGATCTGGACTGTCGCCAGCAGCGCCGGGAGCGGATTGGCTGATAGCACGACGAAGCCGATCGCAACGAACACGACCGGGAACAGCAGCATCGGCGCCACGCCGTAGCGGACCAGCAGCACGCGCGTCAGCGTGAGCTGGATCACGACGACGATGAAGTTGATGGCGAGGTCGAGGCGCGAGAAGAACTGCGCCCGCTCGGCAGCGTCCGGGATTGCGATTCGCGCGTAGCCCTGCTGCAGGTTGTAGAGCCAGGTACCGACGCCGACGCCGAAGAACATCAGCAGGCACGCGGTCTGCAGGAAGCGGCTGCCGAGGATGAGCTTCGCCCCGCCGAACAACGAACCACCGATCGCATCCTCGCCGGGTTGCCATCCGAGCCGACTTTCCTGCGCCCTCGCCCAAGGCACGAGGTTCAGGATCGCAATGAACGATACCGACAGGAGCCCTGCCGAGATCAGCAGCATGTTCGGCACGCCAAGGGCGTCTACGAGGTTCATGGTCAGCAGCGAGCCGGCCATCGCCCCGGTCGTCCCGCCGGCGCCGATCGCGCCGTAGAAGCGCTTCGCCTGGCCCGCGCTGAAGATGTCCGACATGAAGCTCCAGAACACCGACACCGCGAACAGGTTGAACACCGCGACCCAGATGAAGAACGCGGCGCTGCGGATCGTGGCTCCGGTCTCGAGCTGCAGCTGGACGTGGAAGACGAGGAGGCAGGCGATGAAGAAGCCGTAGACGATCGGCAGGAACTTGCGGCGCGGCAGGCGCGCGACGAGGGCGCCATAGACCGGCACCATCAGCAGCATCACGACGAAGGTGCCGGAGAACAACCACTCGAGCCGGTGGCCCGTCCCGAGCGCATCGCGCAGCGGCCGGATCACGAAGTAGCCCGCAAGCAGCGAGAAGAAGTAGACGAAGGACCAAAGCAGGGCCGGCCACTCGGCGCGGGTCGCGCCGAGGAAGCGCCGCTCCCCGTCCGGGGCAACCTCCGTCACCAAAGCCATCGATCGCCCCCAGCGCTCATGCCGCCGATGTTCCCGGCACCCCGCGGCGAACCTGCGCCGCTGACGCGGCGAGCCGTCGCTCCCACTCGGCGAGCTGCTCGAGGTAGAGGTCGTGGACGCAGGGGTCGCAGCCGTTGCCGCAGCACTCCGACGCATCGGGCGGCTCGGGCTTAGGCGGTAGTGCTGCGCGCAGGTCGATGGGCGAGGCCATGCGCCCGATTGTAGGGCCGGCTCGTCGACGCGCCGCCGCCGCTCGCGGAGCAATTGCTCTATCACCGCTGCCTAGCGTGCAGGCTTGACAACGATCACGCGCCGCCCGGGCGCGGCCGCGCGACAATCTCGGATCGCGCCATGCGAAGGATCCGCCCAGACGTGTACGACTACATCATCATCGGTGCCGGCTCGGCCGGCTGCGTGCTCGCCAACCGCCTGTCCGCCGATCCTTCGAACCGCGTGCTGCTGCTCGAGGCGGGCCCGCGCGACTGGCACCCCTTCATCCACATGCCGGCCGGTCTCGCCAAGCTGGTCGGCCGGAAGGGCGTCAACTGGAACTATGACACCGAGCCCGAGCCCGCGCTCGGCGGACGGCGCTTGTGGTGGCCGCGCGGCAAGGTGCTCGGCGGGTCCAGCTCGATCAACGCGATGTGCTTCATCCGCGGCCACCGCGCCGACTACGACGAGTGGGCCGCGCTGGGCGCTATCGGCTGGGACTTCGCGTCGGTGCTGCCGTACTTCCGGCGCTCGCAGAACCAGGAGCGCGGCGCCGATGAGTGGCACGGCACCGGCGGACCGCTCAACGTCGCCGACCTGCGCCATCGCAACCCGCTCTCGCAGGTCTTCCTCGACGCCGCCGCCGAGCTCGGCCTGCCGCTCAACGGCGACTTCAACGGCGCCACCCAGGAAGGCTTCGGCTGGTACCAGGTGACCCAGAAGAACGGCGCGCGCTGCAGCACCGCGGTCGCCTACCTCGCGCCGGCCCGCGAGCGCCCGAATCTCACCGTGGTCACGCGCGCGCTGGCGCGCCGCGTGCTGGTCGAAGGCGGCCGCGCGATCGGCATCGAGTACGCGCGCGGCGGAAGGGCCCACCGGGCCGAGGCCGCGCGCGAGGTGATCCTCTCGGGCGGCGCGCTGAACTCACCGCACTTGCTGATGCTCTCGGGTATCGGGCCGGCCGACCACCTGCGCGCACACGGCCTCGCCGTGAATGCGGACCTGCCCGGCGTCGGCGCCAACCTGCAGGACCACCTGGATGCCTGCACGCTGTACCACGCCACCCAGCCGATCACCTACGACCGCACCAACGACGTCAGGATCGCGCTCGACTTCTACCTGTTCCGCCGCGGCGTCGGCACCAGCAACATCGCCGAGGCCGGCGGCTTCCTGCGTTCGCGCCTCGCGCCCGATGCGCGCCCGGACGTGCAGTTCCACTTCGTGCCGGCGATGCTCGAGGACCACGGCCGCACCCGCCTGCCCGGTTTCGGCTTCACGCTGCACGCCTGCGGGCTGCGTCCGGAGAGCCGCGGCCGGCTCGAACTGGCCTCGGCCGATCCGGCGGCGAAGGTGCGGATCTTTGCGAACTACCTTTCCGACCCCGAAGGTCGCGACCTCGCGACGCTGGTCGAGTGCGTGAAGCTCTCGCGCGGGATCCTCGGGACGAAAGCCTTCGCGCCCTACCGGGGCGACGAGATCGCGCCCGGCGTGGACGCCCGTGATGACGCCGCGATCGCGGCCTTCGTCCGGCGCAAGGCCGAGACCATCTACCACCCGGTCGGCACCTGCCGGATGGGCAGCGACGACGGCGCCGTGGTCGATCCGGCGCTGCGGGTGCGCGGTATCGAGGCCCTGCGCGTGGTCGACGCCTCGGTGATGCCGAAGCTGATCGGCGGCAACACCAACGCACCGACCGTGATGATCGCCGAGAAGGCCAGCGACCTGATCCTCGGACGCGCGGCGGCCTGACCGGAAGACCGGCGACGCCGCCCGGCGGCGGCGTCAGCGCGACAGCATCGGCGGCAGCGGGCAGTGCAGGCCCGCGCAAACCGTGCGCAGCAGTTCCGATTCGGCCACGGTCACGCGGCCATCGTGCATCATCGTGCGCACCAGCCCTTCGACCAGCAACTGCTTGCTCTCGCCGTTCAGCCGGTCGAGCTACGGCCAGGCCTCGTCGAGCGCGGTGCGCCAGTCGCCGGGCGGCGCGAAGCCGATTGCATCGCTGCCGAAGAGCGCACCGATGCCGGCCGCGAAGGCGCGGCTCGCGTCGACCCGGCCTTCGTGCCCGACGCTGGCCAGGATCGACAGCAACGCAACGACTTCGGGCTTGCAGTCGACCAGCTTCAACGAACCGATGACGGCCACGCGACCCGGATCCATCGCCTCGACGAGGTGAATCGTGACCAGGCGCACGAGGCAGTACTCGTGCAAGTCGACCACGCCGTCGGCATGGACCATCTCGTCCAACGCCTCGACGAGGCGGTCGAGCACGCTGCGCGACTGGCGCCGCAGTGCTGGAAAGGCGATCGCCGCCAACGGCAGCACCTGCATCGGATGGAGGCCGGCCAGGTGCGGCCGCAGCTCGGCGACGAGCCTTGCGGCCTCGCCGCCGAGACGACGCTCGACCGCCGCGAGCTGCCGGCGTGACAGCGCCTCGTCTGCGTCGACAACCATCGCCAGCACCAGTGGGACCGACGTGTGCTGTCCGCGTGCCAGCTCCAGCAGCGGCGGCGCGATGCTGGCGGCGATGGATCCCGCAGCGACATAGTCGTCCCGTGCCGGGTTGGCGACCTGGGCCGATACGCCGCGCGGTTCGAGCGCCAGCGCCCGGTCGGCCGCCGGCAGCGGCGGCGCCGGCATCGATGGGACGGGCGACCCGCCGCCGGCGAGCCCCATCGCCAGTTCCGCACGCGCCGCGGCGAGATTGCTGCCAGCCACCGAGCCTGAGGCCAGCGCGGCGCCAAGCTTCTTCAATTCGTCTGGATCGAAGCCTGGTTGGATCCGGCGAATGCGATCGAGGATGGCGGGTGGGTCGCGAACAATGCCGAGTAGCCGACGCCATCCCCGAACAGCATGTGGCTGATCTCCTCGGCGTCATGCTGGGTGAGCTTCGAGCCGCCCTGCGAGGCTGCGATCTTCTTGAGCGCCCCGGCGATGCCCTCGGGCTGGCGGGTAAACTGCACCGCCGCAGCGTCGGCGAGGTACTCGCGCTGGCGCGACACGCCGGCCTTGATCAGGCGCCCGCAGAACAGGCCCGCATAACCGATCACGAGCAAGCCAACCGCGATCAGCAGGATCGCAACGGCATTGCGATTGTTGCCGCCGCGCATGCGCAAAAGCACCTCGCGGCCGACGATCGCAAGCACGAGGATCCCGAACAGCACGCCCATCAAGCGGATGTTGAGCCGCATGTCGCCATTGAGCACATGGCTGAACTCGTGCGCGATCACGCCCTGAAGTTCGTCGCGCGACAGCCGCTCGAGCGCGCCGCGCGTGACCGCGACCGCGGCATCGCCCGGGGCGTAGCCGGCCGCGAAGGCGTTGATGCCCTCCTCGTCCTCCAGCACGAACACCTGCGGCACTGGCACGCCAGAGGCGATCGCGACTTCCTCGACCACATTGCGCAGTCGGCGCAGCAGCGGATCGCGAGTGTCCGTCGGCACCAATGTTGCGCCGAGTTCGCGCGCGACCGCGGCGCCGCCGGCGCGGAGGCGAGCGATCTTGAATACCGACGCGAAGCCGATCACGGCCAGGGTGAGCAGCGTGGTCGCGACCAGGGCGGGGCCGTTCCTGTCAAGCAGACCGCCGGAAGCGACGTGCCTCGGGTCGGCACCGAGTTCCAGCACGCCGAGCACCACGAGATCCATCGCACCGACGATGGCGAGCACCGCGAGCGCGAAAAGCCAGAGGAGCCGGCGCGACTGCCTGCGCGCGTGCTCCTGCGCACCAAAGAAGTCCATGGCCAGCCTCCGACCGTCGAAAGGCCCTGCCTTCTGACGTCCCCATCAAGCCCCGAACGGCGCCCCGCAACGGCGGCGTGCCATCGCCCGTGTCCGCTTCAACCGAACTTGACCTGCGGCGCCTCGCGCTTGGCCGGGTTGTCGATCTCGAGCAGCGCGGCGGCCACGAAGTTGAACATGCCGGCGACGATGTTGCCCGGGAACATCTGGACGCGGTTGTTGAAGGCCATCACCGCATCGTTGTAGGCCTGTCGTGCAAAGGCGACCTTGTTTTCGGTCGAGGTCAGTTCCTCGGAGAGCTGCATCATGTTCTGGTTTGCCTTCAGGTCCGGATACGCCTCCGAGAGCGCAAACAGCCGGCCGAGCGTGGCGGTGAGCTGATTCTCGGCACCGGAGAGCGCCGCCATCGTCGCGGGATCACCAGGATTGGCCTTGGCGGCGTCCTGGGCGGTGACGGCCTGGCTGCGCGCGCGGATCACGGCCTCGAGCGCCTCGCGCTCGTGCTTCATGTAGCCCTTGGCGACCTCCACCAGATTCGGAATGAGGTCATGGCGACGCGTCAGCTGGACGTCGATCTGCGCGAACGCATTCTTGTACGCATTGCGGCCGGCAACGAGGCCGTTGTAGATGCCGACGGCCCAGAGGCCAACGCCGATCAGCACACCGAGGAGCACGAGCAGACTCAACATGGCGAATCCTCCGGCAACGTTAGAATGATGCGATGCAGGGCTGCGGCGCGAGCCTACCATGCGACGTTTGACCGCCATCCCGTTCCGAAAGGCACCGCCATCCGCGAAGGTGACGCTGCTTGCGCTATCGATCGCGCTCGGACACGGGCTGGCCGCCACGGCCCCGGCGGCACCCGACGACAACCCCGCGGCAGCTCGGGCTCCGTCGCCGGATGCGGCAACGATGCGGGCGATCGTCGCCGAGTTCGACGCGCTCAGCGATGCGGTCATGGAGACCGGCCAGGTGGTCGGGATGGCGACCGCGATCGTCCATCGCGGCGAGGTGGTGAGCGTGCGCGGCCTCGGTGTCGTCGATGCGCGCACGCACCAGCCGGTCGACGTCGACACCGTTTTCCG
>CALDVP010000041.1 GCA_937924195.1 uncultured Lysobacterales bacterium
CCGGAAACATCGAGATCGCGAATGATCGCGACGAGGATTGCGACCCCACCACGATCGCGGGCAGGGATGGCGATCGGGATGGGGATGGGTTCATCGATGCGCGAGTCTGCAACCCCGACTTATCTCCGTCGGCACGACGAGGCGCGACGATCTGCGGCACCGATTGTGACGATTCCATGCGTTGGCGACACCCCGGCGCCGCCGAGTTGCCGAATGGGCTTGACGACGACTGCGACGGCGAAGTCGACAACCTGATTGGCGACTGGTGGTCTCCGGGACCGTCGGTTCCCGACTGGCCGCACACCCGGCCGCCGCGATCGCGAAGCCGTGATTGAGCGCGGGCCGAGCGGAAATGGCAGCGTCATGGCGTTGCGTCGGCACGCCCAGGTCTCGCGTGCGCGCGTCGCTGGCCCGTCCGCGCTCCGTCGAGTACGCCGCGTTGGCCCGGCCGTCTGCGCGTGCCTGGGCCTGTGCTCGGTAGGGTTGGGTGTTGTCGCAGAAGAGACGGTGGGTCCGCACAGAGCCGGGTCTCCGACGACCTCGGACTTCGTGCTGGCCGGCTGCGGCGGCGGAGTCACCGGGGGAACTACGCATTACCGCCTTGGCCGCGACGGCGTGCTCATCATGGAACGACGCCGCATCGCAACAGCGCCACTGGATCGGGTGACATTGCGCGACGATGCCCGGGAACTCGCGGCTCGGCTGCTCGCGCGCGCCGAGCGCGAGGACTTCCCTCGCCCGCCGACGCGGCGGATCGGCGGCATGACCTGCTGGCTGCAGGTGCAGACCGGCGGGAAGGCGCTCGACCACGCCTGGCCACTCGGCAGCAGGCCCCCGGCGCCGGTCAGGGAGATTCACGCCGCTCTCGTCGAGGCGGGCCAGGCGGCGGAGTCGAACCGTCGGATGCTTTCGGCGCGCGATCCGGAGGCTGCCAACCGTTCAAGCGACAAGCCGGAGGTGTCGCATGATCGGGACTAGCGAGCGCCCGCGACTTCCGCCTTGGGCGTTCGCCGGCTCACGGCCCTGGGTCGGCGAGCGCGAGCAGGGCCTCAGCGACCTGCTCCTCGAGGTACCAGTCGTCGATGTCGGCGTCGGTGACCCGAGAGCCGGCCTCGACGGTGATCTCCCGCGGCGGTCCGGTGCGGCAGGTCTCCTCGCCGCTCCCGTCCCGACTTGCCCTGGCGCCGCAGGCGGAGTACTCGGTGTGCGCGCCGATCATCAGCGAGTCCGGGCGTTCGTCCGGGATCGCGAACACGACGTAACGGCCGGGCGGCACTTGCACGGCATAACGCGTCTGGCGCGCCGCGGATCGGACCCGGATCGGCTCGGGGCTGTTCATGTCGAGCAGAACGAGGGTCATTGCCGGGACGTCTTCAGCGGGGAAGGCGATGCGCCCTCCAATTTCGCCGGTTGCGGTCGCCGGGTTCCCTCCGCGCTCGCCGGTCGTGGGCGCTGGATCGATCGAGCACGCGGCGAGGCCAAGCCAGAGGATCAGCAGCGCCACTTTTGCACGAGGGGTGCCCATGGTTGCAGAAGGCTAGCGCATCGACGTGCCGATCGCGGTCGAGCGCTCGCGCCCCCCGATTCGCCGGCCGGTCGCCGCCCCATGAACGCCGCGCTTCACGCCATCGCGCGCTCAGCGGAGCCTGGCCGGCCGCGCCGCATGTCCGCAGTCATTGCGGCCGCCGCGCCGCCGGCTTCCGCATGGCGGGCGGGGCGACGATCGGCGGCGCGGCTGGAATCAGGGCCGGAGTTCCTCCGGATGGAGCCGCGCGAACTCGACCAGGGCGCGACGCTTCTCGGTGCCGCGTCTGCCATGTTCGCTGCCGTTTCCCGCCTTCGCGTGGCCGCCGTCGAGCAGCATCGGCATCAGTTCGAGCGCGCGTTCGTGGATCGATCGCCAGCGCTTGTGGACAGTGTCGATCGCGATGCCGAGGGTCGACGCGATGCGGCCGTCGTCCAGTCCGAGGCTGGCCAGTTCGAGGACGTCGCGCTGCGCGGGCGTCAGGTCGAGTCTCCCCGCCCGGCGAGCGAAGAGCGGCTGCAGGATGTGATATCGCTGGGTCAGGACATCCGCCGCCTCGATCCAGAAGAGCTGCGTCCCATGGCGCGGGTCCGGCGGGGACTCCCGGCATCCCATGGCGCAGAGGGATGCGCGGTAGGACTGGTACTTCCCTTCCCAAGGTCGCGTCTCGGCAGTCAGTGCCGCGAGCGCATATCCGCTGTGGGCCTCGATGAAGGCACGATGCAGCATCGACGTCGCGGTCTCGGCGACCTCGCTGGCCGCGGCGTCGACGACGAAGTTGAGGACCACCATCTCGCGCGTGCCGCGCGGACCGAGACGTGTGGCGTCGCGACGGTCGAGCAGCGGCGAACTCGCGCCGGCGGCATCGACGAGCAGCCGCGCCACGAAATCGGGCTGCATTCCGCGCCGCGCCGTGGCGACGGCGTCCGGATCGACGAGGGCGCTGAGGCCGCAGCCGCGTATCCGGCATCGAAGCGAGCCATCGCGCTCCTCGATCACGCGCCCGATCAGGAGGTGCCGGCGGAGGAGGTCGGCGAGCAGAGCGGCGTCGACCAGAGGACCGCGTGCGCCATCGTCGCGCGCCAGTTCCACGCAGGCGGCGAGATCACCCGACTGCATCGGTCGAGCGTCGATCAGCGTGCGCATTCGCGTTCCGGGTCGACCCGATCGGTCCGGAGGCAATGAGATGAGCAGGTTATATGGCGACGTCCGCGATTCAAAGCAGGCCGACAGGCGAGGTCCGACTGGCGGAAGCCGGGCCGCGCATGCACGCGCGGATTCCGCCGCTGGGTCTCGCGCGCGCCGCAGCCGCAGCGGCAAGGCGCGGCTCGTGCTGGGTCTGCTGCTCGTCGCAGGCGGGTCTGGGGTCGCCGCGAAGCCGGACCAACGCGCGCTGGAGATCAAGCCGGAGAGAAGCAGCGAAGTTTCGAACGGCGCGCTCGCCGTCGTTCGGGGACGCGTCGGTGCCGATGGTCAACGCTTCGTGGTGCGCAACCTGACGATGGTGAGGCCGGTCGTCGTGCTGCTGCTGCCCGGCGATCCGCGTGACGACATGCGAATCAGCTTCGCCAAGACGACCCTCGAGACGCCCGACCTCGAAGGTTCCACCCGGGCGGAGGGCCATTATCTCGCGCGGTTCCGCACCGCTCAGGACGTGACGCTGCTGGTGCGCGCGCCGGAGGCGCAGGCGGCGCCCTTCCTGCTCTTCGTCTGGATCGGAGACGAGCTCAAGTCCGCGACGCCGACGCAGGTGTTGTCGCGGGAGGCCTACGCGGCCAGAGCCGGGGGCGATGGCCAGCGCCGCGGCAGGGGGTGGATCGCACGCGTCGGTCTGGCACTGGCCGTGCTGATCGTGCTGCTGGTCGTGGGATTCGGGCTGTTCAGACGATCGAGGATGAGCCCGTGATCCGCGCCCTGCTGCTTGCCGTTGCCTTGAGCGGGGCGCCTGCGGCCGCATGGGCGCAGGCACAGGTCGGGCGCGCCGATCCCGACGGCGACTTGCTGCGAGCGCTCGGCGAGCGCTTCGACCAGGGGCATGGCGCGGAAATGAGCGAAGCGCTGCTCGAGCAGCTGGGTCGCAGTGCCGAGCGGATGCTCGGCCGCGCCGGCGCCGTCGTCGACGCGGCCGAGGCGGCCCAGCGCGACGCGGGCCTATCGGGGGAGGGACTGTCCGCCCCGCGCGCTCGCCTTGCGGGCTATGGCCGCGCGCTGGGCGCATTCCTAGGCGCCGCAGGCCACGCCATTCGGGGACTCGACGCCCTCAGCGACTACCCGCGGCTGAGCACGCTTGACGTCGACATCGATCTCGGCGACGGGCCCGGGGTCCCGTCCGGGTGCGAACCGGGTGGCAGCTGCTGGTCCTGCTACGAAAAGCCGGTCCGCGACATCGAGTTCAATCGCTACTACCTCGAGGTCGCGCGTTCGATCTATCAGTCGCAGAAGCAGTACGTCGACTGGGCGGTGCGCTTCGGCGACAGCGTCTCGCCGATCCACGGTGTCTCCGGGCTCGCGTGGCAAGCCGAAAAGAAGGGCATCCTCGAGACCTTCGGCAAGTTGAAGACTTCGGTGAAACGCCGCTACGACGGCTACCTCGACGGCCAGGAACGCGCCTTGCGCGCGTTCGCCGCGTGCGAGAAGAGCGAGTTCGGCGTCGACGGCTGGTACGAGCGCTACGGCTTCATCTACATGAGCTTCCTGCGCCAGCGATATGTGGTCGATTGATCCTTTCAGCGGGAGACCGACGCAAATGTTCGACGTGCAGCGCGTTTCGTTCTTACGACGGGTTGGGCTGCCAGCCATCATGGCTGTCGGGCTGCTGCTTGGCTGCGCTGGCGGTGATGCGTCGTCTGGTAGCGATGAGCAACCAGCTGCGCAGCGCGCCGAGCCTTTAGCGCCGGCCCCGCAGGAAGCGCCGACAGCGAAGCGGGCTGCGCCAGTGGCCTGCGAGCTGGTGTCCCCCGAGGAGATCGGTGAACTCATCGGACGAACCGTCCAGGCGACGCTGCCGACCGAGGATCCGCTCTACTGTTTGTGGAGCACACGGGCCGCTCCCGGCATCGTGGGAGACGTGCGGGTCTCGCTTGATCCGGACCCGATCGACCCGCAAGGCGCGATCGACCGCATGATCGAGCGCGGCGCGACGCGCGTCCCTGGTCTTGCGGTCGATGCGGCCCTCGAGCTGCGCCGCAATCCGGACTTCTACAAGCTCATGATCCATCGGGGCGATCTGGTGGTCGAGGTCGTCGTGTTCGGGAACCCGCCCAGTCTGGATGCCGAGATGGTGATTGCGCTGGCGCGGTTGGTGAACGACCGGCTATGACGATGGCAGATGGCTGAAGGAGGTGGACGATGCGGTCGAGCGACGCACGCATGTTGATGGTTTTGGTTTGTGCGACCTGGTCAGTCTTGGCCCATGCGGACGGGCCAGCGGCATCGCGGTCGGTGGGGGGACTCTCGGATCGCCTTCAGCAGGTGGCGCGGGAGGCGGTGCAACGGACGGATCTCGTGATCGAACACATCGAATGGAGCGCTCGCGCGACGGGGTCCAGAGGTCGGGGCGCGAATCAGGAGTCGACCGTCCTCGAGTCCGCCCAGCTGCGGGTGACGGTTCGCAACGCGGGGACGATGCGCTGGGCGTCCGAAGGCCGGGTGGGTGCGACGGTTCTCCTCGGACGGCCGGAGGACCTCGATGCGAGGGCGCGCAGGACGATGGGGCGAGCCGGTGCCGATCGCGTAAGTACGGACCGGGAACCACGCCTTGCAACGTTGGCTCGAGCGCCGGCGGGCCCGTTCCGTGGAGAGTTGCGGCTCTCGGGCTCACTGGCGCCGGGTGAGCGGAGAGTGGTATCGGTCCCGCTCGCCTACCTGTCGGGTGGTCGACTCGTCGAGCAGACGCTCGTCATGGCCGTCGACAAGTACTACACCGCCCGCGTCGATCTCGATGTGGCCGGAGACGATGAGACGTCCAACAACGGCGCTGACTTGATTTTTCGTGTCGACTCGCGTGGAAACGCATTGGATCCGGTGGTGCGTCCGCGCAGCACCAGTCCCGCCGTGCGCGACACGATCGAGATCGTCGCGCCGAAACGCTGAGTTCGCACATCGATCGTGCGCCGGCCGTCTGAAGAGTCTGTCTTCATGTCGCCGGATTCGGTGCAATGGCGAGATCACGGTGTGCCACGTCGTCGGAGCGTAGATCATGTCGCGCGAGTCGTCCGCCGGTTTGGGCGGGTGCCGCCGCCGAGTCGTCCCGACAGGCTCAGCCTTGGCCTTCCTCGGGCAGAAGGCCGCGACGTCGCGGGCCGCGATGCCCCGTGGCTGCAGGACGGCGAGACGGATCGAGGGAGAGCCGCTGACAGGGGTTGAACGGGCGGGCTCCGACCCTGCTGCCTCGGACCGCGGCCTGGCTGCACCCGAGCGCCGACGGATCGAGAAAGATCGACCAAAATAGCGGCCCGTCGCTTGGCTGCGTGCTCGTGGATTCCGTCACCCAATTGCTGCTCGGCGCCGCGGTCACCGCGGCCTCGGCGCCACCTCGCCATCGCCGCGTCGCGCTGCTCGTCGGCGGCGCGCTTGGAACGCTGCCCGACCTCGACGTCTTCGTCGACTTCGGCGGCGCGGTCGAGAACTTCACCTACCACCGCGGTTTCACGCACTCGCTGTTCGTACTGCCGTGGGTCGGCCTGCTGCTGTGGGCGCTGTTCCAGTGGGCCTGGCGCGAGGCGCGCCCCGATCGATGGCGCTGGCTCGGCGCATTCCAGTTGGCCCTCGTCACCCACGTCCTGCTCGATGCCTTCACCGTCTACGGCACGCAGCTGTTCTGGCCGCTGTCGACGCCGCCGGTTTCGATCGGTTCGATCTTCATCATCGACCCGGCCTACACGCTGCCGCTACTGGTCGGCGTGATCCTGGCCGCGATCCTCGGCGCGAAGCCGCACGCCGGCTTCTGGCTCGGCGCGGGCCTGCTGCTGAGCCAGGCCTATCTCGCATGGACGTGGATCGCGCAGCGGGAGATCCGCGCTGCCGTCGTCGCCGACCTGGTCGACGAGGGTCTGCCAGATGCGAAGGTGCTGGTGACGCCGGTACCGTTCACCAGCCTGTTCTGGCGCATCGTCGTCGCCTACCCATCGGGTGACTACGCGGAGGGCTACTGGTCGCTGCTCGACCCGAAGCCTTCGCTGCGGCTGCTGATCCACCCAGGCCATCCGGAGCTGCTCGCGCCACTCGCGGACACCTGGCCGGTGCGCCGCTTGCGCTGGTTCTCGCACGGCTTCCTCGCCGCCGAAGAGGTCGATGGCCGGATCGTCGCCAAGGACCTCCGGATGGGCGTCGAGGGTGCCTACGTCTTCCGCTTCGCGGTCGGGGAGCGCCGCGATGGCGCGATCGTGCCGCTGGAGCCGGTCGAGCAGTTGCCGTGGCCGCGTCGCGACTGGGCCACGATCAGCGCGATCTGGCAGCGCGCCCGCGAGGGCCAGCCGAGCCCGCACGCCGACATCGGCGCGCCGCAAGCCATGCCGTTCCCGCTAGGCCCGCCCATGGACCGCTTTTCGCCGTTGATCGTGCCGGGCGCGGCCCCCAGGCCCGCGCCGGCGCGCGGCGATCCGGGCGTGGATGAGGTCTCGGCCGACGCGAACGTCGACGTCAGCGCTTCGACCGACGCGGCTTCGCCCCCCGACATGGAAGAATGAGACCCGTCTGCACGTGGAGATCGACCGATGGCCCTGATCGAAACGCCCCCGCTCGAGTCGGGCATGACCGCTCCGGACTTCCGCCTCCCGGCCACCGATGGCCGTACGTTGACGCTCGCCGACGTGCGGGGTCCGCAGGGCCTCGTCGTGATGTTCATCTGCAACCACTGCCCCTACGTCCAGGCGATCCGCGAGCGCCTCGTCCTCGATGCGCGGGCGCTGATCGACGGTGGCATCGGCGTCGTCGGCATCAGTAGCAACGACGCGGTGGCCTATCCCGAGGACTCGTTCGCGCGCATGGCCGAGGTCGCGCGCGACTGGGCGTTGCCGTTCCCGTACCTGTATGACGAGGACCAGTCGGTCGCGCGCGACTATGGTGCGGTTTGCACGCCAGACTTCTTCGGCTTCGATTCGGCCGGGAGGCTCCGCTATCGCGGGCGGCTCGATGCGGCCCATCGCGGGCCGCGCCCCCCGGGCATGGAGCGCGAGCTGGTCGAGGCGATGCGCGCGATCGCCGATGGGCGCGAGGTGCCGTTCCAGCAGCGCCCTAGCA
>CALDVP010000042.1 GCA_937924195.1 uncultured Lysobacterales bacterium
GAGGTCAACGAATGGGCGTGGTTGGCCGCCTGTCGTGAGACGACCGGCGAGGACGCGGACGTCTGGCACGCGCCGGGCCCTCCGGCCGCATGGGACGAGGCATCCGCGACCATGACCCTGCTGCTGCAGTCCGCGGCCGAGCGCTCGCCCCGCCTGCGCGCGCTCGAGGCCGCGTGCCGCGAGCACGACCTGCCGCTGCTGCTCGACGATGACGCGGTCTCGATCGGCACCGGTAAGGGCTGCGCCACCTGGCCACGAGACCGGCTGCCGGCGATGGCCGAAGTTCCGTGGTCGCGGCTCGGCCGGATCCCGGTGGCGCTCGTCACCGGGACCAACGGCAAGACCACGACCGTGCGCGTGCTCGCGTCGTTGCTGCGAAGCGAGGGCCTGCAGGTCGCGCACAGTTGCACTGACGGGCTCTGGGTCGGCGACGCCCAGCTCGAGGCCGGGGACTGGTCGGGCCCGGGTGGGGCGCGCGTGCTGCTGCGGCGGCCGGAAGTCGAAGCCGCGGTGCTGGAGACCGCGCGGGGCGGGATCCTGCGCCGGGGCCTCGCGATCGATCGCGTCGACGTCGCGGTGCTGACCAACGTCAGCGCCGACCACGTCGGCGAGTACGGGGTCCACACGCTGGACGACATCGCCGAGACCAAGCTGACGCTCGCGCGCGCCGTGCCGCGGCCGGGTTGGCTGGTTCTGAATGCCGGCGACGCGCGACTGCGCGAACGCGGCCTCGCACTCGATCGCCGGCGCGCGTGGTTCGCGCTCGATCCGGTGTCGGTGCCGGAAGCCGGGTCGCCGCGCTGCGTGCTCGAAGGCGGACATTTGTGGCTGCGGGCCCCGTCGTTCGAGGCGGATTTCGGCGAGGTCCGCGCGATGCCGATCACGGCCGAGGGTCGCGCCCGCTACAACGTCGAGAATCTCGCGGCGGCGGCCCTGGCCGCCTGGCTGATGGGCCTTGCGCCCGATCGGATCGCCGCCGGGCTCGCGCGCTTCGGACGCGACCGCGGCGACAACCCGGGCCGGCTCCAGCACTGGAACAGCGGCGGCGTCGACGTGTTCCTCGACTACGCCCACAATCCGGCCGGTCTCGCGGGCCTGCTCGAGGTCGCGCGGGCAGGGCGGAAGGGCGGACGCCTCGGACTGCTGCTGGGCCACGCCGGCAATCGCGGCGACGACGAATTGCGCGCGCTGGCCGCGGTCGCGGCCCGCTTCCGCCCGGACCGGATCGTGCTCAAGGACACGCCGGCCTACTACCGCGGCCGCGCCCCGGGCGCGGTGCCGGCCATCCTGCGCGCCGAGCTGCTGCGGCTTGGCGTGCCCGAAGCCGCGATCGGCGAGGCTCCGGACGAATTGGCCGGTGCCAACGCGCTGCTCGACTGGGCGCGAGCCGGCGACGTGGTCGTGCTGCCGGTGCTGGAGCGTTCGGTCCGTGCGCTGCTAGGCGAACGGCTCGAGGAGAAGGGCTCCTGCGCCATTCGCTGAGCAACCTACACGCACCTCGCAGCGCGCATGGTTACCGGGCATGATCGATCGGCATCTGGCGCGCAGCACCAGCCCGCAGCTCGTCGAAAATCGCACTTCTTCGTCGTTCTTGGCGGCGCGAGTCCGGTGCCTGTCCGGACGAGGGGCCTCGACAGGCCACTGGCTCTGCGCGTCAGCCTAGACCTCGATCGTCGCGAGATCGCCCTTGGTCTCGAGCCATGCCTTGCGATCCGCGGCGCGCTTTTTCGCCAGCAGCATGTCCATGAGCCCGTGGGTGCCGTCGTCGGCGTCTATCGTGAGCTGCACCAGGCGTCGGGTGTCCGGGTGGATCGTCGACTCGCGGAGCTGCGCGGGATTCATCTCGCCAAGGCCCTTGAAGCGCGTGACCGAGACCTGGCCGCGGATCTTCTCGCGCTCGATCTTCTCGAGCATCAGGCGCTTCTCCTCCTCGTCGAGGCAGTAGAAAACCTGCTTGCCGACGTCGATCCGGAACAGCGGCGGCATCGCGACGAACACATGCCCGGCGCGGACCAGCGCCGGGAAGTGCCGGACGAACAGCGCCGAGAGCAGGGTCGCGATGTGCAGCCCATCGGAGTCGGCGTCGGCGAGGATGATGATCTTGCCGTAGCGCAGGCCGTCGAGCCGGTCGTTGCCGGGGTCGCAGCCGATCGCGACCGCGAGGTCGTGGACCTCGTTCGAGGCCAGCACGCCGCTCGATTCGACCTCCCAGGTATTCAGGATCTTGCCGCGCAGCGGCAGGATGGCCTGGAAGTCCTTGTCGCGGGCCTGCTTGGCCGAGCCGCCGGCGGAGTCGCCCTCGACGATGAAGAGCTCGGTGCGCGAGAGGTCCTGGCTGATGCAGTCGGCGAGCTTGCCAGGAAGGGCCGGGCCGCTCGTCACCTTCTTGCGGACGACGACCTTCTCCTGCTTGAGCCGCACCTGCGCGCGCTCGATCGCGAGCTGGGCGATACGTTCGCCCATCTCGACGTGGCTGTTGAGCCACAGCGAGAAGGCGTCCTTCGTTGCGTTCTCGACGAAGGCCGCCGCGGTGCGCGAGGACAGCCGCTCCTTGGTCTGGCCGGAGAACTGCGGGTCGGACATCTTCAGCGACAACACGAAGCACAGCCGATCGCAGATGTCCTCGGGAGCCAGCTTGACCCCGCGCGGCAGCAGGTTGCGGAAATCGCAGAACTCGCGCACCGCCTCGGTGATGCCGGAGCGCAGGCCGTTGACGTGGGTGCCGTGCTGGGCGGTTGGGATCAGGTTGACATAGCTCTCTTGGACGAGGTCGCCCTCGGGCAACCAGGCCAGCGCGACGTCGACCGCCTCCTGGTCGCGGGTGACCGCGTGGCGGAAGAAACCGGGCGGCAGGTATTCCTGCGCGCCGAGCATGACCGCGAGGTAGTCGACGAGGCCATCCTCGTAGTACCACTCGTCGCGTTCGTCGGAGGCCTCGTCGAGCAGCGTGACGCGCAGGCCCGGGCACAGCACGGCCTTCGCACGCAGCACGTGGCGCAGGCGCGGCAGCGAGATCCGGGACGAATCGAAGTACTTCGGATCCGGCCAGAAGCGCACCGTGGTGCCGGTGTGGCGCTTGGGCACGCTTCCGACCACCGCGAGCGGGCCCTCCGGCTCGCCGTCGTGGAAGCGCATCGCGTGGACCTGGCCCTCGCGGCGGACCGTGACCTCGACCGTCTTCGAGAGCGCGTTGACGACGCTGACGCCGACGCCGTGGAGACCGCCCGAGAACTGGTAGTTGCGGTTCGAGAACTTCCCGCCGGCATGGAGCCGGGTCAGGATCAGCTCGACCCCG
>CALDVP010000043.1 GCA_937924195.1 uncultured Lysobacterales bacterium
GCCCCGGCCACGCCAGCACCGCGCCGACCGCACCCGAACGCAGGCACTGCTCGATGGCCCACAAGGCCTCCTGCTGGCCCGAGGGACGCAGCACGACCAGCCGCTCGAGTACGACGCCGCGCTGCGCCAGTGCCACCGCGCACGGTTCGTAGGGCGGCGCGACCCAGGCCACGCGCTCGCCGCGTCGGGTCAGCGCCGCGAGCGTGGGCAGCACCAGTTGCAGCTCGCCGACGCCGTCGCGCGCGTGCAGGATCTCGCTCAGCGCGCCGCGCGGCCAGCCGCCGTCCGGCAGCAGGGCATCGAGCGCCGGATGGCCGGTGGGCTCGCCGCGCGCGCCACGCATCCGGGTGCGTCCGCGCCAGACGTCGTCGCGGACCAGCAGCGGCGACATCGGTGTCGACTCCGGCGGGGTTGCCGCAGGCGCTGCCGGCGCCGCGGCCATTTCCGGTGTCGCCAGCGTGCGGACGGGCGCGGGCGCCGCGTCCGCCGTCCGCAGCGGCCCGGGCGGCGCAGTCAGCACGAAGCCGGCGAGCATTGCATCGTTCAGCAGCGCGCTCATGCAGCCCTCCGGATCACGCCGACATAGAGACCTTCGATCGCGAAGGACTGGCGCGCGGGGTCGACCACGATCGGCGCGTAGGCCGGGTTCTCGGCGATCAGTTCGATCCGCGCCCCGCGACGCCGGAAGCGCTTGACCGTGACCTCGCCGTCGACCCGCGCGACGACGACCTGCCCCGGCTCGGCGGTCGGCGCGCGGCGCACCGCGACGAGGTCGCCGTCGAGGATGCCGATGTCCTGCATGCTGTCGCCGCGCACCTTGAGCAGGTAGTCGGGCGCCGGCCGGAACAGCGAGCGGTCGACGTGGAACTCGCCCTCCAGGTGTTCGGCGGCGAGGATCGGCGCGCCGGCGGCGACCCGCCCGACCAGCGGCAGCGCAAGCGTGCCGGACATGCTCTCGCGCGCCAGCTTCGCCGCATCGCGCAGGCGGATGCCGCGCGCGCGGCCGGGGGCGAGTTCGATCTCGCCGGCGGCGGCGAGGGCTTCGAGATGCTTGGCGACCGCGCTCGGCTGGATCGCGAAGGCGCCCGCGACCTCGCGCAGGGTCGGCGGGTGGCCGTGGCGGCGCAGGTGCTCGCGCAGGAAGGACAGGATCTCGGACTGGCGTTCGGTCAGCGACATCGGCGGCTCCGGGTTCCGTTTGGGTGATCAAATGTCCACAGTGGACAAATGTACACCCGGAGGGGGAGTTTCGTGTCAAGCCGTCCCAGAACCTGAGACGCGACCGCGTGCGGCTGCGCGATGGCCGTCGCGAGGCGGCATGACGCCAGGAAGCGGTACCCGAATCCCACGCAGTGCATTCCGTGGGACGCCCCCGACGAACCTTGCGTCCCTGCGCGCCCGGAACCGCCCGATGCCGCCCCGAAGCCTTCGATCCCGTCTTCCAGCCCCCGCGCAGAACCTTGCGCTCGGCACCTTCCCGACGCTCGCGCCGATCGCCGACCCCCCATGCCTGCGGTCTGCGCGTGATCAGCGTTGCCGGCCTGCGCGCAACGTCCGGCGAGCCGGACCGCATCGTGCAGCTGGCCAACGCCGATCGCGCCGGCTCCGGCCTGCGCTGGGAGTACGACCGCCACGGCAAGACCGTGCCGTTTACTGTCACCGTCGGCCGCGTCACCGCGGCCGACGCGGCGCGCTGACGCGCGGTCGACCCGGGGACGCCCGGATGGGTCAGGATTCCGGCGGCCGACTGCTCGCCCGGCCGTCACGCAGTTCCGATGTGCGCCGGTGGGCGTCGCGGCGGGCCCGCGCGAGCGCGTCGGACAGCGCCGCGGCGAGGATGCCGGTCGGCATCGCGATCAGACCGATGCCGGCGAAGGCGGTCATCGCGCCGAGGATCCGTCCGAGCGGCGTCACTGGATAGACGTCGCCGTAGCCGACCGTGGTCAGCGTCGCGACCGCCCACCACATCGCGCGCGGGATCGAGCCGAAGGTGTCTGGCTGGTTCGCACCCTCGACGACGTAGAGCGCGGTTGCGGCGACGACCACGACGACCATCGCCGCGAGCACCGTGAAGCCGAGCTCGAAGCGGCGCTCGGCGATCACCTCGGCGAGCAGCCGCATCGCCGCGCTATAACGCGCCGCCTTGGCCAGCACCGCGAGCCGCGCGAGCCGCACGATCCGGAGCATCATCGACTCGGCGCCGAGCAAGCCGACGAGGAAGGGCACCACGGCGATGAAGTCGACCAGCGCGAACGGCGTCCGCGCATAGCGCCAGCGGCCGCGAAGGCCCGCGAAGCGGGGATCCTCCCCGGCCGACCACACCCGCAGCACGTATTCGATGAGGAACACGACGCCGAACGCGAGCTCGGCGATCGCGAATGCGCGCGGCGCCTCCAGGACCAGAGTCGGCTCGGTCCCGAGGATCGTGACCACGAGGCTGCCGAGGATCGCCAGGACCAGGCCGCGCTGGGTCCACGTCAGCCCCGATTCGGCCGGCCGGTGGAGGGCGGCGTGGACACTTTGCCGAACTGTTGCCATCGCCGCGCTCGCGCCCCACCACACGTCATCGACGGAGGCCGAGCGTAATCGGATCGACGCAGCGCGAGAAACCCCGGCGAATCCGTCACCGCCGCGATCGCCGCGGCCCGTTGCGCGGGCCTCGCGATGACGGCCTCGAGGCGCCGCGCGGGCATCGTGCCGCCGATGGGGCCCCGGGAACACGACGGGGCCACACCAGGGACGAGCACCGCCGCGAGCCAACGCGCCGCGCCCTGATGCGCCAGCAGTTCCTCGATTCGGCTGGTGGGCCGTGCTGGATTCGAACCAGCGACCAACGGATTAAAAGTCCGCTGCTCTACCGACTGAGCTAACGGCCCGGGATGATGCGCGGAACGGGTGCGTAGACGGTCGATCGGGTCTCGATCTGAACGCCCGAACCGATCGACTGGCGCGTCGCCGGAAACCACCGGCAACCGTCAGTCCGTCGGGCGCGCGAGTGTAGCGGTCCGGTCCCGACGGACCAACCGCCGGGGTCGCCGAAGGATCACGCGACGTAGCGCGTCGGGTCGGCGACGCCGGCCGCGGCGAAGCCGGCAGCGCGCAGGCGACAGGCGTCGCAGCGGCCGCAGGCGCGGCCCTCGGCGTCGGCCTGATAACACGAGACGGTGTCGGCGAAGTCGACGCCGAGTTCGAGGCCGCGGCGCACGATGTCGGCCTTGGTCAGGTCGATCAGCGGCGCGTGGATGCCCATCGACGCGCCCTCGACCGCGGCCTTGGTCGCAAGATTCGCGAGCCGCTCGAACGCCTCGACGAATGCCGGGCGGCAGTCGGGATAGCCCGAGTAGTCGACCGCATTGACGCCGACGTGGATCGCGCGCGCGCCGAGCACCTCGGCGTGGCCGAGCGCGAGCGCGAGCATGATCGTGTTGCGCGCCGGCACGTAGGTGACCGGGATGCCGTCGGTCGGCGCCTCGGGCACCGCGATCTCGTCGGTCAGCGCCGAGCCGCCGATCGCGCGCAGGTCGACGTCGACGATGCGATGGCTGGCCGCACCGAGCCGCCCGGCGACGCGCCGCGCGGCGTCGAGCTCGGCCGAATGGCGCTGGCCATAGCGGACGCTGAGCGCGTGGGCCTCGAAGCCTTCGGCGCGCGCAATCGCGAGGACCACGGCCGAATCCATGCCGCCCGAGAGCAGCACGACGGTACGCGGTGTGCTATTCGTCGCCATCGCTCAGCGGCCGGGCTCGTCGCCCCAGAGGAGCTTGTGGAGCTGGAGCTGGAAACGCGCCGGCAGGCGGTCCTCGAGAATCCACTCGGCGAGGGTGCGCGGTGCGAGCTGGCCATGCGCCGGCGAGAACAACACGTCGCAGCGGCGGTCGAGCGCGTGGTCGGCCAGCAGGGCGCGCGCCCACTCGTAGTCGGCGCGGTCGCAGACGACGAACTTGACCTGGTCGTGCGGCGTCAGCTGCGCGAGGTTCTCGAGCCGGTTGCGGTGGGATTCGCCCGAGCCCGGGGTCTTCAAGTCGAGCACGCGGCTGACGCGGCGGTCGACGCCGGCGATGTCGAGCGCGCCCGAGGTCTCGAGCGACACCGAATAGCCCGCGTCGCAAAGGCGCGACAGCAGCGCGAGACAGCGCTTCTGCGCGAGCGGCTCGCCGCCCGTGACGCAGACGTGGCTCGGCGCGTGGCGCGCGACCTCGTCGAGGATCGCGTCGATCGTCCGCCACGTGCCGCCGAAGAACGAATAGGTGGTGTCGCAGTAGGTGCAGCGCAGCGGGCAGCCGGTCAGGCGCACGAACACGGTGCGCCAGCCGACATCTCGGGCCTCGCCCTGCAGCGAGTGGAAGATCTCGGTGATGCGCAGGCGCTCGGGATCGCTGCGGACCCGATCCTCGGACGCGGGGACTTCGGCGGCGACCGCGCCCATCGCATCAGCGGCGCTGGGCGTCGAGCCGCAGCGCCCGCAGCCGGCCCTGCGCGAGGCGAGCGACGGTGGTGTCGGGATAGCGCCGCACCACTTCGTTGAGCGCGCGCTCGGCCTCCGGCCATTGCTTGAGCTCGTAGTGGCAGTAGCCGACCTTCAGCAAGGCATCCTGCGCCTTCGGGCTCTGCGGGAAGCGCCGGAGCAGCTCGTCGAAGGTGTCGAGCGCGATCTGGAAGTTCTGGGTGACGTAATACGACTCGCCCAGCCAGTACAGCGCGTTGGGCGCCAGCTCGCCGTTCGGATGGGCGTCGAGGAAGGCTCGGAACAGGCGTGCGGACTCGGCGTAGCGGCCGTCGCGCAGCGCGGCGAAGGCCTGGTCGTACATCGTCTTCTCATCCCCGGTCCCCGCCGCGGCGATCGGCGCCGGGGCCGGGTCGAGGCCCGCACCCGTGGGCACCGATGGCGCAAGGTTGTCGAGTACGGGTTCGGCCACGAGCGCACCCGACGCGGACGCGCGCGGCGCAGGTGGCACCACCGCGACGCCGCCCTCGAGCCGCGCGATCCGCGCATCGAGTTCGATCTGGCGCTCACGCGCGCTGCGCTTCAGGCCCTCGATCTCGAACTGCTGCTGCTCGACCGTGTTGCGCAGGCTCTGGACCTCGGCTTGCAACTGCTCGATCCGGTTCAGCAATTCGATCTGGCTCTGCGCCTGTCCCTGGCCCGCGCCCTGCGCCTGCGCTTCGAGGCGGGCGACGCGATCGGCGAGGCTCAGGCGGCTCTGCGCACCGGCGGCGGTGCTTGCGCCGATCGACAGGACGGCCAGCACGCTGATGGTGGCCAGTCGGATCCGGTTCTGTGGCATCGGTGGCTACGCCTCGGAATTGGAGAGCTGGGATTGATCTCGGGTCGTGATGGGTTGCACCGTCGGCACCCGAACGATCCGTGTTCGAGTCTGCGGGCGGGATCGACGCGGGCGACCTGCCGGGCCAGGCCGGAGGGCCCAAACCAAGACGCCCCCGGGTCCCCCCGGAGGCGTCCTGAACCCTAGGGCCGGACCGCTGAACCGGCAGTCAATCGCGGCCCACCGCGGGACGTCCGGTACGCGACCCGGCGATCGCCGACCGGCGGTACGCACGGAGCGCCACCGCCGGGACGATGCGCGATCAACGCGCGGTATAGACGATCTCGACGCGGCGGTTGCGCTGCCAGCACGACTCGCTCGACTCGGTGCAGGTCGGGCGCTCCTCGCCGTAGCTGACGACCGTCAGCTGGCCAGCCGAGCCGCCATTGGCCTGGAGGGCCGACGATACGGCATTGCCGCGGCGCTCACCGAGGCCGAGATTGTACTCGCGCGAGCCGCGCTCGTCGGCGTGACCCTCGAGCGTGATCATCGCGCTCGGGCGATCCTGGAGGTACTTGGCGTGGCAGCGCAGCGCCTCGGCGAACTCCGGACGGACTTCCGAGCGGTCGAAGTCGAACAGGATCGTGCGCTGGCGGAGGCACGCGACGGTATCGAGGTCCTCGGGACCGAAGCGGCCGTCGTCGGCAGCGGAGCCGGTCTGGGTCGGGACCGGCGCTTCGCGGACCGGAGCGGGCTCTTCGCGCGTGCGCTTGGCGCACGCGGCAAGGCTGGCGACGAGCGCCAGGGCGATGATGATGCGGAAGGTGCTATTCATGGTTTTCCTCGGGGTCGGATAGCAAAACACTCAGATCATGCCTCATCGCGGAGGAGGAGGCTTCTTCGTCGGGCTGCGGCCGGTGAAACCGTCGCCCGTGGAGCCGGCTGACGGATCAGCGCGGCCGGAAAGGTCCCCAGGCAGGTTCGCGGACGTCGCCATCCGCCAGCACCAGACGCTGGCGTACGCGGCCGTCGGTCGATACTGCGTAGAGCACGCCGCGCGATCCCTCGCTGGCGGCGTAGAGCACCATGCTGCCGTTGGGCGCAAAGCTCGGCGATTCGTCGAGGTTACCCGGCGATAGCAGCCGATTCTGGCCTGCCCCGCCCAAGGTCCGGTCCAAAATGGCAATACGGTACCTGTTTCCCTCGCCCTGCGCCATAGCGAAGCGACGGCCATCCGAGGCGACGCTGACGCGGGCATTGTACTCGCCGCTGAAGGTCAATCGCGTCGCCTCACCGCCAGCGGCCGGCACCTGGTAGATCTGCGGCTTTCCGGCCCGGTCGGACGTGAAGTAGATCGTCTGCCCGTCGGGCGACCATGCTGGCTCGGTATCGATCGAAAAATGGCGGGTGATCTGGTTCAGCTGTCGGCTGGCGAGATCCATCACGTAAATCTCGGGATTACCGGTACGCGACAGGGTCAGCGCGAGCCGCGTCCCGTCGGGCGAGAAGGCCGGCGCACCGTTGATGCCACGGAACGACGCCACCACCTCACGCTGGCCGGTGGCGACCTCTTGGATGTAGATCGACGAGTTACCACGCTCGAACGAGACGTAGGCGATCCGGCGTCCGTCCGGCGACCACGACGGCGACAGCAGCGGCTCGCGAGAGCGCACCACGGTCTGTGGATTGTAGCCATCGGCATCGGCGACCATCAGCGCGTATTGGCGGTTGTCGCCGAGGCCGGTCATCGTGACATAGGCGATCCGGGTCCAGAAGGCGCCGCGGACGCCCGTGATGCGCTCGTAGATCTGGTCCGAGATCTGGTGCGCGGCGCCACGCAGGTCACCCGGACGGGTCGCGATGGCAAGCCCAAGCAGGCGCTCCTGCTTGGCGACGTCGAAGAGCTCGAATTCGATCCGCAGCGCGCCGTCGCCGCCATCGGCGATGCGGCCGACGACGATGAAATCCTGCTTCAGCACGCGCCAGGTGCCGAACTTGATGTCGGCGCCACGCGCGGGGAACTCGACGACGTCCTGCTTCGGCAGAACGCGGAACTGGCCGACCCGGTTCAGGTTGGCGCGAATGATCTCGGACACGTCGGTCTCGGGTGGTAGGCCTGCGCCTTCCCACGCGAACGGCACCACTGCTATCGGGATCGCCGACGGATTGCCGTTGACGATGTCGATCGTGAGACCCTGCGCGCGCGCAGAGCCGGCGAGCGCGAACAGCAGCACGGCGAGGACGAGGGTGAGCAGTCGGTTCATCGGGGTCATCCGTCGTAGCGGAACACGAAATCGATCGAGCGCTCGAAGACCGGCTCGAAGCCGGCATAAGGCAAGGGCTGGGCGCGGAGCACGGCGGCCTCGAGAGACCGCCGGGTGAGATCATCCCCATTGCACGGCGGAATCACCTGGGCCGAGACGACCTCCCCGCCGGGCACCTGAATGATACGCACCGTGCATTGCAGGCCCGGCAACGCGGTGTCCGGGCGCAGCCAGTTCTGCGTGACCACCTGTTGCAGCGCCATCGCGTAGCGCGCGAGCAGGTCGGTGTTGGTGCCGCCGGTGCCGGCGCGCCGGCCCTCGCGCTCGCGCTGCTCCTGGTCGGCGAGCTGCTCCATGCGCTGGCGTTCGATCTCGCGCCGGCGGTCGAGTTCTGCGAGGCGCTGTTCCTCGCGTAGTCGCTCGCGCTCGGCCTGCTCGCGCTGGCGGCGGATGTCCTCGAGCTGGCGCTGACGCTCGCGCTCGACCGCGGCCAGACGCTCACGCTCGGCGAGCTCGCGCTGCTCGCGGCGGCGGCGCTCCTCCTGCTCCCGGCGCTGCTGCTCGAGTGCCGGCAACTCGCCCTCCCGGGCCACGCGCTCCTGCTCGACCGGATCCTCGGCCGGCGGCGGCACGGTCTGTTGCTCTTGGCGCGGCGGCTCGGGCGGCTTCGGCCGCGGCGGCGGCGGGGTCGGACGCGACTGGGGTTCCGGTTTGGGTACGCCGACATCGACCATCAGCATCGCCTCGATCACCGGGCCCTCGACGTCGATCGGCTTGCGGCACTCCACGACCAGGAACTCCGGCAGCTTCGCGGCGGCGACGAAACCGTTCCAGCCGGCGCAGGTGACGGTCGCGAACCACAGCACGACCAGCAACACGGCATGCGCCGCCAGCGACAGCAGCAGGGCGCCGAAATCGTCCTGGGGCGTCGCCATCGGATCAGCGCCGGACGGCCGCCGGCACCGGCTCGCCGGCGGGTGCGCTCATCAGGCCCACACGCGGCGCACCGGCCTGCTGCAGCAGCACCATCGCCTCGTAGACGCGGCCATAGTCGACCCGCCGGTCGCCGGCGACCAGCACCGGGACGTTCGGGTTCTGGCGCACGAAAGCCGAGACCTTCGCGACCAGGCCCGTGTCGTCGATCGGCTCGCGCGGCTCGCCGGCGATCTGCAGGAAGAACTCGCCGCTCTCGGTCACGGTGACCAGCACCGGGTCCTGCTTCCGGTCGAGCGCGCGCGCGTTCGACTTCGGCAGCTCGATGTCGACGCCGAGGTTCAGCAGCGGCGCCGTGACCATGAAGATGATGAGCAGTACGAGCATTACGTCGATGTACGGCACGACGTTGATCTCGTTCATCGCGCGCCGGCGACGCTTGCCCTTGACGTGGACCGATGGCATGGACGGTCTCCCGGGTCGCCGGCCGTCAGGCGCGCGCGCCGTCGTCCTGGTGGGCCTGTCGCTGCAGGATCTGCGAGAACTCCTCCTGGAAGGTCTCGTAGCGCGAGTTGATGCGATCGACCCGTGTCGAATAACGGTTGTAGGCGATGACCGCCGGGATCGCGGCGAACAGACCCATCGCGGTCGCGATCAGCGCCTCGGAGATCCCCGGCGCGACCATCGCGATCGTCGCCTCCTGCACCTGCGAGAGTCCGTGGAAGGCGACCATGATCCCCCACACCGTGCCGAACAGGCCGATGTACGGGCTGGTCGAGCCGATCGTCGCCAGCGACTCGAGGTTCTGCTCGAGTCGATCGACCTCGCGCGACGCTGCCACCCGCATCGCGCGCTGCGCGCCCTCGACCTGGGTGTCGGCCGACACCGCCTTGCGCGAGCGCAGACGCGCGAACTCGCGGAAACCGGATTCGAACACGCTCGCCAGTCCCCGCACCGCGTCGCCTCGGCTCGAGAGGTCGCGGAACAGCGAGGCGAGGTCGGCGCCGCCCCAGAAGCGCTCCTCGAACTCGTCGGCCTCGCGGACCGCGGCGTCGATCATTGCCTTCTTGCGCAGGATGATCATCCACGACCACACCGAAGCGGCCAGCAGCGCGACCAGCACCAGCTGGACCGGCAGACTCGCGTGCAACACGAGCTGCAGGTAATCGAGTTCCTGGGTCATTCGGTCACTCCGGGAAGAGATCGTCGGGAATCGGTCGCGGCCGATAGTCGGCCGCGTCGAGGCAGGCCGCACGAACATCAGCATTCAGGATCAGCAGATTGTCACGCCGTCTCGCCAAGTGCTGGCTGAACTCGAGGCTGGCCGGACGCCGCCGGACGAGGCGCACGGCGGCAACCAGCTCGTCGTCGAGCCGCGCCGGTGCGCGGAACCGAAGCGCCATCGCCGTCACTGCGAACAGGATTCCGCGTCCCACCGCGAGGCGCGACTGGTCGATCCCGAGCGCGCGCAACCACTCGGTGCGGGCGCGCTCGAGGAAATGAAGGTAGCGGGCGTGATAGACGACCCCGCCGGCGTCGGTGTCCTCCCAGTAGACCCGGACCGGCCACTCGAACTCGGCGGCCGACCGCTCGCCCTCGCCGCCGGTCACGAGGCGGCGTCCGTGTCGTCGAACAGGTCCGGCACTTCGCGGCGCGACGGCGGCGCAAGACCGAGGTGCTTCCAGGCCTTGCCCGTGGCCATCCGGCCGCGCGCGGTACGCACCAGGAAGCCCTGCTGGATCAGGTAGGGCTCGACCACGTCCTCGATCGTGCCACGCTCCTCGGACAGCGCCGCGGCCAGTGACTCGACTCCGACCGGCCCACCCTCGAAGCCCTCGATGATCAGCGCCAGCAGCCGCCGGTCGAGCAGATCGAATCCCTCCGGATCGACCTTCAGCATCGCCATCGCCGCCTCGGCCGCAGCCCGTGTGATCGCGCCCTCGCCACGCACCTGGGCATAGTCGCGAACGCGCCGCAACAGCCGATTGGCGATCCGCGGCGTGCCGCGCGCACGGCGCGCGATCTCGTCGGCGCCCTCGGCTTCGCAGGCGATGCCGAGGATTCGCGCCGAACGGCGCACGATCGCGGCCAGCTCCTCGCGGGTGTAGAACTCGAGGCGCTGCACGATGCCGAAGCGGTCGCGCAAAGGACCTGTCAGCAGGCCGGCGCGCGTGGTCGCGCCGATCAGCGTGAACGGCGGCAGGTCGAGCTTGATCGAACGCGCCGCCGGGCCCTCGCCGATCATGATGTCGATCTGAAAGTCCTCCATCGCCGGGTACAGCACCTCCTCGACCAGCGGCGAGAGGCGATGGATCTCGTCGACGAACAGCACGTCGCGCGGCTCGAGGTTGGTCAGGAGCGCCGCGAGGTCGCCGGCCTTCTCCAGCACCGGGCCCGAGGTCTGACGCAGGTTGACGCCGAGTTCGTTCGCGATCACGTGCGAGAGCGTGGTCTTGCCGAGACCCGGCGGCCCGAAGATCAGCACGTGGTCGAGCGCCTCGCCGCGCCGCCGCGCGGCCTCGATGTAGATGCCGAGTTGCTCGCGGACCGGAGCCTGGCCGAGGTAGTCGTCCAGCCGTTTCGGACGGATGCCCGCGTCGACGAAGTCCTCGCCGTTCTCGGCGCCGGGCGCGACGAGTCGATCGATGGCTGCCATGCCTGCCAGGTGTCGGTGCGCCGGCGGCGCGTCTCCCCAAGTCTAGCCGTCCATTCGGGCGGGGATGTCCCGTCGCAGCCGGATTTTCCGATAGGGAAGAGGTGAGTCCATCCGCCACCGAACCGGAGCTGCGCCATGCCTGCCCTCCCCCGACGCCCAGTCTCATACGTCCACGTGGCCTCGTGCCTCGCCGTGCTGCTCGCCGCGGCGGCAGCTCCGGCACTGGCTGCCGACGACACAGGTGCTGCGGACCCGCCAGGGCTCAAGCGCTTCGAAGGCTCGGAGATCTTCTTCCAGAGCCGCGCCGACTTCGACCAGCTCAAGGTCGCGCTCGAGAAGGTCGAGTGGGACGTCTCGAATGCCGTCGTCAAGCCCTTCCGCAGCACGACGGTCGAAGGCCGGCGGACCACGACCTACTACCGCCTGCCCGAGCGGGTGACGACACTCGAGGCCTTCCGCGGCTACCGCCAGGAGCTCGAGGAAGCCGGGTTCGAGATCGTCTTCGCGGCGCGCGGCGAGGCGCTCGAGACGCCGAGCTACAACAACCAGATCGCGCGCGAGGTCTACCGCATGGTCGGCAACTACGGCACGCCCGAGGAGAAGGCCCAGTGGCCGTTCCAGCACACCGACGAGCGCCAGGCCGCCTATGTCGCGGGACGCAAGGTCGGCGCCGACGGTGCCGAGACCTGGGCCGCCACTTACATCGTGCCGAACACCCATGCGAACTGGCTCAAGATCCCCGAAGGCGTGGTGCTGGCCCGCGTCGACCTGCTCGAGGTCAAGGCCCGCCAGCAGCGCATGACGCTCGTCGAGAGCGACGAGATGGCCGAGCGCATCGCGCTCGACGGCCGCATCGCGCTCTACGGTATCGAGTTCGATCATGACTCGGCGGAGATCCGCGCCAGCGCCGACCCGACCCTCGCCGAAATCGCCAAGCTGCTGAAGGAGCGCGCGAATCTCTCGATCCTGGTCGTCGGCCACACCGACACCCAGGGCAGCTTCGACTACAACCGCAAGCTCTCGCAACGCCGCGCCGACGCGGTGGTGGCGCGGCTCGCGACCCTTGGCGTCGCAAAGGAGCGTCTGTTCCCGGTCGGCGTCGGCTTTGCCGCTCCGGTCGCGACCAACGCGACGGAGGAAGGCCGCGCGAGGAACCGCCGCGTCGAGCTGGTCGACCTCGCGGGCGGGAAATTTCCGTGAGGGTGCCGCGGAATCAGAGGATCGAATGCTCGCTCAACGGCCCGGCGCGAAGCGCCACACCATCGATGCTGCGCCAGCCGGAACCATGAATGCATGACGGCTCGCTACGAGCGGGACGGGTCGCGGACGATGCGGATCTGATCGACCGGCATTGCGACGGCATCGACGCGGTCCAATGCCGCCGCGCACGATGCCGCTCGCGCGCGGCGCACCGCGTCGCGTTGGCCTGCATCGCCCCGACCATGACGAGCGCGCATTCCTGATCACTGCGGCCGCGCGCGCGGCCGTCGGCCATCTGCGCGGCCATCGCCCGCATTGCGGCGACGCTGTCGTCGGGGATCGCCGGGATCTCGGCGCGCATCTCCGACTCGAGTTCGGTCATCGCCGCGGACTGCTCGTCGTCCGGGCCGTCGAGCAGCGACCACGAGACCACCGACCCCGCCGCCAACGCGCAGTGCGACGTCACGCGCCGGACCGTAATCGGATGACCGCGCGAGATCCCCTGCGTTTCCTCGCGCGCCTTCCATTCGAAGTCGAACGCGAGCATGGCTGGCGAGTCCGCCGGCGCCGGCTCGAACGCCGGCGCAGCCGGAAACCGCAACGTTGCGACGGAACCGAAGGACAGGATCGGCGCTCGGCACATGGGGAGACGCCGCGAGGCGCTGCTCATCCGATCCGCCAGAGCGAATCCGAACGCGCAATCGCGACCTCGCTGCGCGAAGGTGACGGCGGCCCCAAGCCGCCGCATACCCTTCGATCGAAGGATGCGACCGTTCAGCAGGAAGTGTTGAACCGTCCGTTCCGGACTTGCCAGCCCACGCCGCGACCGGCGCCGATCCGGACGCGATTTCGACGAACCAAACACTTGCGTGCTCGACTCGCGGATCGACCGTCCGTGGCTCGCGGAAGCCCTGGGGCGAACAGGGCTTCCCTCTCCGGTCGCAATCCGAACGCCTCGGGGCCCGGAAGGGGAGGCCTTGACGCGCATCCGCGCCCCTCAGCGCAGCGCCGCCTTCAGCGCCTTGCGGATGATCGCCTCGGCGGTGTCGCCGTCGGCGGCGGCCTTGGCGACGAGGCGTTCGGCCTCGACCGGCCTGTAGCCGAGCGCTTCGAGCGCGACGCGGGCTTCGCCGGCAGGGTCGGTCGGGGGCGCGGGGCTGGAGCCTCCAGCAGCCGCAGTGTCGATGCCGTCGACGCGGTCGCGAAGCTCGACGATGATGCGTTCGGCGGTCTTCTTGCCGATGCCGGGGATCCGAGTCAGCGCCGCGATCTCGCCGTGGCGGACGAGGCGCGCGAACTCCTCGGAGCTTGCGCCCGAGAGGATCGCAAGCGCGGTCTTGGCGCCGACGCCCGAGACCTTGAGCAAGGTGCGGAACAGCGCACGCTCGGCCTCGCGGTGGAAGCCGTAGAGGTTCACCGCGTCCTCGCGCACCTGCTGGTGGACGTAGAGCGTGATCGGCTGGCCGACCGCGGGCAGCTCGTAGATCGTGCTCATCGGCGCCTCCAGCTCGTAGCCGACGCCGTGGACATCGACCACCAGTTGCGGCGGCTGTTTCGTCAGCAGGATTCCGGACAGTCGGCCGATCATCATCGCCTCCAGGCGCTTCGGGGAACGCCGACCCGCGCGAGCGAGGCGCGGATGACACCGTGGGTGATCGCGATCGCGAGCGCGTCGGCGGCGTCGGCCTGGATGGCCTCGCGGCGCGCCAGCAGGATGCCGACCATGTGCTGAACCTGGCGCTTGTCGGCCGATCCGGTGCCGACCACGGCCTGCTTGATCTCCTTGGCCGCGTACTCGGCAAGCGGCAGACCGCGCGCGACCACCGCGACGATCGCAGCGCCGCGCGCCTGGCCGAGCTTCAGCACCGAATCGGCGTTGTTGCGGGCAGCGAAGACCCGCTCGATCGCGACCTCGTCAGGCCGCCAGGCCTCGATGATCGCGATCAGGTCGTCGTGGATCTGCTTCAGCCGCTCGGCGAAGCTGCCGTTGCCGAGCAGGTCGAGCGTCTGGTGGTGGACGTGACGCGCCTGCCCGAGCGCGTCGGCATCGACGATCCCGACCCCGGTGCGCTGTGACCCGGGATCGATCCCGAGGATGCGCGCCGGGCGGGCGGTACTCACGCGTAGGCGTCCGGCGGAAGATCGGCGTTGGAGTAGACCTGCTGCACGTCGTCCATGTCTTCGAGCCAGTCGAGCAGCTTGGCGACCTGCTTGGCGACGTCGCCCTCGACGCGGACGTCGGTCGCGGCGCGCATCGTGACCTCGGCCTCGCCCGGCGCGAGTCCGGCGACCTGCATCGCCGCCTGCACCGCCGCGAAGTCCTCGGGCGCGGTCAGCACCTCGATCGATCCATCCTCCGGGTAGACGACGATGTCGTTCGCACCGGCCTCGATCGCGACCTCGGTGATGCGGTCCTCGTCGCTGCCCGGCGGGAACGAGAGCACACCGACCTTGCTGAAAAGGTAGGCGACCGACCCGTCGGTGCCGAGATTGCCGCCGAACTTCGAGAAGGCGTGGCGGACGTCGGCGACGGTGCGCTGGCGGTTGTCGGTGGTGCATTCGACGATCACCGCGACGCCGCCCGGGCCGTAGCCCTCGAAGCGCGCCTCTTCGTACTGCACGCCCTCGAGCTCGCCGGTGGCCTTCTTGATCGCGCGCTCGATGTTGTCCTTCGGCATCGAGGCGGCGACCGCCTTGTCGAGCGCGAGCCGCAGACGCGGATTGCCAGCGGGGTCGCCGCCGCCCGAGCGCGCGGCGACCATGATCTCGCGCACGATCTTCGTGAACACCTTGCCGCGCGCCGCATCCTGCTTGCCCTTGCGGTGCTGGATGTTGGCCCACTTGGAATGACCTGCCATCGGGATCGGACTTGTCGAGGGAAGCCCGCGATTTTAGCCGGGCGAACCGGCGTCGGCGTCGAAGCGGCCCGCGCGAAGGAAGACGATGGCGCGACGCGCGGCCTCGGCCGAGAGCAGGAGGCCGCTGTGGCTTGCGGCGATGACGCAGTGATCCGCGAGCCCCGGCAGGCGCGTCTCGTCGACCGCGACGGTGCCGTCGTGCGGCCCGTCGAGACCACCCAAGAGCGCGCCGACGCCGAGCGGGATGCGCCCGGCGATCGAGCCGACCTCGCGGCCGCTTGGGCAGGCACAGGCTCCGCCGCAGAGCAGGTCATGGCTGCGACCGGTAAGGCGCCGCGCGCCGGGCAGGTGGTCGAGGTGGCGCGCGATTCGGCTGCCAGCCAGCGGCGAGCCCAGGCACACGACCCGCCCCGGCGGCAGGTCGCCGGCGTCGCGCACCGCTTCGAGTGCGACGAGTCCACCCAGGCTGTGCCCGACCAGGTGCACCGGGCCACCGCGTGCCAGCGCCCGGAGCCTGGCTCGCACGGCATCCACGGCGGGGCCAGGGCCGCCGATCACGCTCGGATACGTCAGCGGCACCGGCATGAAGCCGGCCGCAGCCAGCCGCCGCGCCAGCGGCTTCAGCGTGCTGCCGACCAGCCAGATGCCGTGCAGCAGCAGGACCGGTTCGGGCGCGGCGGGTTCCGGGGGCATGGGCGGGCATTGTGCGGCTTGCAGCCGGCATGGCACGACGCCCGGGTCGGCCAGTGGCCGACCTCGATCGGGCGGGATTCAGGCGCTGCGCCGAGCAGGGCCGGCATGGAGGCTCACAGGGTGCGCCTTCAGTACACCGACGGAATTCGCCTCTGCACCTGGTGCGCCATCCCATTGGAGCGCCGAGGCCTCCGTGCGCCAAAGGCGCACCCTACGCGGGTGTCGCCACGATCTCGATCGCCTCGCCGTCGGGGCCGGCGACGACCGCGACTTCGGCCGCGCCGTAGCCGGGCCAGTCGGCGACCCGCGCGCGAGCGATCCGACGGGCGCCTAGGCCGGTGA
>CALDVP010000044.1 GCA_937924195.1 uncultured Lysobacterales bacterium
AGGTCGCAGCTCGTCGTCGCATGCGACGACGAGCGAGGGTGAGGCATGGATGCCGAACGGAAGAACCGCATGGACGCTGGCCGTGTCGCGGCCCGAAGCGTTGGCCAGCCGCGACGAGGAAGACCGCGCAATCCCGGAAGGATCGCGCGGCGGCGGCGTCAGGGCGGAACGGCAGTGCAGGGGGGCCGCGGTCGGCTCCCCTGCTCGATCCGGCCGAAGGCCGGATGAAATGCCCTTCTTCAGGATGCCGCATCGGTCGCCGCCGGAGACTCTTGGCCGCGAATGCGGTGAAAGAGCGAATGCGGAGGAAGCCTGCAGGTCCGTCCCACCATGTCGGGTCGCTTCGGGCTGGCGAATGACGATCCTGGAGTCATCCTTTTCAGGGATGACTGACCACCATTCCATCGATCCCGAGCCGCGCGCGCACGTCGGCGCGCAGCTGATCGGCGCCGGCGCGCTGGGCCGTGGGCCCGACGCGCACCCGGTAGAGCGTGCCGCGCTCAGTGCGGACCTGGTCGATGAAGGCCGTGAAGCCGGCCGCCGCAATGCGGTCGCGCTGGGCACCTGCGTCCGAGGCGCTGTGATAGGCGCCGATCTGGACCGCCCAGCCGGTCCCGGACGGCGCGCTTCCGGCGGCGGGCGCCGCAGCGCTGGCGGTCGCGGGTGCGCGCGCGGCCGCCGAATCATCGACCTCGACGATGTTCGCGGTCAGGTCGGCCCGCACCTGCCGCGCCGAGAGCCGGACCTGCTCGGCCGCGGCGCGGTCGCGATAGGGACCGGCAAGTACTCGGGTGGCTGCGCGCCCGCCAATCTGGGTCGGCTCGCCGCGTGCCTCGATGCCACCGCGGCGCAGGTCCGCGATCAGGGCGTTGGCATTGGCGGCCTGGCCGAAGCTGCCGAAGACGACGACGAAGCGGCCGGTGCCAGCAGCAGGCATCGACGCTGCGGGCAGTGGCGCGGCAGGAGTCCTGGCCGCGGGGGTCGCCGCCGCCGGCGTCGGCGTGGCGGGTGCCACCGCGGCGGGCTGCGGTGCGGCCACTGGCGCGCTGGCGACGCTCGTAGCAACTGGCGGCGGCGCGGACGCAGCGGGAGCCGGATCGCGACGGATGGTCCCGGCCTCCGGTCCGGAGGGCGCTGCCGCGCCCGTCGCCGGGCCACCGCCGACACGCTCGCCGCTGACGGCGTCGATCCGCGCCGGCGCCTTGGTGTCGACGGTCGCGACCCGGTCCGGGTCATCCGCGGGCACGGGCAGCGCCGCGCCCGTCGCAGGCGACGGGGCGGTCGCGGTCGGCGGCGTCAACGGCACGATCCGCGTATTGAAGTCGCGTGCCGGCTGGGCTTCAGTCGGCAGGCCGACGTCGGCGGTGCTCGGGGCCGGCCGCTCCAGCAGCATCGGGACGAAGATCACGGCGAGCGCGATCAGCACGCTGGCGCCGATAAGCCGCTGCTTGAGTCCGGTGTCCATGGCAGGCCTCGGAGGGAGAACGCACGGAGTATATCGACGCATCCGGATGCGTCCGGCTGGCGATCCAGCGACCCGGTTCAGTCCTCGACGGCCCCGAGCGCGCGCAGCGCGGCCGCGACGGTGTGGAAGGAGCCGAAGACCAGCACCAATCGGCCGTCGTCCCGCTCGCGCGCGGCGGCCAGGGCGGTCGCGACATCGGCGTGCTCGACGACCTCGGCCGCCGGCAGCGCGGCGCGGACGAGCGCGGCCGTGACCCCGGCATCCTGCCCTCGAGGACTCTCGTCGGCCAGCCCCGCGACGTGCCAGCGCGCGATGCGATCAGCCAGCGGCCCGACGATGCCCGGCACGTCCTTGTCGGCCAACGCCGCGAACACCGCCTCGCAGCGGCGACCGCCCTGCCCATCCAGCCAGACCGCGAGCGTGCGCGCGGCCTGCGGGTTGTGGCCGACGTCGACCACCGTCGCGGGCCGATCGGCGATGCGCTCCAGGCGGCCGATGACGCCCGCTGTGCGCACGCCGTCGGCCAACGCCGCCTCGGGCACCGCCAGTCGATCGCCAAGGGCCCGCAGCACGGTGATCGCGCTCGCCGCGTTGATCAGCTGCACCGGCGCCGGCAGCCGCTCGGGCATCGGCAGCTCGATGAAACCGCCGTCGGGCTCGATGAAGGCCCAGGCCGGTCGCGTCTCCGAGACCCCGACGTCGAAATGAATCCCGCGCCGGAACAGCCGTGCGCCGATCGCCGTTGCGTGCTCGATCACGCTCCCGGGCGGATCGAGCTCGCCGATCACGGCCGGTCGGCCTGGGCGGAAGATCGGCGCCTTCTCGCGCCCGATCGTCTCGCGGTCGGGGCCGAGGAAAGCCTGGTGGTCGAGATCGACCGTAGTCAGGATTGCGGCGTCGGCATCGATCAGGTTGACCGCGTCGAGCCGCCCGCCCATGCCGACCTCGAGCACCGCGACGTCGAGGCCGGCCCCGGCGAGGATCAGGAAGGCCGCGAGCGTGCCGAACTCGAAGTAGGTCAACGAGACCTCGCCGCGAGCGGCCTCGACACGCTCGAAGGCTGCGATCAGCGTCGCGTCGTCGACCGGCGTGCCGTCGATCGCGACGCGCTCGTTATAGCGCAGCACGTGCGGCGAGGTGTAGCAGCCGACCCGGTGACCGGCCGCGCGCAGCATCGCGTCGAGAAATGCGACCGTGGAGCCCTTGCCGTTGGTGCCGCCGACCGTGATCACGACCGGCGCCGGCCGCGGCGCGCCGAGCGCGCGCCAGACGGCAGCGACGCGCTCGAGGCCGAGTTCGATCTCGGTCGGGTGCAGCGCCAGCAGGCGCTCGAGCCAGGCGTCGAGCGATCTCATGCGGCGACTCGCGAGCGCGGATCGCGCCAGACGCCAGTTTCGCTCACTCTGAGCGCAGAAACACATATCCCGTCGAAGCGACCGCGGGTCGCGATCGCGAGCGCCGGTCGCGCCGATCGCGAGCCTCGCTCGCTCCTACCACAGCAACACATTTCCCGTCGGAGCGATTGCGGGTCGCGACGCGCAAGACAATCGGCACTGCCGGGACGGGGCACGGCGCGGACGGAGCGCACGGCGGAACTCGTCCTCAGGGCGATGGCGCCGACGCCTCGATCGCCGGCGCCGGGCGCTTCGCGAGCAGCGCCAGCAGCCGCGCGATCCGGACCCGCTGCTCCCGGCGATCGACGATCAGGTCGATCGCGCCCTTCTCGAGCAGGAACTCACTGCGCTGAAAACCCGGCGGCAGGGTCTCGCGCACGGTCTGCTCGATCACGCGCGGGCCAGCGAATCCGATCAGCGCCCCCGGCTCGCCGATGTTGACGTCACCTAGCATGCCGAGGCTGGCCGAGACCCCGCCCGTGGTCGGGTGCGTCAGCACCGACACGTAAGGTACGCCGGCCTCGCGCAGGCGCGCGATCGCCGCCGCAGTCTTGGCCATCTGCATCAGCGACAGGAGGCCCTCCTGCATCCGCGCGCCGCCGGTCGCGCTGAAGCAGACGAGCGGCACACGCCGCGCCAGCGCGTCCTCGGCCGCGAGCGTGAAGCGCTCGCCGACCACCGACCCCATCGATCCGCCCATGAACGCGAACTCGAAGGCGCAGGCCACGACCGGCTCGCCATACAGCGCGCCGCGCATCGCGACGAGCGCGTCGCGCTCACCGGTCTCCTTCTGGGCCGCGAGGATGCGATCCCGGTACTTCTTGGAGTCCCTGAAGCGCAGCGGATCGGCCGGGCCGAGCTCGGCGCCGATCTCCTCGCCCGCGCCGGCGTCGAGGAAAGCGGCGAGCCGCGCCCGCGCGCCGATCGGCATATGGTGGCCGCACTTGGTGCAGACCTCGAGATTGCGGGTCAGCTCGGGCCGGTAGAGCGCGGTGCCGCAGTTCGTGCAGCGTACCCACAGGCCTTCGGGGACGTTGCGCTTCGAGGTCCCCTTCTGCCGGACCCGGATGCGTGCCGGCATCAGTTTGTTGAGCCAGCTCATCGACGCGCCGATCCGGTCAGGCGGCGCGCGCCGAGCGCACCGCGTCGAGCGCGGCTCGGTGCGGTGCGAGGAAGGCCCTCGCGCGCGAAACGGCGTCGGCTTCGTCGGTCGCCTCGGCGAGGCGCTCGACCAGCGCGCTGCCGATCACGACCGCATCGGCAAACGCCGCGATCGCGGCGCTCTGCGCCGGCTCCTTGACGCCGAAGCCGACCGCGAGCGGCACCGCCGTCGCGGCGCGCAGCTCGCGGATCCGACCCTCGACGTCGCCGAGCGTGATCCGGTCGGCGCCGGTGATGCCGGCGAAGGACACGTAGTAGAGGAAGCCCGAGGCCGCCTGCGCGACGCGCGCGAGCCGTGCCTCGCGCGTGGTCGGCGCGGCCATGAAGATCTCGCGGATCCCGGAACGTGCCAGCGTCTCGCGCAGCGGACCGGCCTCCTCGACCGGCGCATCGACCATCAGCACGCCATCGACGCCAGCCTGGCGCGCGGCCTCGGCGAAGCGCGCGAGGCCAAAGATCTCGATCGGGTTCAGATACCCCATCAGCACGATCGGCGTCGCCGCATCTTGGGTACGGAACGACTGGACCATCTCGAGCACGCGGCGCAGGCCAACGCCCTTCCCGAGCGCTCGCTCGCTGGCGCGCTGGATCACCGGACCGTCCGCCATCGGGTCGGAGAACGGCACGCCGAGCTCGATCAGGTCCGCGCCAGCCTCGACCAGCGCGTGCATGGTCGGCACGGTCCATGCTGGATCCGGATCGCCCGCGGTCAGGAATGGGATCAGCCCGGGCCGGTTGGCCGTGCGGAGTTCGCCGAAGCGGTCGTCGATGCGGTTGATGGCGCTCACAACGTGATGCCTTCGCGACGCGCGATCGTCGCGACGTCCTTGTCGCCCCGACCGGAGAGGTTCACCAGCACCAACCGGTCCTTCGGCCACTCGCGCGCGAGCTTCGTCGCCTGCGCGACCGCGTGGCTGGTTTCGAGTGCGGCGAGGATGCCTTCCGTCCGTGCAAGCTGGTGAAAGGCCGCCATGCACTCGTCGTCGGTGACGCCGACGTAGGTCGCGCGGCCGGTGTCCTTGAGCCAGGCGTGCTCGGGTCCGACCCCAGGGTAATCGAGGCCGGCCGAGACCGAGTGCGTCTCGATGATCTGACCGTCGTCGTCGCACAGCACGTAGGTGCGGTTGCCGTGCAGCACGCCGGGGCGCCCGGCGACCAGCGAGGCCGCGTGCCGGCCGCTCGCGATGCCGCTGCCGGCGGCTTCGGCACCGTACATCGCGACTCCGACGTCGTCGAGGAAGGGATGGAACAGGCCGATCGCGTTCGATCCGCCCCCGACGCAGGCG
Source organism: uncultured Lysobacterales bacterium (assembly GCA_937924195.1). GTDB lineage: Bacteria > Pseudomonadota > Gammaproteobacteria > Xanthomonadales > Ahniellaceae > UDEA-SF1. The sequence goes on from CALDVP010000044.1 coordinate 5,307, forward strand.
ACCAGCGCGTCGGGCAGACGGCCATACTCCTCGAGCATCTGCCGGCGCGCCTCGCGACCGACGACGGCGTTGAAGTCGCGCACGATCGTCGGATACGGGTGCGGGCCGGCGACGCTGCCGATGATGTAGAAGGTGTCGTGGACGTTGGTGACCCAGTCGCGCAGTGCCTCGTTCAGCGCATCCTTGAGCGTCTTCGAGCCGGATTCGACCGGCACCACGGTGGCACCGAGCAACTTCATCCGGAAGACGTTGATCGCCTGTCGCTCGACGTCGGTCGCGCCCATGTAGACGACGCATTCGAGGCCCAGCCGCGCGGCCACGGTGGCGCTGGCGACACCATGCTGGCCGGCGCCAGTCTCGGCGATGATCCGGGTCTTACCCATGCGCCGGGCCAGGATCGCCTGGCCCATCGTGTTGTTGATCTTGTGCGCGCCGGTGTGGTTCAGGTCCTCGCGCTTCAACAGGATCTGCGCGCCGCCGATCTCGCGCGACAGCCGTTCGGCGTGATAGATCGGCGACGGCCGCCCGACGTAGTGCGCAAGATCGCGGTCGAGTTCGGCCTGCGCCTCGGTGTCCTGCCGGAAGCGCGCATAGGCCTCGGCCAGGTCGGCCAGCGGCTCCATCAGCGTCTCGGCAACGTAGGCGCCTCCGTAAGGTCCGAAATGCCCCCGTGCATCGGGCCATGCGGAGTAATCGACGACGGGTTTTAGCGGCTCAACGGCAGACACGGTGGACCTCTTCGATGAAGCGTTCCATTCTGCCATGGTCCTTGACTCCGGGCGCTGCCTCGACGCCGCTCGAGACGTCGACCGCCCACGGCACGGCGATGCGGATGGCCTCGGCGACGTTGTCCGCGGTCAGGCCCCCGGCGACCACCAGCGGCGGAAGACCCTCGGCGCGCGCCTGCGACCAGTCGAAGACGCGCCCGCTGCCACCGGCCTCCCCGAGACCGTGGCCGTCGAGCACCAGCCCCGCCGCGCGCGGATGCGCGAGGGCGGCCGTGACGATCGCTTCCGTCCCGCGACCCGCCATCGGCACGGCCTTCAGGTACGGACGACCGAAGGACTCGCAGAAAGCCGCGTCCTCGGCGCCGTGGAACTGGACCAGATCCGGCGCCACGGCCTCGACGGTGGCGCGGACGAACGCGGGTTCATCATCCATGAACAGCGCGACGCTGGCGACGAAGGGCGGCAGCGCCCGGGCGATCGCGCGCGCGGCCTCGAGCGGGACCCGGCGCGGACTCCCCGCGGCGAAGACGAGGCCGATCGCATCGGCGCCGAGCTCTGCCGCGGCGAGTGCGTCCTCGACCCGCGTGATCCCGCAGATCTTGATCCGCGTGCGGGCGCTCATGCGTCGCCCTCGTCGCCCGGGCTGACCGGCCGGATCGGCGGGCGTTCGGGCGTGCCGGGGCGGGCCGTCACCTCGGCCGGCAGGCCGAAGGACGCCGGATAGCGGGGCCCGAGGAACACGAGGCCCGCGGGGGGCGCGGTCGCGCCGGCGAGCCGCCGATCCCGGCTCGCGAGGACTTCTGCGATCCACTCGACCGGCCTCTCGCCGCGCCCAACCGGGATCAGGGAGCCGACGATGTTGCGCACCATGTGGTGAAGGAAGGCGTTGGCCTCGATCTCGATCACCACGCGCTCGCCCTTGCGCAAGACGGTGATCTCGTCGAGCCGACGCCACGGATGCTTAGCCTGGCAGGCGACGGTGCGGAACGCGCTGAAATCATGCTCACCGACCAGCGCCTGCGCCGCTGCGTGCATCGCGTCGCTGTCGAGCGGCTGCCGCTCCCAGGCGACGAAGCGGCCTTCGAGCGCGGGCCGCACGGAGCGATCGACGATGACATAGCGATAGCGTCGGGCCAGCGCCGAGTAGCGGGCGTGAAACGACTCGGGCACCACCTGCGCCCAGCGCACCGCGACCGTAGACGGCAGGCGCGCGGTCGCCCCGAGCGCCCAGGCGCGCGAGCTGCGCCCCGCGTCGCTATCGAAGTGCGCGACCTGGCAGCGCGCGTGCACGCCCGAATCGGTGCGACCGGCGCAGATCAGCGACACCGGATGGTCGGCAACGAAAGCCACCGCGGCCGCGACCGTGTCCTCGAGATTGG
>CALDVP010000045.1 GCA_937924195.1 uncultured Lysobacterales bacterium
CCGACGCACCAGATCGTCGGCATGGGCGAGGCGTTCCGGCTGGCGCGCGAGGAGATGGGCGCCGAGTGCGAGCGCATCCGCATGCTGCGCGACCGGCTGCTGAAGGGGCTGATGGAGATCGAGGAGGTCTACGTCAACGGCGACCTCGAGCACCGGGTGCCGCACAACCTGAACATGAGTTTCAACTACGTCGAGGGCGAGAGCCTGATCATGGCGATCAAGGACATCGCGGTGTCTTCGGGCTCGGCCTGCACCTCGGCGAGCCTGGAGCCGTCGTACGTGCTGCGCGCGCTCGGCCGCAGCGACGAACTGGCGCACAGCTCGATCCGCTTCTCGGTCGGCCGCTTCACCACGGTCGAGGAGATCGACTTCGCGGTCGACCTCATCAAGCGCAAGGTCGCCAAGCTGCGCGATCTCTCCCCGCTGTGGGAGATGTACAAGGAAGGCATCGATCTGAACAAGGTGCAGTGGGCCGCTCACTGAGCCACTCATCCGGAGAATCAACATGGCATACAGCAACAAGGTCATCGATCACTACGAGAACCCGCGCAACGTTGGCTCCTTCGACAAGGGCGACGAGGCGGTCGGTACCGGCATGGTCGGGGCGCCGGCCTGCGGCGACGTGATGAAGCTGCAGATCAAGGTCGGCGCCAACGGCGTCATCGAGGATGCCCGGTTCAAGACCTACGGCTGTGGCTCGGCGATCGCCTCCAGCTCGCTGGTCACCGAGTGGGTCAAGGGCAAGACGCTCGACGAGGCGGCGACGATCAAGAACACGCAGATCGCCGAGGAACTCGCGCTGCCGCCGGTGAAGATCCACTGTTCCATCCTCGCCGAGGATGCGATCAAGGCCGCGGTCGAGGACTACCGCAGGAAGCACATTGCCGTCGAGGCGCAGCCGAAGGCCGCCTGAGACGACGATAGGAACGCAGGGAGATCGAAGTCATGGCCGTCACGATGACCGAACGCGCTGCCAGGCATGTGGCCGGATTTCTCGCGCGACGGGGCAAGGGCATCGGCGTTCGCCTCGGGGTGCGCACCACGGGCTGCTCCGGCATGGCCTACAAGCTCGAGTACGCGGACACGGCCAATCCGGAGGATCAGGAATTCGAGAGCCACGGAGTGAGGATCCTGGTCGATCCGAAGAGCCTGGCTTACCTCGACGGCACCGAGCTCGACTTCGTGCGCGAGGGCCTGAACGAGGGCTTCCGGTTCAACAATCCGCGCGAGAAGGACCGCTGCGGCTGCGGCGAGTCATTCCGCGTATGAGACGCCGTGAGGAAATCGTCGCGACCGGCCCGAGACCCTGCCCCGGACCCGATCCGGGGTCGCGTCGAGCAGCAGACCCGTCCAGAGTCGAACGGCGAGCAGCGCAGACGCGAGATCGGGTCGCGCAGTAGTTTTGCTCACAGCCTCTGACTCCGGCCGAGCCTGCCGCTGCCACGGCGGCAAGTCCGTCGCGATGTCGCCTGCCCATGAATCCCGTCCCGTGACCGATCCACGCCACGATCACTTTGCCTTGTTCGGCCTGCCGCCGCGCTTTGCCGTCGACGAAGCCTCGCTCGACCAGGCCTACCGGCGCGTTCAGGCGCAGGTGCATCCGGATCGGTTCGCCGCTTCCGGCGCCGCCGAGCGCCGGGTGGCGATGCAGTGGGCGGCGCGCGCCAACGAGGCCTTTCGCACGCTGCGTTCGCCGCTCGCCCGTGCGGCCTATCTTTGCGAGCAGCACGGCCAGCCGATCGACGCCGAATCGAATACCGCCATGCCGGCGGACTTCCTGATGCAGCAGATGCAGTGGCGCGAGGAGCTCGACGACCTGCGCGACGGCGATGCCGACGCGGTGCGGGCGCTGGCGGAGCAGGTCGAGGCGCGGCGCGAAGGCGTCCTGGCCCGACTGGCGGCGGCGCTCGACGAACAGCATGACTACGCGGCGGCGGCGACGGCTGTGCGCGAACTGCATTTCATCGAGCGCTTCCGCGACGAACTCGCGGCGCATCTGGCGCAGGTCGCGGAGCGCGGTCAGTGAAATGAGCCCCCACGCGCACTGCGTTCGCTGTTCCACCGCCTGGCCTGGATGCCCGGCGGGCTCGGCAGGCATTCGCCGGCACGCAGGTGCCGGCTCATGTCCGGCCTCGCCCCCCGAGGGCCGATCAGCGCCTTTCGGTCGGCCGGGCAGGCGCTGATGAACCGCCCCCACGCTCACTGCGTTCGCTGCCCCCCATGGGGGCGATCAGCGCCCTTCGGGCGGCCGGGCAGGCGCTGATGGCACTGCTTCAGCTCGCTGAGCCGGGCCAGTCGGCCGCGCCGCACCAGCATCGGCTGGCGGTGGGAATCGATCTGGGCACCACCAACTCGCTGGTGGCGACGGTCAGGCACGGCCTGGCGGAGGTGCTGCGCGACGAGGAGGGGCGCGTACTGCTGCCGTCGATCGTCCGCTATCTCGCCGACGGTTCGACCGAGGTCGGCCATGCGGCACAGGCGCACCAGGCCAGCGATCCGCGCAACACCATCGTGTCGGTCAAGCGCTTCATGGGCCGCGGCGTCAAGGACGTGGCGCATGTGGAGAACCTGCCGTACGACTTCGTCGACGCGCCGGGCATGCTGCAAATCAAGACTGTCGCCGGCATCAAGAGCCCGGTCGAAGTCTCGGCCGAGATCCTGAAGGCGCTGCGAAGGCGCGCCGAGCAGGCGCTGGGCGGCGAACTGGTCGGCGCTGTGGTCACCGTGCCCGCTTACTTCGACGACGCTCAGCGGCAGGCCACGC
>CALDVP010000046.1 GCA_937924195.1 uncultured Lysobacterales bacterium
GCCGGAACGCTCGAACTCGGTCCCCGGGAATGGATTGAACGGGATCAGGTTCAGTTTGCTCGGAACCTGACGTAGCAGCTTGATCAGTTGGCGCGCATGGTCAGGCTGGTCGTTGACGCCGCGCATCAGGGTGTATTCGAAGGTGATCGTGCTGCGTGGGCGCGCCGCCTGGTAACGCTGGCAGGCCGCGAGCAGATCGGCAATCGGAAACTTGCGGTTGAGCGGCACGAGCCGCTCGCGCAACTCGTCGTTAGGCGCGTGCAGCGAGACTGCGAGGCTCACGTCCGCGGCTGCCGACAACGCGTCGATCTGCGGAACAAGTCCGGCCGTCGACAGCGTGACGCGCTTGTTGGCAAGTCCGAAGCCGAGGTCGTCGCGCATCAGGCTCATCGCCCGCACGACGTTGTCGAAGTTGAGCAGCGGCTCGCCCATGCCCATCATCACGATATTGGTGATCCGGCGTACCTGATGGGTCACGTTGCCGAGGGCCTTCGCCGCGACCCAGACCTGGCCGATGATCTCGGCGGTCGAGAGGTTACGGTTGAAGCCTTGTGTCGCGGTGGAGCAGAACCGGCAGTTGAGCCCGCAGCCGACCTGCGAGGACACGCACAGCGTACCCCGCGTCGGTTCCGGGATATACACCGTTTCGATCGCGTTGCCGCCGGACAGCTTCAGCACCCACTTCTCAGTGCCGTCAGCCGAGCGCTGCGAAACGCCGATCTCCGGCACACGGATCTCGGCATGGGCCTCGAGCTTGGCGCGCAGCGCCTTGCCAAGGTCGGTCATCGCCGCGAAGTCGTCCACCAGGCGGTGGTAGATCCATTTCATCACTTGGTGGGCGCGATAGCGCTTCTCGCCGATCGACTCGAAATACGCCTCCATGCCCGCCCGATCGAGGTCGAGCAGATTGACCTTCGACGCGGAAGCTGGACCCTGCGCGTTCATCGGCGGAGGCGGTCTCCGGTCACCGCGGGCAGAGTTCGGTCGCGGCGAAGAAGTAAGCGATCTCCTGGCGCGCGGTGTCCGGGCCGTCCGAACCATGGACCGCGTTGGCGTCGATCGACTCCGCGAAGTCGGCGCGGATCGTGCCTGGTGCGGCCTTCTTCGGATCGGTGGCACCCATCAGTTCCCGGTTCTTCGCGATCGCATCGTCGCCTTCGAGCACCTGGATCATGACCGGCCCCGAGCACATGAACTCGACCAGCGCCGGGAAGAACGGACGTTCGCGATGCACGGCGTAGAAGCCTTCGGCCTCCTTGCGTGAGAGATGCTTCATCTTGGCCGCGACGATGCGCAGGCCCGCGCTCTCGAACCGCGCAAGTATGGCGCCGACCGCGTTCCTTGCGACCGCGTCGGGCTTGATGATGGAAAGGGTGCGCTCCTGCGCCATGGGTCACTCCTGTCGGGAAATGAAAACGAAGGCCCGGCCGTCGGGACGGCCGCCATCATGAAGGCCGGAAAGGGTAACACAATGTGCCCAGAATCCAGGGCTTACGCGAACTGTCGAACGGTTCACGGAAAGTGCGGTTCGTGACCGGCCGCAGCTCGTCGCCTTGACCCTCCGACCCCCCAGCACCTATCCTTCAAACGCTCGTTTGACCGGACGCCGCTCGATGCATCCGCATTTCTCGACCAAGGAAAGGATCCTGTCGGCCGCCGAGGAACTGTTCGCACGGCACGGCTTCGCCGGCGCCTCTCTGCGCCAGGTCACCGCGGCCGCGAATGTGAACCTTGCGGCCGTCAACTATCACTTTGGCTCGAAAGACAACCTGATCAACGAGTTGTTCCGGCGCCGGCTGGATGATCTGACCACCCGGCGCCTGGAGATGCTCGCGCAGGCCGAGGCCCAGCCAGCGCCGACGCTCGAGACCATTCTCGAGGCCTTCGTGCTGCCGGCGCTGAATCTCGCCGGGGACCGTTTCGGCGGGTCGGCCTTCATGCGCGTGCTGGCCCGGGCCTATGCCGAGCATGACCAGACTCTGCGCAAGTTCCTGTCGGAGAACTATGGCCACGTGCTGAAGCGCTTCGCACAGGCGATCCGGCCCCTCCTGCCCGACCTCGGCAAGGAGGCACTGTACTGGCGCCTCGACTTCGTCGCCGGGGCGCTGACCTATGCCATGAGCGACTTCGGCGCCGTGAAACGGCCGCCCGGTCGCAGTGAGGAGGACCACCGGCGGCAGGCGGCGCGGGAGTTCGTGCGCTTCGCGGTCGCCGGCCTACGCGCGCCCGACTGAGCCCGGAGGCCTTCCGCGGCGCGACGCCGCGAGTCGATGTCGCCCGACCGATTTCGCCCCCAGGCTGGACCTCCAATCCTCGTCCCGCCCACACCCTTCCCTCCCACCCTGACGGACCCCGACCCCGATGAGCCAGCAACGACTCCCGATCCGCCGCGTCGCCGTCCTTGGTGCCGGCGTCATGGGCGCGCAGATCGCCGCCCACCTCGTCAACGCCGACGTCGAGACGATCCTCTTCGACCTGCCTGCGAAAGAAGGCTCGCAGAACGGGATCGTCGACCGCGCGATCGCCAACCTCGGCAAGCTCTCGCCTTCCCCGCTGGCAACCCGCAGCCGCGCGGCGATGATCGTGGCCGCCAACTACGACCAGCACCTCGACCGCCTCACGGGCTGCGACCTCGTCATCGAGGCGATCGCCGAGCGCATGGACTGGAAGCGCGACCTCTACGCGAAGATCGCGCCGCACATCGCCCCGCGCGCGATCGTGGCCAGCAACACCTCGGGCCTGTCGATCAATGCGCTGGCCGAGGCGATGCCGGCCGAGGTGCGGCAGCGCTTCTGCGGCGTGCACTTCTTCAACCCACCGCGCTACATGCACTTGGCCGAACTGATCCCGGCGCGCGAAACCGCGGCCGCGGTGCTCGAGGGCCTCGAAGCCTTCCTGACCACGACGCTCGGCAAGGGCGTGGTCTACGCCAAGGACACGCCGAACTTCATCGGCAACCGCATCGGCGTGTTCTCGATGCTCTCGACGATGGTCCACACCGAGCGCTTCGGCCTCGGCTTCGACGTGGTCGACGCGCTGACGGGACCCGCCATCGGCCGCCCCAAGAGCGCCACCTACCGCACCGCGGACGTCGTCGGCCTCGACACCATGGCGCACGTCATCAAGACCATGGCCGACACGCTGCCGGACGACCCGTGGCACCGCTACTTCGTCGCGCCGGCATGGCACGAGGCGCTGATCGAGCAGGGCGCGCTCGGCCAGAAGACGGGCGCGGGCTTCTACCGCAAGGTCGGCAAGGACATCCTGGTTCTCGACGTCGCCGCGCGCGACTATCGCCCGAGCACCGGCAAGGCCTCCGACGAGGTCGCCGCGATCCTCAAGGGCAAGGACCCGGTCGAGAAGCTAGCGCAGCTCCGCGCATCGAACGACCCGCAGGCCCAGTTCCTGTGGGCGGTCTTCCGCGACCTCTTCCACTACACCGCGTACCACCTCGCCGACATCGCCGATAACGCGCGCGACGTCGACTTCGCGATCCGCTGGGGCTACGGCTGGGCGATGGGCCCGTTCGAACTGTGGCAGGCCAGCGGCTGGCGCCAGGTCGCGGGCTGGATCGCCGAGGACATCGCGTCCGGCAAGGCGATGAGCGCGGCGCCGCTGCCGCCCTGGGTGACCGATGGCCGCGACGGCGTGCACGGCGCCGACGGCTCCTTCGCGCCGGCCATCGGCGGCCCGCGGCCGCGCTCGAAGGCAAAGGTCTACGCGCGCCAGCACTTCCCGGACGCGCTGATCGGCGAGCGCTTCGACCGCGGCACCACGATCTTCGAGACCGACGCGGTGCGCTGCTGGTCCTTCGGCGACGACATCGGCATCGTCAGCTTCAAAACCAAAATGAACACGATCGGCGCCGGCGTGCTCGACGGTATGCACCAGGCCATCGACCACGCCGAGCAGAACCTCGCCGGGCTCGTGATCTGGCAGTCTGGCGAGCCCTTCTCGGCCGGCGCCGACCTCTCCGGCGCGATGGAATCGCTCAAGGCCGGACGCATCGGTGACTTCGAGGCGATGGTCGCCCGCTTCCAGGCGACCTCGATGCGGATCAAGCACGCGCTGGTCCCAGTCGTCGCCGCGGTCCGCGGCCTGGCGCTCGGCGGCGGCTGCGAGTTTCAGATGCACGCTGCGAAGACCGTCGCCGCGCTCGAGAGCTACATCGGCCTCGTCGAGGCCGGCGTCGGCCTGCTGCCGGCCGGTGGCGGCCTCAAGGAACTGGCCCTGCGCGCGGCGCGTCTGGCCGAGGCGGCCCAGGGCGGCGACGTGTTCCCGTTCGTGCAGAAGGTCTTCGAGACGGTCGCGATGGCGAAGGTCTCGGGCAGCGCGCTCGAGGCCAGGGAGCTCGGCCTGCTGCGTCCGAGCGACACCGTGGTCTTCAACGTCCACGAACTGCTCTACGTCGCGCGCTGCGAGGCGCGCGCGCTGGCCGAGGCCGGCTGGCGCCCACCGATGCCGGCGCGCGCGATCCCGGTCGCCGGCGACACCGGCTCGGCCACGCTCCGGATGATGCTGGTGAACATGCGCGAAGGCGGCTTCATCAGCGCCCATGACTACGAGGTGGCCTCCCGCATCGCCAGCGTGCTGTGCGGCGGCGACATCGAGCGCGGCAGCGCGGTCGACGAGGACTGGCTGCTCGAACGCGAGCGCGAGCACTTCGTCGCGCTGGCGCTGATGCCGAAGACGCAGGAACGCATCGTTCACACGCTCACGACCGGCAAGCCGCTGCGCAACTGAGCGCCGCCCGCCCCACGAGACCACGGAGTCCAGCATGTCCCGCCAGATCCAGGATGCCTACATCGTCGCCGTCCGGCGCACGCCGGTCGGCAAGGCGCCGCGCGGCGCCTTCCGCAACACCCGCCCCGACGACCTGCTCGCGCACGCGATCCGCGCGACACTCGCCGATGTGCCTTCGGTCGACCGCGCGCGGATCGAGGACGCGATCATCGGCTGCGCGATGCCCGAGGCCGAGCAGGGCATGAACGTCGCCCGTATCGGCGTGCTCCTCGCGGGCCTGCCGAACACGGTGTCGGCGATGACCATCAACCGCTTCTGCTCGTCCGGCTGGCAGGCCGTTGCGACCGCCGCCGACCGCATCCGCCTCGGCGAGGCCGACCTGATGCTGGCCGGCGGCACCGAGAGCATGAGCATGGTGCCGATGATGGGCTACAAGCCCGCGATCAACCCATCGGTGTTCCTGGACGAGAACATCGCGATCGCCTACGGCATGGGCATCACCGCCGAGAACGTCGCCGCCGAGTGGAAGGTCGGCCGCGAGGACCAGGACGAGTTCGCCTACCAGTCCCACCAGAAGGCAATCGCCGCGCAGGCGGCCGGCGAGTTCGACGCCGAGATCGCGCCGTTCACGCTCGACGACCGCTACCCGGACCTCGTCGGGCGCGGGATCAAGGCCGACACCCGCACGATCCGCGCCGACGAGGGTCCGCGCGCCGACACCTCGCGCGAGGCGCTCGCGAAGCTCCGTCCGGTGTTCAAGATGGGCGGCTCGGTCACGGCCGGCAACAGCTCGCAGATGTCCGACGGCGCCGGGGCCGTGCTGCTCGCCAGTGAGCGCGCGATCAAGGAATACGGCCTGACGCCGCTCGCGCGCTTCGTCAGCTACGCCGTCGCCGGCGTGCGCCCGGAGATCATGGGTATCGGTCCGATCGCGGCGATCCCGAAGGCGCTGGGCCTTGCGGGCCTCACGTCGGATGCGCTCGACTGGATCGAACTCAACGAAGCCTTCGCCGCGCAGGCGCTGGCGGTGATCCGCGATTGCGGCCTCGATCCGGCCAAGGTCAATCCGCTCGGCGGTGCGATCGCGCTCGGCCATCCGCTCGGAGCGACCGGCGCGATCCGCACCGCGACGCTGACCCACGGTCTACGTCGCCACCGGAAGCGTTACGGCATGATCACCATGTGCATCGGCACCGGCATGGGCGCGGCCGGGATCATCGAGGCGGTCTGATCGAGCATCGAGGGGCTGAACGAGTCCATCCCGGACATTGGTGGTTCTACGTCGAGTCCGGCGCAGGTCCGGACTCGACTTTGCGAGCGCCATCGCGCCTGGTTACCTCGCACGCCAGCGCTTGTCTTCCAGCATGAACGTGGCGCGCTGCACGTTGCGATGAATCCCGCAACTCGGGGCGGCCGCGCGCCACGGCGGTCGTCTCACGACGCGCCGAACCGCTCCCAGAGGTCCTTGAGCGCGTCGCGCGCCTCGAACCACCAGTACGTGGCCTGCGCGCCGAGGAAGCCCAGCGGCTTGCGCGCCGAATCGAGCCCGAAGGGTGCGTAGTCGTCGATCGCGCCATCGCCTTCGGCAATCGCCGCGGCCAGTACCTCGCCCGCGGCGGTCGTGGTCGCAAAGCCGTGTCCCCCGAAGCCCTGCCCGCTCCAGAGCCCGCGCTCGATCTGACACAACTGCGGCATCTGGTGCACCGGATAGCCCATCAGACCGCTCCAGGCATGATCGATGCGGACGTCGGCCAGTTGCGGGAACACGCGCAGCAAATCACGCTTCAACAGTCGCGCGACGACCCGTGGCGAGCGGTCGAAGATCGAGATCCGGCCACCCCAAAGCAGGCGCGTGTCCGGCAGCGGGCGGTAGTAGTCGAAGGCGAAGCGGGTGTCGTAGACCGCCGCGCGGGTCCCGGTGAATACCTCCTCGGTCAATCGCTGGCCGAGTGGCTCGGTCGTCATCACGTAGGTCGCGATCGGCAGGATCGAGCGGTCGACCCTAGTCACGAGGCCGGCGAGATGACCACCGCAGCACAGCACGACGTGCTCGGCGTCGATGGTCGCGGCATCGGTGCGTACCCACCACGTCGAACCGCGGCGCTCGAGCGAAGCGACCGGCGAGTTCTCGTGCACCATGACGCCCATCGAGCTCGCGACCCGGGTGGCCCCACGGAGGTACTCGAGCGGGTGCACGTGGAAGGCGTCGCGTTCCAGCAGCGCGCCGTGATAGCGGCGTGTGGCCAGCATCGCAGCGAGGGCGTCGCGCGCCACTGGCTCCCAGCGGACGCCGTAGTGCCGCTCGAGGACCTCGGCGCGTCGAGCCAGCACCGCCGGATCGCGGAACCAGTTGGTCCAGAGCACGCCCTCGTCGACCGGATCGCAGTCGATGCCGTAGCGCGCGATCCGCGAACGGATCAGGCGGACCGCGTCCACGGTGCGCCGGTAGGCCCGACGCGCACGCTCCGGCCCGAGCCGCGTCAACAGGTCTTCCTCACCGAGCGAATAGCCGCCGAAGACGAAGCCGCCGTTGCGGCCAGACGCGCCATGGCCGATGGATTCCGCCTCCAGCAGCACGACATCACGGATGCCGCGCTCGGCGAGCCCGAGAGCCGTCGCCACCCCGGCAAAACCACCGCCGACCACAACGACCTTCGCCGAACGCGCGCCCGACGCGGACGCCAACTCTTGCCAAGGCCGCGCCGACGCCGCGTACCACGTCCCTTCGCGCATCGGATCAGGCCCTGGCGAGCGCCTGCTCCAGATCGGCGATGAGCACCGCCGGATCCTCGAGACCGATCGACAGCCGGACCAGCGTCGCCGGCACCGGGCACTCGTGCTCGCGGCCGCGCCAGTCACGCCACGCAGCGGCAGGGAAGACCAGCGATTCATAGCCGCCCCATGAGACTGCGATCAGGAAGCGCTCGAGCGCGTCGACGACCCGTTCGACACCATCGATGTCGGTGTCGAGTTCGATCGACAGCAGGCCGCTCGCGAAGCGCAACTGCCGGTGGGTCAACGCTTGTTGAGGATGATCATTGGCATGCGGATGGAAGACGCGGCGGACCTTCGGATGCGCCTCGAGCAAACCGAGCACGCGCCGCGTCGAGTCGGCGATCCGCTGCATCCGCACCTCGAGCGTGCGCAGTCCGCGCAAGGCCAGCCAGGCATCGTGCGGCGAGAGGATCGCACCGAGGGTCATGTAAGGCCCGCTGAACACGGCCTCGCAGAAAGCGCGCGAGGCGCACACGGCGCCGAAGACGACATCGCTGTGTCCGGCGAGGTATTTGGTGCCCGAGTGCACCACCACATCGATGCCGAGGAGGGCCGGACTCTGGCCGAGTGGGCTGGCCCAGCTGTTGTCGATCATCGTCAGGATGCCGCGCGGGTGGGCCAGCGCGGCGATCGCGGCGAGGTCCTGCTGCTCGAAGGTCATCGAGTTCGGACTCTCGAGCACGACCAGCCGCGTCGTCGATCGCAGGGCTGCGGCGATGCTCGCCGGGTCGCACGCGTCGACGAAATCGCAAGCGACGCCGAAGCGCGGCAGCAGGTCGCCGAGTAGCTGGCGGGTCCACGAATAGGGCTTGTCGACACAGACGATGTGGTCGCCCTGCCCGACCGTCGTCATTACCGCAGCGGCGACCGCCGCGGCGCCGGATCCGAAGACCAGCGCATCCTCGGTGCCCTCGAGCGCGGCGAGCTTCCGGCGCAGGATCGTGGCGGTCGGGTTCGCGCCCCGGGTGTAGAGCGGATGCGCGTACTCGCGCGCAATCGCCTCGCGCATCGCGGCGACGCTCGGTTGCGCGAAGTTGCTGGCCTGGAAAATCGGCGGCGCGACCGCGCCGGCGTATCGCTCTCGCTCCTCGCCGAGGTGGAACAGGATGTGCGAGAGATCCACGGCGACCGACTCAGCCGGTCGCGGCCAGCAGATCCTTCATCATCCCCCGCACCTGCGGCGCGAGGTCCGGCCGCTCGAGCGCGAAGGCCATCGTCGCCTCGACCACACCGAGGGCATTCCCGCAGTCGAAGCGGCGCCCTTCGAAGCGATAGGAATCGACCTGCTCGATGTTCAGCAGCGCGGCGATGCCGTCGGTGAGCTGGATCTCGCCACCGGCACCCGGCGGCAGATGCTTCAGCAGATCGAAGATGCGCGGATGCAGGACGTAGCGCCCGACCACTGCCAGCGTCGACGGCGCAACCTCGGGCCTGGGCTTCTCAACGATCGCGTCCATCCGTGACGCGCGGGCCGCGGGATCGGCCGCCGACACGATGCCGTAGCGGTGGGTCTGATCACGCGGCACGTCCTCCACGGCGACCACCGAGTGCCCGCTCGCAGCCGCGTGGTCGACCATCTGCTTGAGCGCCCCGGGACCGGCGTGGTGCCAGATCAGATCATCGGGTAGCAGCACCGCGAAAGGTTCGTCGCCGACCGCGTGCGCAGCGCACAGGACCGCGTGGCCAAGACCGAGCGCCTCGCTCTGGGTCACGAAGGTCGTGCGCACGTGCGCGGGCAACAGATCCCGGATCTGGCGAAGCTGCTCGTGCTTGCCGCCGGTCTCGAGGCGTCGCTCGAGCTCGAAGGCGCGATCGAAGTGCTCGGCGATCTGGAACTTGTAGCGGTTGATCACGAACACCAGGGTGTCGCAACCGGCCTCGATCGCTTCATCGACCGCATACTGGATCAACGGGCGGTCGATGATCGGCAGGAGCTCCTTGGCGAGCACCTTCGAGGCGGGCAGCAGCCGGGTGCCGAGGCCGGCGACGGGGAATACGGCCTTGCGGATGCGCATCGGGTCAGCGGGTCCGTTGCAGGGGAATGACGTTGTCGGGATCGGCGGCGGCGCCGAACTCGGGTACCAGCTGCCGCAGTCCGGCGGCGATCGCGGGCTCGTCGAAGTCACGTACCGCGCGCGCCAGGCCCTTCAGGCCCTGCTCGAGCTCAGGCCACGGGACCACGCGCGCGGTCGCAAGAAAGATCTTTGGATGGGTGGTCGCGGCGTAGCGCTCTTCGTCGTGAAACAGTTCCTCGAAGAGCTTCTCGCCGGGCCGCAGTCCGGTGTACCGAATCTCGATGTCGTCCCCCGGCACTTTGCCGGCCAGCCGGATCATCTGTTCGGCGAGATAGCGGATCTTGACCGGCTCGCCCATGTCGAGCACGAAGATCTCGCCGCCCTGCCCGAGCACCCCCGCCTGCATGATCAGCTGGCAGGCTTCGGGGATGGTCATGAAGTAGCGCGCGACCTCGGGGTGGGTCACCGTCAGCGGCCCCCCCTGGCGGATCTGCTCACGAAACAGCGGGACCACGCTGCCGACCGAATCGAGCACGTTACCGAAGCGCACGGTGATGAAGTGGGTCCGTGATCGCGCCGCGAGCGCCTGGCAGATGACCTCGCCCAGACGCTTGGTGGCGCCGAGCACACTCGAGGGATTGACCGCCTTGTCGGTCGAGATCAGCACCATCGTCTCGACGCCGTGGCGGTCGGCCGCCAAGGCCACCGCCTCGGTCGCCAGCACGTTGTTGCGGACCGCCTCGCGAATCTGGGTCTCGAGCAGCGGCAGGTGCTTGTAGGCGGCCGCGTGGAAGACGATCTCGGGGCGGTAGCGTGCAAACACGTGGTCGAGGACCGATCGATCGCCGCAATCGCCGAGCACCGGTACGAACAGCAGATCCGGGAATTCGCGCCGCAAGTCCTGGTCGACCCGGTAGAGGTTGAACTCGGAGTGCTCGATTACGATCAACGAGGCGACGCCGAGACGCGCGATTTGCCGGCAAAGCTCCGAGCCGATCGAGCCACCGCCGCCGGTGACCAGCACCCGCCGGCCGGCGAGTCCATGGCGGATGCGGGTCCACTCCAGCGCCACCGGGTCGCGCCCGAGCAGGTCCTCGATCGCGACCTCCTTCAACTGGTTGAAGCCGAAGCGTCCCTCGACCACGTCGGCGAGCTTGGGGATCATCCGGAACGGCAGCCCGGTGCTCTCGCACAGTTCGACCACGCGCCGCATTGCGGGACCGTCGGCCGACGGCATCGCGATCAGCAGCATCTCGGCGGCGACCTCGCGCGCGACCTCGCCGACGTCGCCGAGACGCCCGAGCACCGGCACGCCCTGGAGCTTGGCGCCCCGCAGCGAGGTGTTGTCATCGACGAATCCGACCGGCTGCATCGAGGACTCGCGCCGCAGCTCGCGCACCAGGGCTTCGCCCGCCGCGCCGGCGCCTAGGATCAGCACGCGCCTCCGCGGCTGAGCCCGCTCGAGGTCATGCCGGCTGTCCTTCCAGTGCCGATAGGTCAGTCGCGGCACGCCGAGCAGCACGACCAGCGCGAGCGGGTAGATCAGCAGCACCGAGCGTGGGGTGCCGTCGAGGCGATCGAACGCGAACAGGCCAGCCGCGATCGCGACGACCCCGACCACGCCGGCCTTGGTGATATTGACGAGATCCGGCAACGAAGCGAACCGCCACAGCCCGCGGTAGAGCCCGGTCCACCACAACACGAGGCCCTGTGCCAGCAGCACCACGAGGATTTCGGCGTCGAGGGGATCGACCGGACGCGGATCCTCGGCGAGGCTCCAGCGCAGCCAGTTCGCCCCGACCCATGCGATCCAGACCATCACGAGGTCGTGCAAGACCACCGCGCTACGCGGGTGGATCCAGGTGACCAGGCGCCGCATGCCCATCAGCGCCTCCGCACCCGGGCGAGCGACCAGCGCTTGAGGAACACCCACGACAGCGTCGCCGCCGCGTAGAGGACCGCCGCGATCATCCAGCCGTGCTCGGGATTGGCGCGGATCAGCAGCACGGTCGGCACGACCACCGTCAAGTTCGCCACGAGAAAGCCGATGCTCACGGGGACGTGGCTGCCCGTGGCGCGCGCGAGCCATTGGTAACAATGCTCACGATGGCCATGATACCAACGCCGTCCGCGCGCGATCCGCGACACCAGGGTCCACGTCGCGTCGGTCACGAACAGTACCGGCAGCACCAGCGCGGCGGGTGCCGGCAGGTGGCCGTGCCGAACGGCGAGGAGCAGCAGAAGGGCCGACATCAACCCGAGGACGGTGCTGCCGACGTCGCCCATGAAGATTCGCGCCCTCGGAAAGTTGAAAGGCAGGAAACCGAGGCAGGCAGCGGCCGTGGCGACCGCAGGCACCAGCAGCACCGGATCGCGCCCTGCGGTCGGCAGCGCAACCAGGAAGCCGGCCACGAATACACCCTGCCACGCGAGCAGGCCATCGAGGCCGTCCATGAAGTTGTGCAGATTGATCGACCAGGCGATCAGGACGACCAGCAGGATGCCGACTGCCAGCACCAGCCACGACGCCGCATCGGGCTCGAGCCCTGGAAGTCGCGGGGCGAGCGCATGGACGACGAGAGCGGCCGCGCCCAGGTGGACCAAGATCCGGTGGCGGACCGATACGCCACCGTGGTCATCGCGCCAGCTGATCCACGCCACGGCGAGCACGCCCAGCAGGATCGGCAGCAAGGGCCTCGGCTCGATCGGCACGAAGGGACCGAGGCCGAACAGCACGATCGCAACCACAATGCCGAGGCCGCCACCGCGCGGCGTTGGCACGCGGTGCATGCGACGGGCGCCGGGATCATCGACGGCCAGGCGACCGCGCTCGCGCGATACCAGCAACGCGTTGATCCCCGCCGAGGCCAGGAACGCAGCCAACCCGAGGGCCGCCACCGCGACGCCCAGCACAGCCCCGCTCATCGCGGACGCGCCTCGGCGGTACTGCGAGATGGCGCGCACAATGGACGCTCGATGCGTGCGAGTACGCGGCGACGCGTCATCGGGTCAATCCCCCGCTGCGCCGTGGATCGGGCGGACCGAACCCCAGCTCTTGCAGCCCGGGCACTGCCAGTGATGCGAGCGGGCCCCGAAGCCACAGCGCGTACAGCGATAGATGGCATGCCCCTCGGCAAGCTGCCGGGTCAGTTCGCCGAGCAGCGCGAGCGCCGGCGTGTCGTGCCCGTCGCCGCGGCGCGATTCGAGCTCGATCAACGCGCCGAGTCCGCGGACCGACGGCCGACGTCGCAAGTGCGTGGTCAGAAATCGCGCGGCGGCCTCCGAACCCTGCCGCGCCTCGATCAGCCTCGACAGCTCGAGCACCGGCGAAATGCCGGGATAGCGCTCGACCAGAGATCGCAGGATGCCTTCGGCCTGATACGGCTTGCCGAGGGTCTCGTAACAGGCCAGCAGCGGCTTCAACACCTCGGGCACGAACTCGATGTCGCGCTCGACCACCTGCTCATAAAAGCGCACGGCGGCCTGGTGATCGCCCGCCGCCAGTGCGATCCGCGCCGACAGGATCAGCGCTCGCACGGCGCCGGGCTCGGTCGCAAAGGCCTCTTCGATATGCCGCTGCGCCTCGCCTGCGTCCCCGCGCGCGAGCGCCTGCTCGGCCAATTCGCAGTGGAACTGAGCGATCTCGCGAGCGCGGCTGTCCCCGGTGACCTGCTCGAGGCGCCGGGCGTGCTCGATTGCCTTGTGCCAGTCGCGCTCCTGCTGATAGATCGCGACGAGGTGGGCGAGCGCCCGTGGCGCTCCGGAACCCGTGCCGACCAACTCCGCGAACAGCGTCTCTGCCCGGTCCAGCAGGCCTGCGCGCATGTAGTCCTCGCCCAGCTCGAGCAACGCCTGGGTTTTCTGCTCGCTCGACAGCGACGGGCGCGAGACTAGGGCCTGATGTACGCGAATGGCACGATCGACCTCGCCGCGACGCCGGAACAGATTGCCGAGCGCGAGTTGCGTCTCGACGGTGTCGGAATCCACCTCCGCGATCTGGAGGAAGACTTCGATCGCCTTGTCTTGCTGCTCATTGAGCAGGTAGTTGAGGCCACGGAAATAGGTGCTGCGCAGGCGGTCGACCTGGGCGCCACGCCGCCGGTCGGTGCCCTTGCGCGCAAGGAACCAGCTGACCAGCGCTGCGAGCGGCAGCAACAGCCAGAATAGTCCGATCTCGTTGACCGGGGGCGCCATCGCGCTGTGATCGGCTCGGGTCAGCCGTCGGCGTCGGCGCCGGCGCGATCCTTTTCGAGTGCCCGAAGGCGGAAGCCCATCGGCAGGATCACGCCGGCCCACAGCAGCAGCCCCGCAACGAGCGCGCCAGCCAGGAGGGCGAGCAGCACGAGCACGCCAAGGGGCAGCGTCAGCGTGCCGAAGCCGACAGCGAGCGTCACCTGCTGGAAATTGATCAGGCTGAAACCGAGCCCGAGAAGCGCAATCAGCGCCGCCAGCAGCGACCAGAACCAGCGTGCCATCGATCCTCTCCCGGCCGCTGCGCGCGGCCTTACGGTCAGCCCTTGACCGGCTTGGACTCGACGTCGCGGTTGACCCGCTCGCGCAGTTCCTTGCCGGGCTTGAAATGCGGGACGTACTTACCGGGCAAGGCCACGGTTTCCCCTGTTTTCGGATTGCGACCCAGCCGCGGCGGCCGGAAGTGCAGCGAGAAGCTGCCGAAGCCCCGAATCTCGATGCGCTGGCCGCGGGCAAGTTCGCCACTGATCAGCTCGAGCAGTTCCTTGACGGAAAGCTCGACGTCGTGCCCGGCCAGATGGGCCTGGCGTCGGGTCAGGATCTCGATCAGTTCGGACTTGGTCATCGTTTCGGCGACCGGCAGAAGCCTCGCGTATCGGGCCGCGCCGCGTTTCCGCGCGACGCGGCCTGATCGCGTGCTGGCTTTACTCGGAGCGGTTCATCTGCTCCTTGAGGAGCGCGCCAAGCTTGGTCGTAGCGCCGGTCGAGCTCTGGTACTCGGAGAGGACCTCGGCCATCTCCTGCTCGTCCTTGGCGCGGATCGAGAGCTGCAGCGTGCGTCCTTTGCGGTCCATGCCGATGAACTTGGCCTCGACCGAGTCGCCGACCTTGAGGTACTGCGACGCATCCTCGACCCGCTCCTTGGCGATGTCGGACGCGCGGATGTAGCCCTCGATGCCGTCGCTGATGGCGATCGTCGCACCACGCGCATCGACTTCCTTGACGGTGCCGGTGACGATGCTGCCCTTCGGGTTGTTGGCCATGAACTGGCCGAACGGATCCTGCTCGAGTTGCTTGATGCCGAGCGAGATGCGCTCGCGCTCCGGGTCGACCGCAAGGACCACGGCCTCGACCGTCTCGCCCTTCTTGAAGTTGCGCAGCTGGTCCTCGGAGCCCTGCCAGGAGATGTCCGACAGATGGATCAGGCCATCGATGCCGCCCTCAAGCCCGATGAACACGCCGAAGTCGGTGATCGACTTGATCTGACCGGAGACCTTGTCGCCCTTCTTGTGGATGGCCGCGAAGGCCTCCCACGGGTTCGAGCGGGTCTGCTTGATGCCGAGCGAGATGCGGCGACGCTCCTCGTCGACGTCGAGCACCATGACCTCGCACTCGTCGCCGACCTGCACGACCTTGGCCGGGTTGACGTTCTTGTTGGTCCAGTCCATTTCGGACACGTGCACCAGGCCCTCGACGCCCGGCTCGAGCTCGACGAAGCAGCCGTAGTCGGTGACGTTGCTGACCTTGCCGAAAACGCGGGTGCCCGAAGGATAGCGGCGGGCGATGTTGACCCACGGGTCCTCGCCGAGCTGCTTCAGGCCCAGCGACACGCGATTGCGCTCGCGATCGAAACGCAGCACGCGCACGTCGAGCTCATCGCCGACGTTGACGACCTCGGACGGATGGCGGACGCGCTTCCACGCCATGTCGGTGATGTGGAGCAACCCGTCGATGCCCCCGAGGTCCACGAACGCGCCGTAGTCGGTGAGGTTCTTGACCACGCCCTTGATGACGGCGCCTTCCTGCAGACGCTCGAGCATCTGCTCGCGTTCGGCGCTGAACTCGCTCTCGACCACCGCGCGCCGACTGACCACGACGTTGTTGCGCTTGCGATCGATCTTGATGATCTTGAACTCGAGTTCCTTGCCTTCGAGGTAGGCCGGGTCGCGCACCGGACGCACGTCGACCAGCGAACCCGGCAGGAACGCTCGGACTTCCTTGATGTCGACGGTGAAGCCACCCTTGACCTTGCCGCTGATCCGGCCGGTTACGGTGCTGTTCGCCTCGTGGGCCTGCTCGAGCTCGTCCCAGACGAGCGAGCGCTTTGCCTTCTCGCGCGAGAGCATGGTCTCGCCGAAGCCATTCTCGATGCTGTCGAGGGCGACCTTGACCTCGTCACCGACCTGGATGCGGATCTCGCCGTCATCGTCGCGGAACTGCTCGATCGGGACGATGCCCTCGGACTTGAGGCCTGCGTTGATGATGACGACGTCGTTCTTCACGTCGACGACGGTGCCGACGACGATCGAGCCGGGTCGCAGCTTGGTGAGGGGCTGCTGGCTGCGCTCGAACAGTTCTGCAAATGACTCGGACATGATGGTTCCAGGTTGGGCGGCGGCGCATCCGCGCGGTCCCCGATGGACCGCTCCCACGGGCGCGTCCCGCGTGCGTGGGCGCCGGCCGAGCGCCCGACTGATGAAAGCCGCCCGCAACGCGGGCGGCGCCGCCCCGCGGTCCTGGCCGGGACGGCGGGATTCCTCGTGCAAGGCTGATCTGCCGCGAACCCTGGATGCCGGGGCCACCATCGCCACGACTTCGACCCCCGCGGCTTCTCCCGCCGCCGGGGCAACGGGTTCGGTCAGCGTGCGGGCATCCCGGCAGCGGTCACGGCCGAAGCCACGATCGCGAGGACGCGGTCGACGACCGCCTCGACCGGCAATCCGGTCGAATCGATCACGATCGCATCGGCGGCCGGCCGCAGTGGAGCGACGGTCCGTGCCGCATCCCGCGCGTCGCGGGACTCGATCTCCTGCAAAAGGTCCGCGAGCTTAACGTCCAATCCCTTTTGCTTCAACTGCTTATGGCGCCGCTCGGCGCGTGCGGCGGCCGATGCCGTCAGAAAGACCTTCACTGGGGCGTCCGGGAAGATGACCGTGCCCATGTCCCGGCCGTCGGCGACCAGTCCGGGAGGCTGCCGGAAATCGCGCTGGCGGTCTACCAACGCGGCCCGCACCTCCGGAAGGGCTGCGATCGCCGAGGCCAGTGCGCCGACCTGCTCGGTCCGCAGTTCGTCACCCACATCCTCGCCGTCTACCCGGACTTCCGGCTCGTCGCCCGGTCGCTCGACGAAGCAAATGTCGAGGTCTCGCGCCAGCGCGGCCAGTTCTTGCACCGCATCGGACGGAATGCCACGGCGGCGAGCGGCGAGCGCGGCCGCGCGATACAGGGCGCCGGAATCGAGGAAGTGCCAGCCGAGCCGCTCGGCCACGGCCCGGCTGACCGTTCCCTTGCCAGAACCCGACGGACCATCGATGGTGAGGACCGGGACCTGCAGGGAAGTGCCGGAAGCGTCAGGCGCCGTCATCATGAAATCATACCGCCGGCGTCGCCGCCGCCGGCCTCGGCCACGTCGAGGCCGGCCGACCTGGCCTGCGCAGCGAAACCCGGGAACGAGGTGTCGACGTTGCGACAGTCCAAGATCATGACGGGGCCCGCTGCCCGCTGGGCCGCGACCGCCGCCGCCATCGCGATACGGTGGTCGCCGCGGCTGTCCACACATCCTCCTTGCAAACGGTCGCCCCCTTCGATGACCGCCCCGTCGGGCCGCTCCTCGATGCGGGTGCCAAGGACGGCGAGCGCGGCAGCCATGGCTGCGATCCGGTCGCTTTCCTTCACGCGAAGTTCGGTCGCGCCGCGGACCGTCGTGATGCCCTCGGCCAGCGCCGCGGCGACGAAGAACGCCGGGAACTCGTCGATCATGTCGGCCACCAGCGATTCGGGCAGATCGATGCCGGCAAGCGGCGCGGACCGGACGCGCAGGTCCGCGATCGGCTCGCCGCCGACCGTGTCCCCCGCAATCACCTCGATATCGGCTCCCATCATCCGCAGCGCGCGCAGCAGGCCCGTCCGCAGCGGATTGACGC
Organism: uncultured Lysobacterales bacterium; assembly: GCA_937924195.1. Lineage (GTDB taxonomy): Bacteria > Pseudomonadota > Gammaproteobacteria > Xanthomonadales > Ahniellaceae > UDEA-SF1. Next base: position 17,648 of record CALDVP010000046.1, read on the forward strand.
CGACGCGCTCGATGACGAGGTCCGAGCCCGGGACCACGCTGGCCGCGACCAGGAAGAATGCGGCCGACGAAAAGTCGGACGGCACGTCGACGTCGGTCGCGACGAGACGCCCGCCGCCGTCGACGCCGATCCACTCGCCTTCGGCGCGCACCGGATGGCCGAAGGCGCCGAGCATCCGCTCGGTGTGGTCGCGGGTCGGTTGCGGTTCGGCCACGCGCGTGGTCCCGCGGGCCCGCAGCCCCGCGAGCAGGATCGCGGACTTGACCTGGGCGCTCGCCACCGGGCAGCGCCAGTCGATCGATGTGCCCAGCGTCCAGCATAGCCTTTCTAATGGCCTT
>CALDVP010000047.1 GCA_937924195.1 uncultured Lysobacterales bacterium
GGTTCGTCGCCGGCGTGCTCGGCCCGACCACCAGGACCGCGTCGATCTCGCCGGATGTGAACGACCCGGGCTTTCGCAACATCACCTTCGACGAGCTGGTCGAGGCATACGGGCAGGCGCTGCGCGGTCTGTGCGACGGCGGTGCCGACATCATCCTGGTCGAGACGATCTTCGACACGTTGAACGCCAAAGCGGCGATCTTCGCGATCCGCCGCCACTTCGACGCGGCCGGCGCGCGGCTGCCGGTGATCGTCTCGGGCACGATCACCGACCAGTCCGGCCGCACGCTCACCGGGCAGACGACCGAGGCGTTCTGGAACTCGATCCGCCACGCCGAGCCGCTCGCGGTCGGGCTCAACTGCGCGCTCGGCGCGAAGCTGATGCGGCCGTACATCGAGGAACTGGCGGCGGTCGCGGACACCTATATCTCGTGCTACCCGAACGCCGGGCTGCCGAACCCGCTGTCGGAGACCGGTTACGACGAGTCGCCCGAATACACCGCCTCGCTGCTGGAGGAGTTCTGCCGCGCCGGGTTCCTCAACATCGTCGGCGGCTGCTGCGGCACCACGCCGGCGCACATCAAGGCGATCGCCGGCGCGGTGGCGGCGCTTCCCCCCCGGCGGGTACCGGTCGTCGCGCCCGCGCTCCGGCTCGCCGGGCTGGAGCCGTGCAACATCGGCGAGGACTCGCTCTTCGTGAACGTCGGCGAGCGCACGAACGTCACCGGCTCCAAGGTCTTCGCGCGCCTGATCCTCGCCGGCAACTACGCCGAGGCGCTCGCGGTGGCGCGCCAGCAGGTCGAGAACGGCGCGCAGGTGATCGACGTCAACATGGACGAGGCGATGCTCGACTCGCAGCGCGCAATGACGACCTTCCTCAACCTGGCCGCCGCCGAGCCCGACATCTCGCGCGTGCCGGTGATGATCGACAGCTCCAAGTGGTCGGTGATCGAGGCCGGTCTGAAATGCGTGCAGGGCAAGCCGATCGTCAACTCGATCTCGCTCAAGGAGGGCCGCGAGGAGTTCGTACGACAGGCCCGGCTCGCGCGCCGCTACGGGGCGGCGGTGGTGGTGATGTGCTTCGACGAGGCCGGGCAGGCCGACACGCTCGCGCGGCGCTGCGAGATCGCCCGCCGCAGCTACGACATTCTGGTCGGGGAGGTCGGCTTCCCGCCCGAGGACGTCATCATCGATCCGAACATCTTCGCGGTGGCGACCGGGCTCGAGGAGCACAACGACTACGCGGTCGATTTCATCGCGGCGACACGCTGGATCCGCGCCAACCTGCCCGGGGCGAAGGTGTCCGGCGGGCTATCGAACCTCTCGTTCGCGTTCCGCGGCAACGAGCCGGTGCGGGAGGCGATGCACACCGCATTCCTCTACCACGCGATCCGCGCCGGGCTCACGATGGCGATCGTCAACGCGGGCCAGCTCGGGGTGTACGAGGAGATTCCGAAGGATCTGCTCGAGCGCGTCGAGGACGTGATCCTGAACCGGCGCCCCGACGCCACCGAGCGGCTGGTCCGGTTCGCCGAAGGCGTGAAGACGGGCGGCAAGCGCGCCGACGAGGATCTCTCCTGGCGCCGGGGCACCGTCGAGGAGCGTCTCGCCCACGCGCTGGTGCACGGCGTGTCGACCTACGTCGTCGAGGACACCGAGGAGGCGCGGCTCAAGTACGAGCGCCCGATCCAGGTGATCGAGGGGCCGCTGATGGACGGCATGAACATCGTCGGCGACCTCTTCGGCAGCGGGCGCATGTTCCTGCCGCAGGTGGTGAAGTCGGCGCGGGTAATGAAGCAGGCTGTCGCCCACCTGGTGCCCTACATCGAAGCGGCCAAGGCGGCCGCGGGCGACACGCGCCCGAAGGGCAAGATCGTGATCGCGACGGTGAAGGGCGACGTGCACGACATCGGCAAGAACATCGTCGCAGTGGTGCTCCAGTGCAACAACTTCGAGGTGATCAATCTCGGGGTGATGGTGCCGGCGCAGAAGATCCTGCAAGTGGCGCGCGAGGAGGGCGCAGACATCATCGGCCTGTCCGGCCTGATCACGCCCTCGCTCGAGGAAATGGCTCACGTCGCGCACGAGATGGCGCGCGAGGGGTTCACGGTTCCGTTGCTGATCGGCGGCGCCACGACCTCGCGCGTCCACACCGCGGTGAAGATCGCGCCGAACTATCCAGGCCCGGTCATCTACGTGCCCGATGCGTCGCGGTCGGTGGGCGTCTGCACCAGCCTGATCTCGACCGACCTGCGCGAGGCCTATGTCGCCGAGGTGCGCGCCGATTACGAGCGCATCCGCGCGCAACACGCGGCGAAGAAGGGCCAGGCGCCGCTCGTCCCGCTCGCCGAGGCGCGCGCGAACCGGGTGCCGATCGACTGGAACGCGTACACGCCGCCGCGGCCGCTGCGTCCCGGACGGCACGAGCTGCGCGCGGTCGACCTCGGCACGCTCGCGCGCTACATCGACTGGTCGCCGTTCTTCCAGACCTGGGACCTCGCCGGCAGCTTTCCGAAGATCCTCGACGACCCGAAGGTGGGCGAGGCGGCGCGCAACGTCTTGCGCGACGCGCAGGCGATGCTCGAGCGCATTGTCGGCGAGCGCTGGCTGACCGCGAACGGCGTCGTCGTGCTCGCGCCGGCCAACGCCGTCGGCGACGACATCGAGGTGTACGCCGACGAGTCACGCGCCCGCGTGGCGATGACTTTCCACTGCCTGCGCCAGCAGACCGGCAAAGCCGCCGACCGGCACAACCTGTGCTTGGCCGACTTCGTGGCGCCGCGCGATTCCGGGCGCGCGGACTGGCTCGGCGCGTTCGCCGTCACCGCCGGCATCGGCTGCGAGGAGCGGGTGAAGGCCTTCGAGGCCGCGCATGACGACTACAGCGCCATCATGCTGAAGGCACTCGCCGACCGCCTGGCCGAGGCCTTCGCGGAATGGCTACACGAACGAGTCCGCCGGGAACTCTGGGGTTACGCCGCCGACGAGGCGTTGTCGCTCGCGGACCTGATCGCCGAGCGCTACCCCGGCATCCGGCCGGCGCCCGGCTATCCGGCGTGCCCCGACCACACCGAAAAGGCAGCGCTGTTCGAGCTCCTCGACGCGCCGGCGCTCGGGATCACGCTGACCGAGAACTTCGCGATGTGGCCGCCGGCGAGCGTGTCCGGGCTCTATTTCTCGCACCCGCAGTCCCGGTACTTCGCGGTGGGCAAGATCGACCGCGACCAGGCCGAGGACTACGCGCGCCGCAAGCGCGCCGACCTCGCCAAGACCGAGCGCTGGCTCGCCCCGGCGCTCGCCTACGAAACCTAAACCGTCAGCAAAGGAGAGCGCAGCCATGACCATCGTCCGCCACAACCCGCACGGCGGCATCCTGTCCGACGCGGTCGAGCACGGGGGTCTGGTCTGGGTCGCCGGCACCGTCGCCGACGACCTCACCCAGGACATCACCGGCCAGACGAGGCAGGTGCTCGCCGCGATCGACGCGGCGCTCGCGAAGGCTGGGTCGAACAAATCGAAGATCCTCTGGGCGAACGTCTGGCTGACCGACATCCGCAACCGCGAGGGCATGAACGCCGTATGGAAGGCATGGATCGACCCCGACAACCTGCCGGCGCGGGCGACCGTCGAGGCGAAGCTCGCCGACCCGCGCATGCTGGTCGAGATCGCGTGCGTCGCCGCGAAGTGACCGCCAGCGGGTGAGCGGGCCGCCAGACCGGGCGACGAGCCGGGACACGAGTCGGCGCGATGGACCTTCCTTCCGGGCTGCCCTCCCTGTGGTGTGCCCTCGCCTGGCTCGGCGCGGCGGTGGCGCTTGCCTGGTCGGCCTGGCGCGCACCCTGGGTGCGCCTCCGCGAGAACGAGCAGAGCCACGTCTTTCTCGGTGCGATCGTCGCCGTCGCCTTGCTGTGGACGGTCGCTGCACGGGTCGGACCGCTCGTCCACGTTCACCTGCTCGGCGCGACGCTCCTATACCTGATGTTCGGCGGCGCGCTCGGCTTCCTGGCGCTCGCCGCGGGAGCGGCGGCCGCCACGTTCGCAGGCGACGGCGCGTGGAGCGTGCTCGGCGCGCGGCTGATCGCCGCCGGGGTGATCCCGATTGCGGTCAGCCATCTCGTGCTCCGGCTCGCCGAGGCGCGGCTGCCGCCGAACTTCTTCGTCTATGTCTTCGTCGGTGGTTTCGTCGGCGGCGCGGCCGCCATGCTCGGCGCGGGCCTGGCGAGCACCGCGATCATCGCGTTCGCGCTGCCTGCGGCGGAGAGCGGTTTCGAATCGTGGACCGCGATGCTGCTGATGCTCGCCTTCGGCGAGGCGACCCTGACCGGCATGCTCGCGACGCTCTTCGTCGTGTATCAGCCGGCCTGGGTCGGGACTTTCAGCGACCGGCGCTACCTCGCGCGGAACGGCCGATGAGACGCACCGCGGCGTGGCTCGTTGCGGCGATGCTCGCGGCCGCGGTCGCCGGCTGCTACCCCGAGCTCGACTGGCGCGAGCTCGCCTGGGAAGAGGGCCACCTGAAGGTGTTGCTGCCGGCAAAGCCGTCCAAGGCCGCGCGCGAGGTGGTCCTCGCCGGCGAGAAAGTGCCGATGGAGATGCTCCAGTCGCAACTCTCGGGCATGGCGTTCGGCGTCGCCTGGTCGCCGCTGCCGGCGGGCGAGCGCAAGGCGATCCTCGATGCCGCGCGCGACGCGCTGTTGCGTAACATCGACGGCACGCTCGTCGCGGAGCGCGAAGTCGCCGTCCGCGGCACCGACGCGCTCGGCCGCGAGTTCACCGGCGAGGGCGTGGTGGCTGGCACGCCGATGGTGCTCGCCGCCCGGGTCGTCGCGGTGCCCGGGATCGACGCCGGGCGCTTCTACCAAGTGGTCTTCGTCGGCCGCAAGGATCGTGCCGAGAAGGTCGACCTTCCGCTCTACCTCGGCTCGCTCACCGTCGTCCCGTAGAGCCCGGCGAGCGTCACCGCGTCGAGCACAC
>CALDVP010000048.1 GCA_937924195.1 uncultured Lysobacterales bacterium
GGCGCGGCGCACGCGCGAGACGCTGGCGCTGGCCCTGCCGGGGGTCGAGGCGGAGTTCGAGCCGTCGATCTACGAGGCCCTGCCGGGCACGCTCGCGCGGCTCGTGGATACGGGCGCGGATCCGGTGCTGCTGGTCGGCCACAACCCGGGCCTCGAACAGTTGGTCGCCTTCCTCGTCGATGGCCATTCCGATGCGCCGCGCGGTCTTCCGACGGCGGGCCTGGTGCAGCTCTCGATCGCCGATGGCGCCGAGCTCGGCCCCGGCGTCGCCACCGTGCGGGAGTTCTGGTCGCCGTGAACGGGGCGCCGCGTCCGGCCGCGACGCGGTTCGGCGTGGCAGGAGCCTCCCGCGGCACCTGGAGGGCGCACGCCTGGGTCGCCGCGCTCGCGCTGCTCGCGACCGCGTGGGCCGCCGACACCCACGCTGGCGGCAGCGAGCGCTGGCTGCTCGACACCGATGTCTCGGAAGCACAGTTCCGGGCCCGCGTGTTCGCGCTGATCACGATCACCGGCCGATTCGACCGCGTCCACGGCCAGATCGACGTCGACCGCACGCGCGCGGTCGCGCGCATCGACACCACAGTCGAGCTCGTCAGCCTCGGCATGGCCAACGCCGCGCACGCGGCGTGGGCGCTGTCGCCGGCCTTCTTCGATGCCGAGCGCCATCCGGAAGCGCGTTTCCGCGCCGACGACGTGCCGCTCGGCGTGCTGGCGGCGGGCGGCGTCCTGCATGGCCAGCTTTCGCTGCGCGGCGTGCGCCGACCGGTTGCGTTCCGCCTGGAGCCACAGGATTGCCCGCTGGATCCCGCGCACGCCTGTGCGCTCGCGCTCGAGGGCAGCGTGCGCCGGACCGACTTTGGCATGCGGGCCGAGCGCCATGCGGTCGCCGACCGGGTCCAGCTCCGGATCACGGTCGTCGGCCGCGCCGGCGCGGCGAGCCTGGAGCCTGCTCCCGGCCGGTGATGGCGGTGCCGTCCTGGTGCTAGGCTTCGGAGAATCCTCGAAGCCGTGGACGCCGCGCCCCATGTCGCTGAATCTCACGATCGAACTCTCCGACAACGACCTCGACCACTTCACCGAGGCGCTGCGCCGCGCCCAGTCGCTCGCAGCGGGCAAGTCGCCGCGCGAAATCACCGATGCCGCTGGCAAGCTGGTCGAGGGCGCGCGTTCGCGCCAGGCGCCCGACTTCATCGCCGAGCGCCTGTCGAAGCTCGATTCCCTGATCCGGATGGTCCACGACGAGGGCTGGGGCCTGGCCGACGAGGACAAGGCCCGCGTGCTGACGGCCCTGACCTACTTCGCCGATCCGACCGACGTGATCCCGGATCACATCCCGGTGGTGGGCTATCTCGACGACGCGATCATGATCGAGCTGTGCGTGCGCGAGCTGAAGCACGAGCTCGAGGCCTACGAGGACTTCTGCCACTTTCGTGCCGCCGAAGCAGCCAAGCACGGCGTCGATCCGGCCACGATCGGGCGCGTCGAGTGGCTCGAGGAGCAGCGTCAGGAACTCCAGCAGCGCATGCGCCGCCGTCGCGAGCGGGATCATTCGGGCCGCATCGGGATGTTCCGCATCCGCTGAAGCCGCCTCGCGGCCCGGTAATCCGTCCACGTCTCCGCCCTCGCGCGTGGCAAGCCGCGCGCCACACGGTTCACGGGCATGTAGCGCCGGCCCCGGCCGGCGCGCGCTATCCGGCGAGCGTCAATCGAGCCGCAGGACGCCCTCGGCCACCGGCACGCTGCTGCCGCCGATCCGGGCCTCGGCCACGACGCCGGCGCGCTTACGCACGCGGGCGAGCAGCCGGCTCGGTCGACCCATCTCGATGCCCTGCGTGATCGTCAGCGTCAGATCGAGATCGGCTCGCGGGTCGGTTGCGGCGAGCAGGGCGGCGAGCGCGGCGTTCGCGCTGCCGGTGGCGGGATCCTCGGGCACGCCATCGAGCGGTGCGAACATCCGGGTGCGCCGATCGATCGCGCCGGCGCCCGCGGTGTGCAGATGCAGATAGGGCACGCCGCTCGCCGCGACCAGGGCCGCCATCGCATCTGGCCTGACCTTCGCACTCGCCAGCGCGCTGGCCGAGACGAGTTCGGCGACGAGGAAGGTGAGGCCCACCGAGGCGGTCCGAGGTAGGTGCCGGTCGAGCGCGATCTCGGTGGTCGACAAGCCAATGGCCGCTGCGACCAGGCCCGGATCGATCGGCTCGCCGACCGACAGCGGCGCGGGCGCGATGAGTTCGGCGTCGATCAATCCGTCGCCACGGCGCGATACCGTGACTGGCACCACGCCGGCGCCTTGCTCGAAGCGCACGGTCACCGGCTCGTCGAGGGCGCCCAGTTCGCCGAGCAGCGCAAGCGCGGCGGCCGTACCGAGATTGGGGTGGCCGGCGAAGGGCACCTCGCTGGCCGGCGTGAAGATGCGCACGCGGTGATCGCCGCCTGATTCGGGCGGCAGCACGAAAGTGGACTCGGAGAAGTTGAACTCGCGGGTGATGCGCTGCATCGCGGCGACGTCGAGGCCGCGCGCGTCGGGCAGGACGGCGAGCGGGTTGCCGCCGAAGCGCTGCTCGGTGAAGACGTCGAGGATCAGGAATCGGGGTCGCATCGCGGGCTCGCTGGGTCGCGAGTATCGGTGATGGCGATCTCCGTGTCCGTCGAGGACTCCGCACGGAGGCCCCCGCAAGGCCGCCCCGGCCGGAGTGGCCGATCGGCTGCCGCTAAACTGCTCGACCCTGAATGCGCCCGCCGCCGTGCTCGAGCTGACTCCCCGCATCCGCATCCCCGAACACGAGCTCGTCGAGCGCTTCGTGCGCGCCGCGGGGCCGGGCGGGCAGAACGTCAACAAGGTCGCGACCGCGGTCGAGCTGCGCTTCGACGTCGCGAACAGCCGCGTGCTCCCGGAGCCGCTGCGGGTCCGGCTGTTGGCGCGGCGCGATCACCGCCTCACCGACGACGGCGTGCTGGTGATCTCGGCCCAGCGTTTCCGCACCCAGGATCGCAACCGCGCCGACGCGCGCGAGCGCCTGCTTGCCTTCCTGCGCGCCGGCCTCGAGGTTCCGAAGGCGCGGATCGCGACGAAGCCGACGCGGGCCTCGAAGGAGCGCCGGCTCGGGACCAAGCGCGAGCGCGCTTCGGTCAAGCGTGCGCGCCAGTCGCGCAACTGGGAACGCGACTGATGGCGGAGGCGCGCGACGATCCGGTGCTGATCCCGCTGCCACCGCGGGCCCCGCGTACCGGCAGCCACCCGCTCGTCCGCTGGATCGCCCGTGCGGTGCTGCGGCTCTTTGGCTGGCGGCTCGAAGGCGAGTTCCCGAACCTCGACAAGGCCTTGATCATCGTCGCGCCCCACTCCTCGGGCTTCGACGCGCTGTGGGGCCTGCTGGCGAAGCTGGCGCTCGGCGTCCACATCGAGTTCATGGCCAAGAAAGAGCTGTTCTGGTGGCCGCTCGGAGCGATCCTGCGCGCCTTCGGCGGCTTCCCGGTCGACCGCCAGGCGACCGGCGGTGTGGTTCGCGAGCTGGCGGACTACGCACGCGGCCGCGATCGCCTGTGGCTGCTGATTGCACCCGAAGGCACGCGCAAGCCGGTCAAGACGTGGAAGAGCGGCTTCTGGCGCATCGCGCGCGCCGCGAACCTGCCGGTCGTGATGGCCTACTTCCACTATCCGGAGAAGACCATCGGCATCGGCCCGACCGTCGAGATGAGCTCCGACTTCAAGGCCGACATGGCCCGCGTTCGCGAGTTCTACCGGCCGTGGGTCGGCCGCAACCGGGGGACCGTGTGAGGTCGGTCTCTCGAGCGGTCGCCTCCTGCCGCCCGTCGAGCGACACGTCCGCGCGATCCGGCGTGTGCTCCTTTCGCGTGGAGCATTCCGAAGCAATCCCCGGGCGACCGTGGGGGCCTGCCGCGAATGATTGTTTCGCGCCCTCGATTTCCGCTCCGGCCTTCGGCCGGCCCGAGCAGGGGGGCGCCAACAGCCGCGCCCCCCTGCACCCCCCGGCCGTCCCCGCGCACCGCCGTCGCGCGACGGGCTCCGGTCCGTGGAGGGCGGCCTGCATCCCTGCGATGCC
>CALDVP010000049.1 GCA_937924195.1 uncultured Lysobacterales bacterium
CCTCGGGCTGCGGCAAGAGCACCTTGCTCCGGATCATCGCGGGACTGCTGCCGCCGTCGGGTGGGCAGGTCGCATGGCAGGGCCGCGAGTCGATGCGCCCAGCCTTCGTGTTCCAGGACCCGACGCTGATGCCATGGGCCAGCGTCGCCGACAACGTCTCGCTACCGCTCAGGCTCGCGGGATCGTCGCGGCCGCGCGCGCACGCCACGGTGCAGCCGTGGATCACGCGCGTGGGCCTCGCCGGCTTCGAGCGCGCGCGACCGCACGAGCTGTCGGGCGGGATGCGGATGCGCGCCTCGCTCGCACGCGCGCTCGCGACCGATCCGAACCTGCTGCTGCTCGACGAGCCCTTCGCGGCGCTCGACGAGCTGACCCGATTCCGGCTCAATGATGAGCTGCTCGCCTGGGCCGCCGGCGGGCCGACGATCCTGTTCGTGACCCACAGCGTGTTCGAGGCGGTCTACCTCGCCGACCGCGTACTGGTGTTCTCGACCCGACCGGGCCGCCTGGTCGTCGATCTCGCAATCGAGGCGCCCTCCCCGCGCACGCGCGCGTGGCGTGGGACCGCTGACTACGCGCGCCAGTGCAGCGAGTTGTCGCGGCATCTCGAAGCAGCCGCGGAGGCGGCATGAGAGCGAGCCGCGACTGGATCGCCCCGGCACTGCTCATGCTTGCGCTCTTCGGCACATGGGAGGCGTGGGTCAGAATCGCGGAAGTCCCGCAGTACCTGATCCCGGCCCCGAGCCTGGTCGCGACCACACTCTGGACGAACCTCGACTCGCTGCTGCCGTCGTGGTGGTTCACGATCCGGATCACGGTCGGCGCGCTGGCGCTGGCAGCCACCGGCGGCGCGCTGATCGCCTGTGCCTTCGCGCTGTCGCGCACGCTCGAGCGCGCCCTGCTGCCAGTCGCGATCGTGCTCCAGGTGACGCCGATCATCGCGATCGCGCCCTTGGTGCTGATCTACCTCGACGACACCACGGCCGCGCTGCTGCTGTGCGCGTGGATCGTCGCCTTCTTCCCGGTGCTCGCGAACACGCTCGCGGGCCTGCGCTCCGTCGATCCCGGCCTGCGCGAGCTGTTCGCGCTGCATCGCGCCACCTCATGGCAGCGGCTGCGCTGGCTGCTGCTGCCGACCGCGGTGCCCTACTTCATGGCCGGGCTGCGAATCGCCGGCGGGCTCGCGTTGATCGGCGCCGTGGTCGCCGAGTTCGCGGCCGGCGCGGCCGGACGTGAAACCGGGCTTGCCTCGCGCATCCTCGAGGCCAGCTTCCGCACCGAGATCCCGCGCATGTACGCAGCGCTGGCGCTGGTCTCGCTGACCGGGATCGCGATCCACGCGCTGTTCGGCGCGATCGATCGGTGGTGGGTCGCGCGCTGGCGCGGCTCGACTGGGGCCACCACGACCACCACCCATTGACTCGAACCGAAGGGCGCTTCGATGCACCGTATCCTCAGCCGCTCCGTCGCCAAACTGGTCCTGCTCGTGACGTTCAGCGTCGCGAGCACCGCCTTCGCGGGCGATCCCGACCGGGTCATCTTCGCGACCAACTGGAAGGCGCAGGCCGCGCATGGCGGCTTCTACCAGGCGCTGGTCGACGGCACCTACGCCGCGCACGGGCTGGATGTCCAGATCCGCCAGGGCGGACCGCAGGTCAACAACCGGCCCCTGCTCGCGGCCGGCCGCATCGACTTCCTGATGGCCGGGAACCTGTTGCATGCCTTCGACAACGTCAAGAACGGCGTGCCGACCGTGGTCGTGGCCGCGATCTTCCAGAAGGACCCGCAAGCGCTGATCGCGCATCCGGGACAGGGCTACGAGGACTTCGCCGCGCTGCGCGACGCGCCGGTCGTGCTGGTGGCCAAGGACGCGCAGTTCACGTGGTGGCAGTGGCTCAAGGCCCGCCACGGGTTCCGCGACGAGCAGCTCAAGCCCTACAACTTCAGCCTCTCGGCCTTCCTCGCCAACCCGCGCGCCGTGCAACAGGGCTATTCGGTTGCGGAACCGATCTACGTGCGACGGCAGGGTGGCTTCGAGCCGGTCGTCCATCTCCTCGCAGATCACGGTTTCTCGACCTATTCGACGTTGATCGAGACTCGTGCCGTGACCGCCCGTGAACGACCCGATCTGGTTCAGCGCTTCGTCGACGCCTCGATCGCAGGCTGGCGCTCGTATCTCCATGGCGACCGCGCCGCTGCCAACGCGCGGATGCTGGCCGACAACCCCGAGCTGACGATCGAGGAACTCGAGGCTTCAGTGGCGCTGATGAAGGCCCAGGGCATCCTCGAGTCCGGCGACGCGGCCGAGCACGGCATCGGCGCGATGCGCGCGGAGCGAATCGCGGCGTTCCTGGCCGAGATGGTCCGCGCCGATCTCTATGAGGATGGCGAGGTGGATCCCTCGAAGGTCGCCGACTACCGCTTCGTCTCTCCCGGTAAGACAGCGAGCGACTGAGTCGCGGCGGCGGTCACGGCAACTCCAGCGCGGCCGCGCGGGCCGCGAGCGCCGGCGACAGCCAGCACTGACCGCCGGTCGGCCGCCAACCGCCCGTCCCGAGCAGCCGGCGGTACCAGCTGGCCGGCCGCGCGACATGGTCGGCCCGGTCGCCGATGAAGTCGTCCTCGGCGGTGAACGCGTTGACGTGCGCGACGCCGTCGCAGAGCCGTCGGATGCCCCGTGCGAGGGTCCGCGCGACCGCGTCGTCGAGGTACTGGATCACGTCGTGGCAGACCAC
>CALDVP010000050.1 GCA_937924195.1 uncultured Lysobacterales bacterium
CCCTGATCGGCCTTCAGTGGCTCGCGGCCACCGCCGTCGCCAGCGCCGCGCCCAGCGTGGTTTCGACGGCACCGGCCTTTTCCGGCGTGATCGGGGATCCCAGCGATCACGCCGCGACGATCGGCATCCCGTTGACGATCACCGATCCCGCGTTTGCGCTCGCCGAGCTCGAGCTGTCTGCGTCGAGTTCGAATTCGGCGGTGGTCGCCGATGCGGCGCTCGCGATCGATCCGCTCGACGCGACACGGGTGGCGCTCCGCGTCGCGCCGAGTGGGGTCGGCTATGCGACGTTGACGGTGAGCGCTCGCAACCCGCTGGGCGAGACCGGCAGCGCGACGATCGACTTCGCGGCCTCCCAGCCGATCCTGCCGGTCGGCGCGACCACCTGGCCGATCGGCGGGGCCGATGCCTCGGCGGTCGACATGCTCGGCCCGGGGCACGTGCTTGTCGCGATCGATGAGGACCAGGTGCTGCGCGTATGGCCGGCCGATCGGTCAGGGCCGACGAGGCAGGCATGGGACCTCACGCCATTACTCGGCCTGACCGACATCGGTGGTTCCGGCCGGCCGCGCGAAGTCGACTTCGAAGCGATGACCCGGCGCGGTGCACGCGTCTTCGTCATGGGCTCGCATGGCAACGCCGCCAATGGCAACCCGCGACCGAACCGGCGACGTCTGGTGGCCGTCGACATCGGCGGTTCCGCGCCGGACTGGACACTGGACTACGTCGGTCGCTACGACGGCCTGCGCACGGACCTCCTTGCCTGGGACGCCGGGGGCGGTCACGGGCTTGGCGCGCATGCTTTGGGCCTGACCGACAGCGCGGCGGCCGGGGTGCCGCCCGAGGCGCCCGGCGGCGCCGGATTCAACCTCGAGGGCCTCGCGATCGCGCCGGACGGTACGACGGCATTGCTCGGCTTTCGCGCCCCGCTCCAGCCCCCGGCCGATCGCCGACATGCGCTGCTCGTCCCGCTCACCAATCTCGATGCACTGGTCGGCGGCAATCCGGCCAGCGGCCCCGCCAGCTTCGGTGCCCCGATCATGCTCGACCTCGGCGGGCTCGGAATCCGCTCGATCGAGTGCGCGGGCGATGGCTGCCTGATCATCGCCGGTCCCGCCGATGGTGTCGGTCCTTTCCGGCTGTTCCGCTGGTCTGGGAACGCCGCCGATCCACCGCGACGTCTGACCACGGACCTGTCCGGTCAGCGGCCGGAGGGGCTCGCGCTGGTCGGCGGATCGACCGCAATCGACGCGCCGATCGTGCTCGCGAGTGATCTCGGCGACACGGTGTTCTACGGCGACGGGGTCTCGGCCAAGGATCTACCCGAAGCGCTGTGGCGGAAGTTTCGCCTCGACCGGATGACGGCCGGTGCAGCGGTCGGCGATGGTGTATTTGCCTCGAGCTTCGAGGACTGACCTGGCCGGCCATCGCGTTGCCCCCCGCGCGCCCAGTGAAAAAAAATGGTCGCGGTCCGCTGCTATCTTCCGGCCGCTTGGATCGATTCGCATTCTCGGGAGTCCGCATGTCGCACCCACGTCTCGCCGTCCTGCTCGCGGCGCTGTCCGTTTTGTCCGCTCCGCTTGCCACCGCGCAGAATTTCGTTGCCGGTAACGTCGTCGTCTACCGGGTGGGTGATGGCACGACCGGGCTCATCAACACCGGCAATCCGGTGTTCCTCGATGAGTACACGCCGACGGGAACGCTGGTCCGCTCGGTCCCGCTACCCACCACGGCGTCGGGGCCACAGCGGCAATGCATCGCTTCAGGAACCGCGACCTCCGAAGGTTTCATCACCCGGAGCGCCGATGGCCAGTTCCTGATCGCCACCTGCTACGGGCGTGATCTCGGCGGCAGCGGGTCGATCCCCGGCACACCCTCCATCGACGTGCCGAGGGTGATCGCGCGCATCGCGGTCGATGCCAGCGTCGACACCTCGACGGCGCTCAGCGACGCACACGGCGGAAACAACGTGCGCAGTGCCGCCTCGCTCGATGGCAACGCCTTCTGGAGCGTGGGCGGGAGTTCCGGCGTGCGCTACTCCACGCTCGGCGCGACCACCAGCTCGCAGGTCTCGGCGACCGGCACCGGAGCGCTCACGAACATTCGCCAGATTGCCGTCTACGGCGGACAGCTCTACGTTTCGACGGCGTCGGGAACGGCGGTGCGCCTGGGTGAGGTCGGCAGTGGCACGCCGACCACCAGCGGCCAGCCGATCACCGCGTTGCCCGGTATTCCGATCACGAATGCGTCGCCCTACGCCTATGTCTTCTTCGATCTCGACGGCAGCGTCCCGGGTGTGGACACCGTATACGTCGCGGATGACAGCGCGACCTCTCCGGCTCCGGCGATCTCGAAGTTCTCGCTAGTCGGTGGAACCTGGATCCAGAATGGCTCGGTCGGCAGTGCTGGCGATTCCTACCGCGGCCTCGCCGGCTCGGTGTCGGCGGGAACGGTGACGCTCTGGTCGACGCGGAAGGGCGGCTCCTCGGCCACCGGCGGCGGCGAGCTGGTCTCGATCAGCGATTCGAGCGGTTACAACGGCACGCTCAGCGGAACACCGGTGTTGTTGGCCACCGCGGGCACGAACACTGCCTTCCGGGGCGTCGCCCTAGCGCCGGTTTCGCCTTCTCCGACGCCGCCTTCGGGCACCGGCACGGCGACCCCTGCGACGATTCCGAACGACGGCACGACGACGAGCGCCTTGCGGGTCAACGTCACCCCCGGCGCCAATCCGATCAGCACCGGCATCGCAGTCACGGCCAACCTCACCGCACTCGGCGGCAACGCCGCGCAAACGCTGGTCGACGACGGCACCGGCTGCGACACGACCGCGGGCGATCTCGAGTTTTGCGCGACGACCACCGCGGCGAATTCGGTGATGCCGGGCTCCTACGCGCTGCCGTTCACGATCACCGACGCACAAGCCCGGACCGGGACCGGGAACATCACGATCACCGTGTTCGGCGCGACACCGCCGACCTCCAACCTGTCGGTCGGCCCGGCCTCGGTCACGGTTGGCCTGGTCGGCACACAGACGGTCAACGTTCCGGTGACGATCAATCCACCGCAGCCGGTTGCCGTGATCTTCACGGCCAGTACCGGCAGTGGTACCGCGACACCGGGTCCGACCCCGCCTGCCGACTATGTCGCGCTCGCCAGCCAGTCATTCACGATCCCGGCCAATACTGCGTCATTCAACGTGCCGGTCACGATCCATCCGCACCTCCGGCCGGCCGCCACCAAGACCTTCGACGTCACGATCGCGACCAGCGCGCCGGACGTGGTGGTCGGTACTGCGACCGCGACCGTGACGATCGACAACAATGCGGTGATGTCGACGCCGATCCCCGCGATTCAGGGTCCGGGCGACGTGTCGCCGCTGGCGACGCAGACGCTGACCTCGGCCGACAACATCGTCACGGCCGTCGTCGGCAACGGCTTCGTGATGCAGGCGCGGGCGCCGGGAGACGGCAACCCGGCGACGTCCGACGCGATGTTCGTGTTCACCTCCAGCGCACCGACCGTGCAGGTCGGGGACGTCGTCGACGTCCGCGGGCGGGTTGGAGACTTCGTCTCGACGAGCGGCGGACGCTCGCTGAATGCCACGCAGTTCTTCAATACCAGTCCGGCGCTGATCGTGGTGCGGATGGGCAGCGCCAACGTCGCGACCACGACCCAGGCGATCACGCTGGACGACGTGATCCCGTCGCCCGATCCGAACGTGCCGGCATGTGTCGCGCTGGGTGGCGTCTTCTCGCCGACCGCGGATCCGCGCGCGCGGAACTTCGCATGTCTTGAGTACATGCGCGTCCAAACGACGACCGGCGTCATCACCTCGCCGAACCAGCGTTTCGGGACCGATCCGCTGGCCGAGATGGGCTTTGCGACCTCGGGCCGTCGCGCCTTCCGCGAGCCTGGCGTCGCGTTCAATGTGTCGACCGAAGACCCGATCCTGGCCAATCTGATACCCACCGCACCGCCGTTGCCCACCGGCTTCGTTTTCGACGGCAATCCGGAGGTGTTCGAGTTCGATCCGGATCGACTGGGCCTGCCCAACGCGGCGATCGTCCCCGGCTCGATCCTGTCGGCCCAGGGCGTGATCGGCATCGACTTCGCCGACTACGAGTTCTGGCCCAGTCAGTACACGGTGACCGACCCGGCGCCGGCGCTGCCGCGGCCGGTCCCGGCGCCCCTGGCCGACCAGCTGACGGTCGCGACGTTCAACCTGCTGAACCTTTACGACCGTTGCGACGACCCGGCGCGACCGAACTCGAACGAGCAGTTCAACATCGCCGACACCAACCGCAAGCTCGAGAAGCACTCGCGCTACATCCGCGAGGTACTGGGCGCGCCCGGCATCATCGGCGTGCAGGAGGTCGAGCTGCCGAGCCCGCCGTCGACGACCTGTGCGAACGCGGGCGGCGATCCGACACCGGCGCTTCAGCTGCTCGCCGACCGGATCGCCGCCGATGGTGGCCCGATCTACCTCGTGGCGCACAGCCCGTCGACCAACGATCCGCGCTTCATCAGCGTCGGATTCCTGTATCGCCAGGATCTCGGTCTGACCAATGTCAGCTTTGCGCAGATAGCGCCGACCGAGGAGTGGACGTTCCGCTATCTGGACGCCAATTCGACGACGCAGACCAGTACCACACGCGTCCATGATCGACCGCCGCTGAAGATGGAGGCGACCGGCCCCCTGGTCGGCGGCGGCGATCTACGTCTCGCGGTCGTGGTCAACCATTTCCGCTCGCTGTCCGGCATCGACAATCTGAGCGACGCGCGCTCGAACCCGACTGCCCCGTCGACGCGCCAGGACGCACACCGCGTGCGCCAGAAGCGCCTTCGCCAGGCCATCTCGATGGCCTGCGCGGTACAGGCGTGGCAATCCAATCCCGCCAACGCCGGCGTCCCGCTGGTCCTCCTCGGTGACCACAACGCCTTCGAATTCTCGGACGGTTACGCTGACCTCAACGGGTTGCTCATGGGCAACGCCTCGACGGCCACGTCGGAATACGTCGGCAGCTACTGGCCACCTGCGGAGCTGCCGTGCGCCGCCCAGGCCAACGGGCAGTTCGTCGATCCGGGCTTCGAGAACGCCGTGATTGCGCGGCCGCCCACCGAACGCTACTCGTTCAACTTCGCGTTCGCGGCCCAGGCCCTCGACCACGCGCTGCTCAACGGCGCGGCGCAGGCCCGATTCGAGCGGGCGATCCATGGCCGTGGCAACTCCGACGCGCCCGGGAACGACGAGTTCGATGCTTCGACCGCTCGCAGATCGTCGGACCACGACGCGCTGGTGCTCTACTTCAACGCCTCGGCAACGCGTCCGTCGGCGAACGGCTTCGGGATTTTCTCCGACGGCTACGAGGCACCTTGATCGACCGTACCTCACGCCGAGGGACATCGAGGCCGGGCGTGGCGACGCACCCGGCCTCGTCCCAGGCGCGCTGCAAGCGGCATCGGCGACGACCGCGTGGCCGCGGTCACTGTCGGTGAGCCGTGGTTCTCACCGGTCGATCGCGGATTGTTTTATCTTTTCGAACTTGGTGGTCTGCGCGGCACGGAACGACCGGGCTGCACCGGCGCTCCCGCCACCGATCGTGCCTATCGGCGAATTCAAATCGATCCCACGATGCGCGTTCCCCGATAGCCACGCGGCATGACGATCGCGTTCGTGTCATGTCGGACGCTTCTGCCGCACAGGCCTCTGGCAATCGGGAGGACCAACATGTCTGTCAGACTCATCCGCGCCCGCGCTCTCCGTTCGAGCGCGATCCTCGTCGCCGTCTTGATGCTCGGCATCGCCACCGCGGTGCAGGCAGCCTCGGTCGATGTCGAACGCATCCTCGATGGTGCCGATGGTGTGCCCGGCGCCAAGTTTCCCGCGCTTGATCTCGACAAGCTCTCGGCCGAGGATGCCTGGAGCGACGCCCTACCGGGCCCCAAGCGCTTCGCCGTCGGCCACGACGTCATGGTCGAACCCGCCACCCACGGCGACTGGCGCCAGTTGCCCGATGGCCGGTGGCAGTGGCGCTACGCGGTAAGAACACCCGACGCGATCCACCTGAACTTCGGCTTCGACAAGTTCCATCTGCCAGACGGCGCGACGCTGTCGATCGTGTCCCCGGACAGCCGCACGACCCTGGGTCCCTGGGGCAGCGAGATGAATCGGCAGCACCAGCAGTTCTGGACTCCCATCCTGCAGGGCCGGGGGGCGATCCTCGAGCTGGTCGTGCCAGCTGCCCTGCGGGATGCGGTCGGTCTGCGCTTGTCGCGCGTCGGTCACGGGTACCGCGGTTTCGGCGTTCGATCCAAAGCCTGCAAGGCAGGCTCCTGCAATACCGACGTCGCGTGTCTGACGGCCGGCGATCCGTGGAACCAGAACCGCCGGGCGGTCGGGGCCTACACCCGCAACGGCACCGACACCTGCACCGGCTCTCTCGTCAACAACACCGCGAACGATCGGCGCATGTTGTTCGCGACCGCGACCCACTGCGGCATCACGACGAACACGATCGCGCAGACGGTCGTCGTCTACTGGAACTACGAGTCGCCAACCTGCCGCGCGCCGGGCTCCGCCGCGAGCGGCACGCCGCTGCCGAAGCCGACCGACCCGGTCAACATCACCAATGGCTTTGCCTTCGTGGCGGCGACCGCAAGCCCGTTCGGCGGCGGTCCCGCCGGGCCGCGATCGGACTTCACGCTGATCGAGCTGGACCCGGCCGATCCGACGCCGCAGCCGAACCTGCACTGGGCCGGCTGGGACCGCCGACTCGGCAGCACCAACGAGCCACCGAACTCGACCACGGCGACCTGGCCCTGCACGCAGGGCACGGGCCCGTTCCTGACCGCTGGACTGTGTGCGTCGATCCATCACCCCGGTGTCGATGAGAAACGCATCACATTCGTCGATACGCCGCTGTCGATCGGCAATATCTCGGGCGGCGTCAACGTTCACTGGCGGGCGAACTGGATCGCTACACCGGCACTACCGAACATCCCGACGCCACCGCCGTATCCAGTCAGTGTCACCGAGCCGGGTTCATCGGGATCGCCGCTCTACAACGCGGATCGACGCCTGGTCGGAGTGCTGTCCGGCGGCCCGGCTGCGTGTGGCAACGGTTCGTACTTCGATTTCTATGGCGCGCTGTTTCATGCATGGAATGGCGATGTCAACGCCACGGTCACGCAGCGGATGCGTGACCACCTCGACCCGGCAAACACCGGCGTCTTCTTCATCGATGGGGTCGACCGCTGCACACCCCCGGCGATCCCGGCCAACCTGAACGCCATGGCGAACGCTGCCAATCAGATCACGCTGAGCTTCGATGCAGTGGCCGGGGCCGATCGTTATCGCGTATACCGCGCCGTGGGTTCCTGTCCCGGCCCGGCCTCGGACTTCATCGGTGACACGACGATCACGAGCTTCGTCGACACCGCCGTCTCCGGGAATACGACCTACCGTTACCGGGTCACTGCGGTGAGAGACGCGGACGGCTGCGAATCGGCGGTGTCCAACTGCGCCAGCGCCACCGCGACCGGCACCTGCACGCGACCACCGGAGTTCGCCGGTCTTGCCAGCGCCACCAGTGCGAACTCGGCGATCTGCGCCGTCGATCTGTCCTGGGCCACGGCGAACAGCACCTGCGATCCACCGGGCAACATCGTCTTCAACGTGTTCGCCTCGGCGAATCCGAACTTCGTGCCGGATGCCTCATCGCTGATCGCCTCTTGCGTCAGCGCGACCACGTTCACGGACGCCGATTTCGACGCCGTCGGTACGCGGCACTACATCGTCCGCGTCGAGGATTCGGGCGGTGCCGGGGCTGGGCAGTGCGCTGCCGGCCTGACCGATGGCAATCTGATCCGACGCGCAGCCACGCCGACCGGACCGTCTTCCAGTCTGTTCGACGACCCGGTCGACGACACCACCAGTCCTCCGCTGTGGACCACGGCGGGAAGCTCGGGCGCCGGCTCGCCATGGGCGATCGTCGCCGACCCGCTCGATGCAGCCAACAGGACCTGGTTCGTTCCGAATCCTTCGCAGGTCACCGATCAGCGCCTGGCACAGACCGCCGACGTGACCCTTCCGAACAGCGGGTCTCCGGAACTCGTCATCATCCATCGCTACAGTACCGAGGCGAGCTGGGATGGCGGCGTGCTCGAGTACTCGCTCGACGGTGGCACGACCTGGTCTGACATCCTTGCCGCTCAAGGGAGCGTCGCCGCCAACCCGAACCGGTTCATCACCGGAGGCTACGTTGCAACCGCGCTCAACAACAGTGGCAACCCCTTGGCCACACGCCGGGCCTGGCACGGCAATTCGCCCGGGTTCGCGACCGGTTACCACACGTCGCGGGTCGATCTCGCTGACTTTGCCGGGCAAACCGTGCGCTTTCGCTTCCGCTTCGGCGCCGACGCCTCGGTCGCGGGCTCGGGCTGGTGGATCGATCGGATCACGGTCAACAACGTGTTGCCGTGTACCCCCGTCCCGACTGGCCTCGTGTTCCGCGATGGTTTCGAGGGGGCCGCGCCCTGAGCCCACCGATCGCGCCTGATGCTTCGGCCGGCCCAAAAGGGGCCGGCCAAAGGCATCGCGAGGCGCCGACATCGATCGGCAGTAGGGGCGAACCAGTAGCGGCAGTCGCCGTGCAGCAGCCTCGCCAGTGATGCGTCCTTCGTTCAGTCCTGCAGGCTGACGACCAGTGCGGCCTGGTACTGGCGCCAGCTGATCGGGATCAGAAACGACCGTTCGGCGAGATAGAGCGCCTGCGCGGCGCCGGCGCCGCGGTGAACGGTGGGAACCGAGATCTGGAACTCGCTGCCGAAGTGCTTGCGAGCGTTGCCCGAGATCGTGTTCGCCACTTCTCCGACGATGTCGGCCATCAGTTCGGTACTGGCCTGGACCTCGCCGTTGGCCAGCAATACGTGGCGTAGCATCGCACTCGGTGCGGTGAAGTAGATCAAGCCGTGCCGCGCACCGTCGATGCTGATGATGCCGGTATAGTCCGAGATCACAGGCTGGTCACGCGCCATCAGGTACGGCGCGCCGATCTCGGTGGTCCGATCGACCAGCCCATGGAAATAACCCACCGTGCCGTCGATCAGCACCTGGATGTCATGCTCATCCATGGTCTCGTCCTCGCATCAGCGTTGCCAGCGCATCGTTCAACTGGACGTCGGTGAAGGGTTTCAGCAGAAAGCCGTTCGCGCCTCGCTTCAGCGCTTCGATCGCCGTCGCCTTGTCCGCGATGGCCGAGACGATCAGGATCTGGACATCGGGCTTCAAGCTCACCATCGCAGCCGTGCAATCGATGCCGTCGAGCTTCGGCATCGTGATGTCCATCGTCACCAGGTCAGGAAGCTCCTGCCGGAACAGGCCCAGTGCCTCCTCACCATTGGCCGCGGTAATCACTTTCTTTACTTTTCGAAACGAGAGCGCGCGTTCGATCCGGTTACGGATCACCTTCGAATCATCGACGATCAGAAGCTTCATGCCGGGGCGTCCGCTGGGAACACGAATCGGAAGGTCGCGCCCTGACCCGAGGAGCTGGACACGCCGATCGACCCGCCATGGCGGGCCGCCAGATTGCGCACGATGTCGAGACCCACCCCGCGACCCGAGGCATCATCGGCCACCTCGCGGGTCGAAAAGCCCGGCTGGAACAGAAAGCGCACCAATTCCTTGGGCGTCGCAGTCGCGGCCTGCGCGGCCGTCAGCCGCCCGAGGGCCACGGCCCGCGACCTGATGGCATCGAAATCGATGCCCCGTCCATCATCGTCGAAGCGAAGCTCGTAACGCCCATCCGAGAGCCGTCTGAACGCGGCACGAAGTCGGCCATAGGCCGGCTTGCCGAGGCGCTCACGCTCTTGCGGATCCTCGATGCCATGCGCCAAGGCATTGCGCACCAGCTGGGACAGGATGTCCTCCAGCGGACGGCGTAGCCACTCCGGTATGCGCCGATCGATACCCTGCGCCTCGAAGGACACGCCGCGGCCCAGCGACCGCGCCAACTCAGCCGCGAGAGTCTCGAGACTGCGCGCGACGAGTTCCATGTCGTCGTCACCAGCATCGGTCGGCGTGCGCTCTCCCAGCCGCTGGACCACCAGCGCCAGATCGCCATGCTGCCGAAACAGGTCCTCGAGCGCGACCGTGATCGGCAGGAAGTCGTTTCCGTCGAGCGTGGATCGAGTCCGCAGTTCGGCCAATCGCCGCTCGATCTCGTTCGCTTGCTGCGCGATGTGTCCGATCCCGAGCGCCGCCGCCTCGCCCTTGATCGCATGGATCGGGCGAAAGACGCGGTCGACGAGCTCGCGAAGGTCTGCTTCCTCGAGGTCTGCGGATCGGAGGGCGTCGTTTGCTTCGCGCAACAGGCGCTCCCAGCGAGCGACGGCGGAGCTCGCGACGCCAGGATCGAGGCGCATCAGCCGAGTGACGAGTTCGAGCGCGCGGTCCGACTCGCGATGCACGGTTTCGCGCAGCTTGTCGAGCTCTTCGCGAAGTTCGACTCGATCGCTGACATCGTTGGCCGAGACGAGCAGGTAGGCGAGCCGACCGTCCTCGGCCACGCGCCGAAACGAGAACTCGACATGCCGGCGCTCCGTTCGCCCGGTCTCACCGATCAGATTGAGCTGGACACGGTCGAGCGGATTCAGGCTCTCGATCAGTGCTTCCTTGACCCGGTCCTCGAACAGAAGGCCAAGATAGTCCTCGAGTGTCCGGACGGTCTGCGCGTCGACCAGCGGTTTCATGAGCTCGATGAAGTTGCGACCGGCGAGATTCCCGTAGGGCAGGATCTGGCCAAGCGCCGCCGAATACTGGCTGCCGATACGGAACTGTCGATCGAGCAGGAAGAGGCCACTCTTGACGGTCGCCAGGATCTCGTCGGTTTCCTTGCGCGCTGCGGCAGCGGCCCGCAATTGACGCGAATACAACCAGATCAGCAGCAGGAAAAACCCGACGCCGAGGACGGCCGCGACGATCGATACCACGCCGAGGCGGCGAGCCTGGACCAACGAATCGGCGCCGATCGAGCCGATCATCGCCGAGGCCGTGCGCAGGAGTGTCGATTCCGAGGATCGGGCGAGGCTTACGAGTTCCGCCTGAGCCGCGGTATCGGTCGGTCTTTCCACCACTTTCGCCGCCGCCCCGCTGATGGGCTGCCACGCCTCGAGCAATGAACGCGCTGCCGCACGCGCAGCCGGCGGAAGTGCCTCCGCCGTGACCCGGAAACTTTGGCCGGGGGCGAGCGATGCTTCCCCGCCTTCGAGCAGCACTGTCAGCTGTCGGTCGACGGCGCCGACCACCCGCGACAGCTCGTCGACGGCCATCGCGGAAACCTGCGGGTCACGACTTTGCAGATCGGCGATCGCGCGCAGCGTGCTGACGAGGTCGAGGCGCATCCGACCGGCCACCGCGACGACGTTGCCATTGCTGTTGATCGCGGAGCGGTAAATGTCGGCGACCAGATAGAGACCGACCGAGATCAGCACGAAGACCGCGATCAGGCGGAATTCGGGCCGCTTCCACCACGCAAGACGCTCGGTCGTGTTCATGGATCCCTCGTCTACGGAAGTCGACGGCATGGAAGGCGCGCGTCGCGCGGCGCAGTGTAGGTAATGTCAACAAGAGATGACAGTCTGGCCGGGCGTCGGGCAGCTGGCGCGGGTCCGGCGCTGCGGACCTCGAGACGCCGCGATCGAGCACTCACGTGGCGTGATCGAGGACCGCCCGTACGGCTTCGATCGCAACGTCGACGCCGGCCGCATCGACATCGAGATGCGTCACCGCGCGCACCCGCCGCGGCCCGAGCGCGAACATGCGGATGCCCCACGCCGCCAGGGCGGCGCAGAAGGCCGACGCATCGAGCGCCACGTCGGGCTCGAGTTCGAAATAGACGAGGTTGGTCTCGACCGTCGCCGGATCGATGCGAATCCCGGGCAAGACGGCCAGTCCCGCGGCCAAACGCCGTGCGTTGGCGTGGTCGTCGGCGAGTCGTGCGACGTGGTGATCGAGCGCGTACCAGGCCGCGGCCGCGACGATCCCGGCCTGCCGCATCGCCCCGCCGAGGCGCTGCTTCCACACCCAGCAGCGATCGATGAAGTCGCGCGATCCCGCAAGCGCGGCCCCGACCGGCGCGCCGAGACCCTTCGAGAAGTCGATCCAGACCGAGTCGAAGCCTGCCGCGTGCTCCGCCGCCGACACGCCGGACGCGACCGCCGCATTCATCAGCCGGGCGCCGTCCATGTGGGTCGCCATGCCGAGCTCGCGCGCGACCGCGACGATCTCCTGCAGCCGCGCGAGCGGCCACACCGCCCCGCCCCCGAGGTTCGTGGTCTGCTCGACCGCGAGCACCGTGGCGCGCGGCGAATGGCGCATCCGCGGCAGGCGCTGCGCCGCGTGCACCTGCCCGGCGGTGAAGATGCCGCGCTCGCCGTCGAGCGGGATCGCGTTGAGACCCGCGATCGCGGCGGTCGCGCCGGCCTCGTACCAGACGATGTGCGCGCTGCGGTCGCAGACGACCTCGTCGCCCGGCCGCGCGAGCGCCGCGAGCGCGACCTGGTTGCACATCGTGCCGCTCGGTAGGAACACCGCCGCTTGCTTGCCGAGCAGGGCCGCAACCCGCTCGCATAGCCGGTTGACGGTCGGATCCTCGAAGGCCGCCTCGTCGCCGACCTCGGCCGCCGCCATCGCGGCGCGCATCGCCGCGGTCGGGCGGGTCTTGGTGTCCGAGCCGAGGTCGATACGGATCGGGGTCGCGAGCGTCGCGCCACCGGTCACTGGAGCGGGACCTCGAATCCATCCGCAAACACGCCCTCGGCATCCACGGCGTAGACGAAGACGCTGCCGGCATCGTTCGAGCCGGCCGGATCGAAGCGCGGCGCGCCGACCACGGCGAGATTGCCGTCGGTGGCAAGCGCCGCACCGAATCGGTCGCCGGGCGCGCCACCGGCGGCCTGCACGCGCTGGCCGAAGGCGCAGGGATTGAATCCGGCCGCCTGGCAGCGGTAGGCGTAGACCGCGCCGGCCTCGCTTCCCGACGCGGTCTCGGCCGGCGCGCCGACGAGCACGGTGGCCCCTGAGGTCGCGAGCGCCGAACCGAAGTTCTCGCCGCTGATCGGCGGCACCGGCGCCAGCGACTGCAGTTCGGTGCCGCCGCCGGTCGTGGACCAGACGCGCACGTTGCCGACCGCGAACGAAGGCCCGAAGGGCGTCCCGGGCGCGCCCAGGATCGCGATCGTTGGCGCCCGCAACGCGACCGCACCACCGAATCCGATCGCGCCGGGCTGGGTCAGCTTATTGGTGACGCCCCAGTTGCCGCCACCGGCGTCCGCGCCGATGTAGACCGCGCCGAAGCCACCCGACTGGCCGGGGTCGCCGACCAGCAGTTGCCCGCCGGATACCGCCAGGCTAGCCCCGAAGGCGACTCGGGCAGGGTCCGAGGGACCGATCGAGAACTGCGCACTCCAGCTCGTTCCGGATCCCGTCCGGTAGACCAGCGCGTCGGCGCCTCCGGCAAACACGACGCCGGGCGCGGCCGCCACGGCGAGGCCAATCGCATTCACGCCGGTGCCGCCGGTGAGCGACGTGACCTCGGTCAGCGTCGTGCCGGTGAGCCGGTAGACCCGCGCCTGATTGGCGCCGGGCGCGCCGATGATGACGATGTCGCCGGAGACCGCGAGGCTGGCGCCGAAGTTCGCGCCGGCACTGGGGCCCTCGACCGACGCGACCGGGTTCCAGACACCCCCGACACGCTGGAAGACGCGCACCTGGCCGCGATCCTCGAAGCCGCCGGCATCGTGGCGTGGCACGCCCACGAGCAGGATGTTACCGGCCACCGCGACCGCCGCCCCGAAGCGCGCGTCGACCGCGGCGTTCGGGTCGGATATCGCCTGCGGATTGTCGATCCGGGTCAGCGGCACGAGGCGGGCGGCCTCGGCCGGCGGTGCCAACAGGGCGGCGCCGAGCATGGCGGCCGACGGTACGCGCCAGATCGACATGGTCCATTCCTCTCGCGGCAGGTGCTCGCAATCATGCCGCAATCGCCACACCCGATCGAAACCGGCCGTCTGGTCGTTACTGAACGGTGGGGAGCATGGCCGCCGGCCCGCCGCCCGATCGAGTGTCGCGTTCGATGCCACGCGGCTACAGTCGGGGCCATGGGTGCCGACGGTGCGCCGCGCCAGATCGCCTCGCATGACCTCCCCGACGATGTCCCCGAACCGACGCGACTGGCTCGCCGCGATCGCGATCGTCGGCCTCGTGCTCGCCGCCAATCTCGCCGGCTGGCAGCTCGCGCACCGCCCGGTGGCCATGCCCGACTGGCGCGGCCCGGTCGGCGGCTTCGCCTACAGCACCTTCCAACGCGACCAGAGCCCGCTCACGGGCCGCTACCCTAGCGAATCGGAGATCGCGGCCGACCTCGCGCTGCTCGCCCGCCACACCGGGCGCATCCGCACCTACGCCTCGGCCGAACAGCCGGCGCTGCCGCGCCTTGCGAGGGCCCACGGCCTCGAACTGACCGCCGGCGCGTGGCTGGACCGCCGGCGCGAGAACAACGAGGCCGAGCTCGCCGCGCTCGCCGACGCGGTCCGCCAGTACGAGCACATCCGCCGCGTGATCGTCGGCAACGAGGCGATCCTGCGCAGGGATCTCACGCCGACCGCACTGATCGCTTACCTCGACCGGGCGCGACGACTGCTCGACGTGCCGGTCTCGACCGCCGAACCGTGGCACGTCTGGCTGAAGCACCCGGAACTCGCCGAGCACGTCGACTACATCACGATCCACCTGCTGCCCTACTGGGAGGGCGTACCGATCGAGCGTGCGATCGACGACCTGCTGCGCCGCTACGACGAGGTTCGCGCGGCCTTCCCGGGCAAACCCGTGGTGATCGGCGAGGTGGGCTGGCCGACCAACGGCGACCGCTTCAAGCGCGCACGGCCTTCGACCGCGGGGGCGGCCGAGTTCCTCCGCCGCTTCTTCGCGATCGCCGAAGCCAGAGGCCTCGACTACTACGTGATGGAAGCCTTCGACCAGCCGTGGAAGGAAGCCGGCGAAGGGCGTGTCGGCGCCTACTGGGGAATGTTCACCGCCGACCGGCAACCCAAGTTCGCGCTCACCGGTCCCGTGCAGCCCGATCCGGACTGGTTCGCGAAAGCGTTCACCGCCTCGGCGCTGGCGATCGTTCCGATGCTGGCCTTCCTCGTCGCCTTCCGCCGCTTCCGCCTCGCCGGGCGGCTGTTCTTCGCCGGTCTGATCCAGGGCGCGGCGGCGCTGCTCGTGTGGTCGATCGGCGTGCCCTTCGCCTACTACCTCGACCCGCTCGACTGGGCGATGCTGGCCCTACTGCTGCCGGCACAGCTCGCGATCCTCGCGATCCTGCTCGCCAACGGCTTCGAGTTCGTCGAGGCGATCTGGAATCGCGGTTGGCAGCGCCACGCCGCACCGCGCATCGACCCGAACCGGACCGACTGGCCCTTCGTCTCGATCCATCTCGCCTGCCACAACGAACCGCCCGAGATGGTCATCGCGACCCTCGACTCGCTGGCGCGGCTCGACTATCCGGCTTTCGAAGTGATCGTGGTCGACAACAACACCGACCGCGAGGAGACCTGGAAGCCGGTCGAGGCGCGCTGCGCCGAGCTCGGTCCGCGGTTCCGGTTCTTCGCGCTGAAGCCCTGGCCCGGCTTCAAGGCCGGCGCGCTCAACTTCGCACTGTCACGGACCGACCCTCGGGCCGAGCTCATCGGCGTCGTCGATGCCGACTACGTCGTCCAGCCAGACTGGCTGCGGGCGCTGGTCGGCCATTTCGACGACCCGAAGGTCGCGATCGTTCAGTGTCCCCAGGCGCACCGCGATTGGGAGTGCAACGCGTTCCGCCGGATGACGAACTGGGAGTACGAGGGCTTCTTCCGGATCGGCATGCATCACCGCAACGAGCGCGACGCGATCATCCAGCACGGCACGATGACGCTGATCCGCCGCCGCGCGCTGATCGAGGGCGGCGGCTGGGCCGAGTGGTGCATCGTCGAGGACGCCGAACTCGGGCTGCGCCTTTTCAACGCCGGCTGGTCCGCGGTGTACGTCGATCACGTGATGGGGCGTGGGCTGACCCCGGCCGACTTCACCGCATACAAGTCGCAGCGCTTTCGCTGGGCCTTCGGCGCGATGCAGGTGCTCCGTCGCCATGGGCGCTGGCTGACGCGGCCGGGTCCGCTGACATTCGGCCAGCGCTACCACTTCCTGACCGGCTGGTTCGGCTGGTTCGCGGACGCCCTGCACCTCGTGTTCACGCTGCTCGCGATCGCGTGGACGCTCGCCATGCTGGTGCGCCCCGAGTCCTTCAGCCTGCCGCTCAAGCTATTTTTGATCCCGGTCCTCGGCTTCTTCGCCGCGCGGGCGCTGTTCGGCCTCGTGCCGTACCGGGTGCGGGTGCCGTGCTCGTGGGGCGACACGCTGCGCGCCGCGGTTGCGAGCATGGGGCTCTCGCACGCGATCGCGCGCGGCATCCTGAAGGGCCTCGTCACCGCCGAGCACCCGTTCACGCGCACTGCGAAGAGCCGGCGCCTGCGCTTCCGTCCCGGCGCCTTCGCGGCGGTCCGTGAGGAAACCCTGCTCGCGACGGCATTGCTGCTCGCGATCGTCGGCGTGTGGCTCGTGTTCGGCAGCCAGTCGCTCGAGGCCAACCTGTGGATGACGATCCTCGCCGCGCAGTCGCTGCCCTACCTCTCCGCGATCACCTGTGCCTGGGTCTCGGCCCTCGTTGGCGAGCGCGTCGCAGCGCATTCGCCGCTCGAGCCGGTCGCGATCGTCAAGCCCGTCGCGACGGTGAGCGAGCCGACGGCGGATCCATGACGCCGACAGGCATTC
Organism: uncultured Lysobacterales bacterium; assembly: GCA_937924195.1. Classification (GTDB taxonomy): domain Bacteria; phylum Pseudomonadota; class Gammaproteobacteria; order Xanthomonadales; family Ahniellaceae; genus UDEA-SF1. The sequence continues at coordinate 16,877 of CALDVP010000050.1, forward strand.
GACGCTGGCGCCGATCGCCGACCGATCGTTCGCCGCGGCCGTACGGTCCAGCGTGATAATCGCAGGCTCGACCGCGATCCGAGCTGACCCTCCCGATGGCCGACCCCGCCCGTCCGACCTTCCACGGCTTCGAGCAGTTGCCACTGCGCGACTTCGCCGAACGCGCCTACCTCGACTACTCGATGTACGTCGTGCTCGACCGCGCGCTGCCCTTCGTCGGCGACGGCCTGAAGCCGGTACAGCGGCGCATCGTGTATGCAATGAGCGAGCTCGGCCTCGACGCCGGGGCCAAGCCCAAGAAGGCCGCACGCACGATCGGCGACGTGATCGGCAAGTACCACCCGCACGGCGACTCGGCCGCCTACGAGGCGCTGGTGCTGATGGCGCAGCCGTTCTCGTACCGCTATCCGCTGATCGAGGGCCAGGGCAACTTCGGCTCGCCCGACGATCCGAAGAGCTTCGCCGCGATGCGCTACACCGAGGCGAAGCTGACGCGCTTCGCCGACCTGCTGCTGTCCGAACTCGGCCAGGGCACGGTCGACTGGTCGCCGAACTTCGACGGCACACTCGAGGAACCAAGCTGGCTGCCGGCGCGGGTGCCGCACGTACTGCTGAATGGCGCCACCGGCATTGCGGTCGGCATGGCCACCGACATCCCGCCGCACAATCTGCGCGAGGTCGCCGCCGCCTGCGTCCGGCTGATCGACGAGCCCGACTGCGAGGTGCGCGCGCTGATGGAGCACGTCCGCGGTCCGGACTATCCGACCGCGGCCGAGATCATCACGCCGAGGACCGAGATCGCCGAGGTCTACGCGACCGGCGCGGGCTCGATCCGCGCGCGGGCGGTCTACGCGGCGAACGGCACCGAGGTCGTCATCACCGCGCTTCCGTACCAGGTGTCGCCCTCGAAGATCCAGGAGCAGGTCGCGCAGCAGATGCGCGCGAAGAAACTGCCGATGGTCGAGGACATCCGCGACGAGTCCGACCACGCGAATCCGGTGCGGATCGTGCTCGTGCTGCGCTCGAACCGGGTCGACGTCGCGGCGCTGATGGGGCACCTGTTCGCGACCACCGACCTCGAGAAGAGCTACCGGGTCAATCTCAACGTGATCGGCCTCGACGGCCGGCCGCAGCAAAAAGACCTCAAGACCCTGCTGCGCGAGTGGCTCGCGTTCCGCACCGACACGGTCAAGCGCCGCCTGGTGCATCGCCTCGACAGGGTCGATCGCCGGCTGCACCTGCTCGAAGGCCTGCGGATCGCCTACCTGAACCTCGACGAGGTGATCCGGATCATCCGCACCGAGGAGGAGCCGAAGCCGAGGCTGATCGCGCGCTTCGGTCTCTCGGAAACCCAGGCCGACTACATCCTCGACACCAAGCTGCGCCAGCTCGCGCGGCTCGAGGAAATGAAGCTGCGCGGCGAGCAGGACGAGCTCGAGGAGGAGCGCGCGCGAATCAACGTGATCCTGAAGTCGAAGGCGAAGCTGACCGGGCTCGTGCGCGAGGAGCTGATCGCCGACGCCGACAAGTACGGCGACGCGCGGCGCTCACCGGTGGTCGAGCGCGAGGCCGCGGCGGCGCTGTCCGAGGCCGACCTGGTGCCGTCGGAGCCGGTGACCGTGGTGCTCTCCCGCAAGGGCTGGGTGCGGGCCGCCAAGGGCCACGACGTCGACGCCGCCGGGCTCGTCTACCGCGAGGGCGACGGCCTCGCCGCCGCGGCGCGCGGCAAGAGCAACCAGACCGTGGTGTTCTTCGACTCGACCGGCCGCGCCTATGCGACTGCCGCGCACTCGCTGCCGTCGGCGCGCGGCCACGGTGAGCCGCTATCCGGGCGCTTCACGCCGCCGGCCGGCGCCGGCTTCGATGCGCTCGCGATCGGCGACGAGGCGCAGAAGCTCGTCGTTGCGACGACCCACGGCTACGGTTTCGTGACCCGCTTCGAGGCGCTGGTCGCACGCAACAAGAGCGGCAAGCAGATCGTCTCTCTGACCGACGGCGCCCGGATCCTGGCGCCGGGGCTCACGAACGACCCCGCGCGCGATCGCATCGTGGTCGCGACCAGCACGGGCCACCTCCTGATGTTCTCGGTCGCCGACCTGCCCGAACTCGACAAGGGCAAGGGCAACAAGCTGATCGAGATTCCGAGAAAGCGTCTCGCCGGCGACGAGGAACTGGTCGTCGGCGTCGCGGTGATTGCCGAGGGCGGTGCAGTCATGGTCCACGCCGGCGCGCGTCACATGACGCTCAAGTGGTCGGACCTCGTCGAGTACGGCGGCCATCGCGCGCAGCGCGGGGGTCTCCTGCCGCGTGGCTTCCAGCGCGTCGAGCGGGTCGAGCCGGTCGAAGCCTGACCGGAACCCGCACGGGCTGATCGACGCGATGGCGCGCGCGCCAATGCTCGAGGGCCTGCCGCCGCTGGTCGGGCCGGCGCCGCGCGTGCTCGTGCTGGGATCGATGCCCGGGGCCGCCTCGCTCGCGGCGCGCGCCTATTACGCCCACCCACGCAACGCCTTCTGGACACTCGTCGGCGAGGGGACCGGCGTCGAGCCCACGGCGCCCTACGAGGTCCGCGCTGCGGCGCTGATGGCGGCCGGGATCGCGCTGTGGGACGTGATCGGCGGCTGCCGAAGACGTGGCAGCCTCGATGCCGCGATCGATCCCACCTCGATCCGGATCAATCCGGTCGGTGAACTCCTCGATCGCGAGCCCGGTATCGAGCGGATCCTGACCAACGGTGGCCTCGCATCGCGACTTTACGCGCGGCATCTGGCGGACACCCTGCCGCGGCCGGTCGAACACCGCGCGATGCCATCGACCAGTCCGGCCAACGCCTCGTGGAGCCTGCCGCGCAAGCGCGCCGCATGGGGTGACGCTCTTTGGAAGATCCAGGATCTTTGACGGACCCGACACGCCGTTGTCGACGGAACGACATCTCCGGCTCGGATCATCAGGCGCGTTCCAATCTGGTCCGGCACCAATGTTTCTGTCTCGCACCGCTCGTCCGCAGCCGCAATCGGCGACCATTGGCACCCTGTTCGCCACCCTCGCCCTCACTGCATGCGCACCCAGCCCACCGGATCCCCCTGCGCCATCCACGGCATCCGGGGACGCGAACGGGCCCGTGGTCGTCGCTCCCGCGCCGGCCGCAGCCACCGTCGAGCAGATGGCGCGGGCCGGGATCGCCTTCCGTGAGGGCCGTTTGTTCGATCCGCCGGGAGACAGCGCGCTCGAGCACTACGCCGCCGTCGTCGCGGCCGAACCGGACAATTCGGCCGCCCGGGAAGCATTGACGGATCTGTTCCCGCTTGCACTGTCTCGGGTCGAGGCAATGATCGCGGCTGGTAACGCCGCGGAGGCTCGCCGCATCATCGGCATCCTCGAGGTGGCCTATCCGGGTTCGACCGCGATTGCCAGCCTGCGACCGAAGCTCGACGGGGCCGCCGCAGCGCCCGCTTCCGCCCCCACGCTCGCTCAGCCTGTCGCTCCGCCCGAGCTTGGCTCGCGTGTCGTCGAACCGGTGCAAGCGCCCGCGATCGATGCACCGGCCGTCCGCTCGGAGATGGCGTCGGTGGAGCCGTCGCAACGCCAGCCTGCGCCATCGCCGGCACCCGAGTCCCCGCCGTCGGCGCCGCCGACCCCCGTCGATCCGGAACCCGTCGCGGTGATTCCACCGGAGCCCACGCCGCGGGTGGCGCAGAGCCAGACTGCGGACGCCGCGCCGCGCACGGACTCGCCGGTGGTCACGCGGCCGCCGCGCGTCGTCGAGCGTGTCCCACCGGACTATCCGGCTGTCGCGCGTCAGCGTCGCCTCGAGGGCTGGGTCGAACTCGAATACGTGGTCGACGCCGACGGTCGCGTCGTCGACGTGCGCGTGCTCGGCTCGCATCCGACCCGAGTATTCGAAGCCCCGGCCGAGCGCGCGCTGCGGCGATGGCGCTTCGAACCGGCGACCCGCGACGGGGTACCGGAGCGCGCGGTCGGTCGCACGCGGATCGATTTCACGCTCGGCTGCGTGGCCGATTGTACTACTTCGATTGGAGACGAATTTGCTTACTAC
>CALDVP010000051.1 GCA_937924195.1 uncultured Lysobacterales bacterium
CTCGCTCAAGCGCGAGCGCGGCGGGGCCGCGCCGCCGACGGTCTATCGCGCGCTCGACTTCCTGATCGCGCACGGCTTCATCCATCGGCTCGAGTCGATCAACGCCTTCGTCACCTGCCATCACCCGAGCATCCGCCACACGGTGCCGTTCCTGATCTGCGACGTGTGCGCGAGCGCCATCGAGCTCTGCGATTCGGGCGTTGCGGCCGTGCTCGACGAGGACGCGCGCCGGCTGGGCTTCCTGCCGGGGACGCAGACGCTCGAGGTGCATGGCGTCTGCAAGCGCTGCCGCGAGGGCAGTCGGCGTGGCTGAGATGACGCGCAGCCGCGCGACGTTCGCGCTGGCGATCGCGGCAGCACTCGGTGCCGGGCGTGCGTCGGCACAGGACTATCCGGTGCGGATCGATCGCGACCCAGTCCGTACGGTCGAGCGCCCGGCCGAGACGCGACCGACAGAGGCCGAGTCGCCTGCGGCTGCGCCGGAGAGCGTTCCGGCCGCGACGGCCCCGGCGACCGAATCCGGAGCCGCGCGGCGCGGAGACGTCGATGCGCCGGTGGGCTCTGCGGTCGGCTCCGATGCGGCCCTTGCCGATGAAACCACCGAGGCGGATGACATCGTCGAACACGCCACTACGGCGGCTGAGTCGTCTGAGCCCGCACCCGCGAGCCTCGAGCCGCCGCCGAGACTCACGCCGACCGCGGCGGCCGTGTGGCGCGCGCGGGCCGAAAGAGCGGCGCTGCCGCCGGGTCCGCAGCCGATCGCGATCCTCGGTCGCGTGTTCGAGCCCGGCGCCCGCGGCGAGGCGCGCTGGCAGGTCGGTGAGAGCTTCGACGGCACCACCGTCGAGACGCCGGTCATCGTGCTGAACGGGGCGCAGCCGGGTCCGCGCCTGTGCCTCACCGCTGGGGTCCACGGCGACGAGCTGAACGGCGTCGAGGTAGTGCGGCGCCTGGTCAACGATACCGATCCGAAGACCTTGCGCGGCACGGTGATCGCGGTTCCGATCGTCAACCTGCTCGGCTTCGCGAGGGGGTCGCGCTACCTGCCGGACCGGCGTGACCTGAACCGCTTCTTTCCGGGCTTCGCGCAGGGCAGCGCCGCGTCGCGGATGGCCTTCAGCCTGTTCCGCCAGGTGATCGTGCATTGCGATGCGCTGGTCGACTTCCACACCGGCTCGTTCGATCGCTCGAACCTGCCGCAGGTGCGCGGCGACCTGCGCAACGAACGGGTGCTGGCCTTCACCCGCGGCTTCGGCGCGACGCCGGTGCTGCACAGCCCGGGCTCTCGCGGGATGCTGCGACTCGCTGCGACCGACCACGACATTCCGGCGGTGACCTTCGAGGTCGGAGCACCCTACCGGCTCGAGCCCGACAAGATCGATTTCGGCGTGCAGGCGATCAAGACCCTGATGCACCAGATGGGGATGACGCCGCATTTCCGGCTATGGTCCGAGCCGCAGGCGACGTTCTACGAGTCGAAGTGGGTTCGGGTCGACGAAGGCGGAATGCTGTTCAGCAGCGTCGAACTCGGCGATCGGGTCCGCGAGGGCCAGCGCCTTGGCAAGGTGATCGACCCGATCCGCAACCGTGAGTACGAGATCAAGGCGCCATTCGCCGGACGCGTGATTGGAATGGCCCTGAACCAGATCGTGCTGCCGGGCTTCGCCGCGTATCACCTCGGCATCGAGACCACCGAGGCAGCGGCCGCCGCCGAAGCCGAACGACCCAGGCTCGACGCCGATCCGCTCGAGACGATGGAGGGGGACGAGATGGGACCGGCGTCCCTCGAGATCACGGTGCCGCGAGACGAGGGCGACCCGGACGGTCCGGAGGAGTGACGCATCGAGAGTCGGCATCACGGGGCTGGAAACGATCAGCGGCCGCGGGATCGCTCCCGCGGCCGCCATTCCGAGGTTCGTGTCGAACGACCCTTCAGAACGAGTAGACGAGGTAGGCGCTGACGACCATCGGATCGACGTTCACCGTGCCGACGCTCGCACCGTTTACCTTGGCTTTCGTGTCGATGTCGATCCAGCGCACATCGGCAGCAAGGGCCCATTGGTCGTTCAACTTGAATTCCGCGCCAACCTGCGCTGCGAAGCCGAACGAATTGTCGAGGGTCAGCTTGGTGCCGGCGAGCGGACCTCGCGTCTTCTCGTCGTAGATCATCGTGTAGTTGATGCCGATCCCGACGAACGGGCAGAAGGCACCATTTGGCGCAAAGTGGTATTGCAGGCTGACGGTCGGCGGCAGATGGCGGAGTGAGGCGGCATCGCCCCCATTGAGAGAGACGTCGTGCTCGAAGGGAATCGCGCCGAGGACGTCCAGCTGAATGTTATCGGTCAACCAGTAGCCAAACCCGATCGTCGGCTTGGTGTTGCTGTCGACGTCAGCCCGCAGGGTGCCGGCGAGCGTGCCGTTGTTCGACTTCGGGTTGACGTTGGCGAGGCCGAACTTGAGGTTCCAGTTGCCGGCACCCGCGGCGCTGGCGGTGGCGGCCGACAGGCCGAGGACGGCGCCAAGGGCGGTGATCAGTAGCGTCTTCTTCATGGATGAACTCCGGTGGGGGATGCCGGGAACGAGGTTATATTGGCGTTAAGAGATCATGTTGACCAATGTCAACTCGCGCGACGCATGCGAGTCTGCGGCACCCGTCAATGGTCCGTGGAACAGGCAAGCCGACCTCGTGGCAGGATCGGCGACTCATGGTCTGTCTGGGATGGCGACATGTTCGGCCGGTCGACTCTCATGGTGTTTCTCGTCTTTGTCGTTCCGGGTGCGGCGGGGGTGTCGGATCCAGTTGACGTCGATCCGGCTCGCGTCGTCGCGGATCTTGCGGGTTCTTGGAGCAACGCGGCGCAGTACGCGCTCGCGCCCGCCGAACTGAAGGTCGAGCCCAGCGTCGACGGTGACTGGTTGGACCTGCAGTACGCCGGCTTCCACCGGGTCGAGGCGCCCGCCATCGGGGATAACGTGCTCTATCTCGAGTGGCGCCGCGGCGCGGTGGACGGTCCGATCTCGCGCCAGCGCCTGTGGTCGTTCCGGACCGACGCCGATGGCGTCCTGCGGATGGATTTCCACGCCTTCGTCGATGGCGCGCCCTTCGCCGGTCGTGGGTCTGAAGCCGGTGCGTTCGCAAGTCTCGAGACGGCCGCGCTCCGCAGCTACGCGCCCGAATGCGCGCTCCGGTTCGAGCCCAGTGCTGCCGGAGGTTGGGTGGGACGGATCGGCGCGGATCAGTGCCGCATCGTCAGCGCGTCCGGCCGAGCGATGGGAATCGAGGCTGTGGTCGAGCTCGACGCAGGAGGCGTCCTCACCTACCGCGAGTCCGGACGGCTCGACGATGGCCGCTACGCCTTCCAGGTGCCGCCGACGATGCCCTACCGCTTCGAGCGCATCGCCTCCGAAGCGAGTCCGGGCGTCGGCGAAGTCCGCCGCTAGGAAAGCGAAGCGACTGTGCCCGCGCGCTAGCCGCGCCACGGCCGTTCGGCACGGAGTCGCGCGAATGTCGGCGCTCGTGTATGCCGATTGCGCGATACTGGGAGGTGCGCCGATCGGGCGTGGTGGCAAAGGGGAGTCGAATGTCCGGGTATTACGAACTCAAGCGCAATGCCAGCGGCCAGCACCACTTCGTGCTGAAGGCCGCGAATCACGAGGTCATCCTCAGCAGCGAGAGCTACGAATCGCGGCAGGCTGCGGAAAACGGGATCGCCTCGGTGCAGCGGAATAGTCCGGATGCGGCGCGTTACGAGCGTCTGACCGCGAAGGACGGGCGACCGTACTTCACGCTCAAGGCCGCAAATCACCAGGTCATCGGCACCAGCCAGATGTACCAGTCCGAGGCTGCACGCGATGGCGGCATCGAATCGGTTATGCGCAATGGCCCCAGCGCGACGGTCAAGGATCTGACCGGCGGCTGACGCGGGCCGGGTGCGTTCGCGCAAGCCCCGTGGACGCGCGCTGGATCAGAAGTATGCGCGGATGCCTAACCCGTATCCGCGCCCGGGCAGGGGGGCCACGTCCTTGAGATAGGACGTGTGCAGTCGCCCGGTCGAATCGGTCAGGTTGCGGGCGTCGAGGTAAATCTCCCACTCGGCTGCCGACGTGGCGAAGCCATAGGACAGGTGGGCATCGACCCGCGTGAACCCGGCCGTCGGCGACTCGTCATCGGCCACGCGGTCCTGCTTCATCCAGCGAGTGCCATCGAGGCTGGCTCGCCATGGCCCGAAGGTCCACTCGATGCCCGCGCCGAGGCGGCCTGGGGCAATCCGCGGCAGGTTGCCGCCCTCGCGCAGGCGGCCGCGAACACCATCGGCGAAGCCGCGCAGATCGACACGTCCATGGGCGCCGTCGTGGAGCTGCAGCTTCACTTCCGCCTCGTAGCCGCAAAAGCGAGCGTCTGCCTGGGTCCACGCTCGGATGGGAAGTTCCTCATCCTGCGGACTCTTGGCGAGACCGAGGACACCCCCGTCCTCGACGAACTCACCGGTATCGCGCAGGTAGATGAAGTCGTCGAAGCGATTCGTATAGGCCGAGAGGCGCGCTTCGACGCGCTCGCCGTGAAAATGGAGCCCGACTTCGACCTGGTTGGCGGTTTCGACGCCGAGGTCAGGATCGCCAATTTCGAAGCTGGCGGTCGCCGCGTGCGGACCGTCGGAATAGAGCTCCTCGAGCGACGGCGCCCGCTGGGCGCGGTCTAGGTTCAGGGTCAAGTGCCAGTCGGGCGCGAAATCCCAGGCAGCGCCGAAGGACAGACTCTTCGGCGTGTGATCCCGCGCCAGGCTGCCGTCCCGCAGCCGGCTATCGACATCTTCGATTCGAGCGCCGAGCTCGATGCGCCAGGGCTCGAAGTCTGCGGTTGCAAGTCCAAAGAGCCCAAGGTCCGAGACCCTCGCCGGGGGCACGAAGGCTTCCTCGCCGAGCGCCGAGAAGCGGCGCTCGCCGAACTGCAGGCCGAGCGCGCTTCGCCAGGCGCTGAGCGCAGCGAACTCGCCGATGACCCGGCCCTCGTGGGCATCATTGAGAAAGCGGGTGCCGATTGCGCCGGTCTCGAGTTCGATCTCGACGTGCTCGTAGGCGCTGTCGACGAGGCTCGCTTCGATCTTGGCGAAGGGTCCGAAGTCCCGCAAGCCGGCCCGCGCTTCGACGCGCGTCTGCTCCATGTCGAGCGCGACAGCTTCCCCCTCTCCGCCCTTCGCCAGCATCCGCGGTGAGAATGACGCCTCGACGTCGTCGTCCTCGGCGAAAGGAATGCCGTAGCGGCCGTCGTAGCGCGAGACCGCGAGTCCCGCCCAGCCCCGGTCGCCGGTCCAGCCAAGGCCAAGCCCCGCGCTGCGCGCCCGACGGGCCGTGTTCTCGATGTCGCCGCCCTCCGGGCTCGCGAAGTCGTCCCCGTTCCGGTCGGCAGCGTCGAAGGTGAGCGCGAAGCGCCCGTTGCCGGCGCGCAGCTTCGCGAGCGCGACGTGACTTTCGTCGACGGTATTGCCGCCGAGCTCGGCGCGGCCTTCCAGGCCTTCGACGGGCGTTGTCGGAATACGGCCGTCGACGACGTTGACGACTCCGCCGATGGCGCCCGAGCCGTAGAGCAGCGTGGCCGGGCCCTTCAGGACTTCGATCTGCTCGGCGAGGAAGGGCTCGATGCCGAGCGCGTGGTCGACGCTGACGGTGGAAACGTCCAGCGTCGCGAGACCGCCAGAGAGCACCTGCACGCGCGGACCATCGAGCCCTCGGATGATCGGACGGCCGACGCCGGGTCCGAAGTAGGAGGACTGCACCCCGGGGATACGGGCCACGGTTTCGCCGAGCGTCGCCCCGCGCTGGTCTTCGAGCGCGGCGCCTGCCAGGACCGCTGCGGGCTCGATCTGTTCGACAGCATGGCAGAGTTCGCCCTGAGCATTCACGGCGAGCCACTTGGCGATCCGCTGATCGTCGCCAGGCTCATCGTCCAGCCCGCCGCAGCCATGGCGTGCGTGCGGCGTATGTGG
>CALDVP010000052.1 GCA_937924195.1 uncultured Lysobacterales bacterium
GCCTGATCGGCAGCCGGTCGCAGGCTCGGCGCAGGTGGGCATCGCGCGCACAGACCGCATTCCGGCGTAGCGTCACAACGCCGCTTCTTTCTCCAACAGCTTCTCGATCGACACCGCAGTCGCCGGCTCGCCCTTGAACACGGTCCCTAGACGACCCTCCTCGAGGTGCCTCCGGATCACCGCGTAGGCCTCGGCCGGCAGCGGGACGTAGTTGACCTCCGCGGCGAGGCGGCCGACGTTCTCGAGGTAAAAATCCAGAAACTGTTTCACATCATCCCGTTCGTAGGACTTTTCGTTGACGTAGATGAACATCGGCCGCGACAGCGGCATGTAGCTGCCATCGATCACCGACTCGACGCTGGGTTGAACTGCCGGTTCACCCGGCGCCGGCTCGATCGGAACCGAACGGATCTTGTCGCGGCTATCCACGTAGAAGGCGAATCCAAAATAGCCGAGCGCGTTGATGTCATTGGCGACTCCCTGGACGAGAACGTTGTCGTCCTCACTCGCGGTATAGTCCCCGCGACTGGACTTCGCCTGGCCCATCACAACCTCGGTAAAATAATCGAAAGTTCCAGAGTCAGCGCCGGCGCCGTACAGGTTGAGCGGTCGATCGGGCCACTCCGGATTGACCTGGTTCCATCGTGTGATCGTCCCCTGCGCGGCCGGCTCCCAGATTTTTCGAAGTTCATCGATCGAAAGATCGACGACCCAGTCATTGCGCGGATTGACCACGACGGTCAGTGCGTCATAGGCGACCGGAATCTCGTAGTAACGGACGCCGGCGGCTTCGCAGGCAGCCATTTCTTCCTTCTGAATCGGCCGCGACGCGTTCGCGATATCGATCTCGCCGCGGCAGAAGCGCTTCATGCCGCCGCCGGTTCCCGAGACACCAACCGTCACGCGCTGGCGGCGGTTGGCCATCTGGTATTCCTCGGCGATGGCCTCGGATATCGGAAATACGGTGCTCGATCCATCGATCGAGATCGCACTGGCTCGCGCCTGACGGCCCGATGGGGCCGCCTCTCCATCGGCAGGAGGCTGGGACTGGCCGCAGGCAGTGAGGGCGAGCGCCAGAATCCCTGACAAGGCCAGTCTGGCTGTGCAGGTCGAGCCGTTCAAGTACATGGTCATCGGCACACGTTAGGCAATGAAGTCGAGGATGATGTGACGAGTAGATTTCAAACACATGACACCGCGGGCTTTTCCGAAGCCAGTACGGCCGCGACGCGCAACCAAACACCTCGCCATCGCAGCCAACCTGACGCCGGGAGGTGCCAGCGAACCAGCCCGGGCGTCCCCACCCAACGATGCCGTCGAGACCGAATGGGGCGACGGTGAGGTCAAGCCGGTGCTGCGCGGGGCCCGGCCGGCTCGCGCGCTGGATTCGGCCGCGCCCACGTCAAGCCCGGAGGCGAAACTGCCGTCGGCTCGGATTTCAAGGTCGCGCATGACCGTGCAACTGACCTCCGGGCCGGCCCGGCCGCGCGAACTGCCGCGGCACCCCTCGGGAGGCGCGGGATGGTCGCAGACGCCCCTCGTCGCGTGCAGCGGAAGCAGAACCGCGACGCCGTGAGGCTCGGGCGTTCCGCGGCGAATGCGCGAGTCGACCCGCCGCCCCCGAGCTCGATCGCCAGCGTTCGCCAAGATCGCCGCGCGCACTTCCGCGAGTTGGGTCGATCTCGTCAGCCACCGGCGCGGCATCGATGACGATCCGCCCATGTCCGTCTCTACCAGCGTCGGGCCCAGACGCTCGTTCCGCGTTCGCGCCGCGCGGACGACCGGCAGCGCGCAGTCGGCCGATTCCGACGGCTCCGCTATGCTCGCAGGTTCATGAATGCCGCCCTCGCAACCCGCATGGTGGAGCGTTTCCGGGGCTTTCTTCCGGTCGTCGTCGACGTCGAGACCGGCGGTTTCGAGGCCGCGACGGACGCCCTGCTCGAAATCTGCGTGATCGTGATTCACATGGACGCCGAAGGCCGGCTGTATCCGGGCGCGCCGGTGTCGACCCACGTCGAGCCCTTTCCCGGCGCGCGCATCGACCCACGCTCGCTCGAGGTCAACGGCATCGACCCCGGCCATCCGTTCCGCGCCGCCAAACCCGAACGCGAGGCGCTCGATCTCGTCTTCCAGCCAGTCCGCAAGGCGGTGCGCGAGGCCGGCTGCCAACGCGCGATCCTGGTCGGCCACAACGCCCACTTCGATCTCGGCTTCCTCAACGCCGCGATCCGTCGCACCAACCACAAGCGCAGTCCCTTCCACCCGTTCAGTGCCTTCGACACCGTCTCGCTCGCAGGGCTTGCCTTCGGCCAGACCGTGCTGAGCCGGGCCGTCGACGCGTCGGGTGCGCGCTGGGATTCGAATGAGGCTCATTCCGCGGTCTACGACGCGGAGCGCACCGCCGAACTGTTCTGCCTGATCGTCAACCGCTGGCGCGACTGCGCGGCGCTGGCGGTCGCCTGATCGTGCGATCGATCGCCCACGCCCGAACCCATCCTGCCCCGGAGGACTCCGATGCGAATCCTGCTGCATGCCGCAACCCTCACCCTGCTGATCGTCGGCTGCGCGCGGACCGGGCCGGGCACTGACGTGACCTCTACCATCGAGACCGAAACGTCATCGAGCGGCCTCGTCTATCCCGAGGCGGCGCGCGGCGACACCATCGACACCTATCACGGCCAGTTGGTCGCGGATCCCTACCGCTGGATGGAGAACCTCGACTCCCCGGAACTTTCGCGCTGGATCGACGCGCAGAACACGCTGACCCAGTCCTTCATTGCCGCCGCCGGCAACCGCGACGCCATCGTCGAGCGGCTGCGCACGCTCTTCGACCACGAGCGCTATGGCGTGCCGGTCGCGCGCAACGGCCGATACTTCTACAGCCGCAACGACGGTCTCCAGAACCAGTCGCAGGTTTACTGGCAACAGGGCATCGACGGCGAGCCACGGCTGCTGATCGATCCGAACGTGCTGTCGGAAGACGGCACCATCGCGCTCGCCGAGTGGTCCGTCAGCGACGACGGCCGCCTGATCGCCTACGCGCTGTCGGATGGCGGCTCGGACTGGCGCACGATCCGCGTCCGCGACGTCGAAAGCGCCCAGGACCTGCCCGACGAGATCCGCTGGGCCAAGTTCACGCAGATCGCGTGGCTGCCCGATGGCAGCGGCTTCTACTACAGCCGTTACGACGCGCCAGCCGAGGGTGAGGACGCACTGAAGTCGGTCAACCGCTACCAGAAGCTCCATGTTCATCGACTCGGCACGCCGCAGGCGGAAGACCGCCTCGTCTACGAACGCCCCGACCAGCCCGAGTGGGGCTTCTCGGCCGAGGTCTCGGACGACGGCAAACTGCTGCTGATCAGCGTCTGGCGCGGCACCGAGGAGCGCAATCTACTCTTCGTCAAGGATCTGACCACGCCGAACGCTCCGGTCCGCGAGCTGGTCAGCGAGTTCACACACGCCTACGATGTGGTCGGCGCCGTCGATGGCGCGATCTACGTCCGCACCGACGACGGCGCCGAGCGCTACCGGGTACTTGCGATCGACCTCGCGACTCCTGAGCGAGCGAACTGGCGCGAAGTAATCCCGCAGGCCGCGGGCACCCTGACCGGTGCCAACCTGGTCGGCGCGACGCTCGTCGCCGAGTACCTCGAGGACGCGAAGAGCCGCGTCGAGGCCTGGACTCGCGAGGGCGCGCGCGTAGATGAGGTGCCGTTGCCCGGCATTGGTACCGCCGCTGGCTTTGGCGGCAGCGCTCGATCGACCGAGAGCTTCTTCAGTTTCACCGGCTTCACCACGCCCGGCGAGATCTGGCGCTGGGATCCGGCGACCAACGCGGTGTCCGCGTTCCGAAAGCCGAAGGTCGCCTTCGATCCTGAGGCCTTCGAGACCCGGCAGGTGTTCTACACGGCGAGCGACGGTGCGCGCATTCCGATGTTCATCGTCGCCCGCAAGGGCACCGCGACCGATGGCGACAATCCGACGATCCTCTACGGCTACGGCGGCTTCAACATCCCCGTGACGCCGGCCTTCAGCCCGAACACGATCGCCTGGCTCGAGATGGGCGGCGTGTATGCGGTCGCGAACATCCGCGGTGGCGGCGAATACGGCCGCGCCTGGCACGAGGCCGCCCTGCGCGAGAAGCGCCCGCGCGCCTTCGACGACTTCGCCGAGGCTGCCGAGTACCTGATCGCCGAAGGCTGGACCCGCCCCGAGCGGCTGGCGATCAGTGGCCGATCGAACGGCGGGCTGCTGGTCGCGGCCACGATGCTGCGGCGTCCGGAACTCTTCGCCGCCGCGCTGCCGGCCGTCGGCGTGCTCGACATGCTGCGCTTCCGGAACTTCACGATCGGCTGGGCCTGGGAATCGGACTACGGCAGCGTCGAGGATCCCGAAGGCTTCGCGGTGCTGAAGGGCTACTCGCCGCTGCACAACGTCGAGCCAGGCGTCGAGTACCCGGCCGTGCTGGTGCTGACCGCCGACCGCGACGACCGCGTGTTTCCGGCCCACAGCTTCAAGTTCGTGGCCGAGATGCAGCACACCGCGACCAGCTCGCGCCCGATCTTGATCCGCACCGAGACCCGCGCCGGCCACGGCGCCGGCAAGCCGACCGGCAAGATCATCGAGGAGAACGCCGACGTGTTTGCGTTTCTCTCGCGCGTACTCGGTATGGGCCCGGTGAGACCGAACGCGACCACGCCGGGCGCGATGTAGCTCGGCGCGACCGCCCGGATCAAAGCTCGCGCGGCAGGCCGCGAGCCCAAGCTGACGTCCGATCCGCACAGGCAAGTGCGAATCGGTGCCGAGTTCGCGACGCAACCCTTCGGTCGGCCCCGGCGGAGCCCTCAGGCCAGCGCCAGCTCGATCGCGCGCGCGGGCGCAGAACTCGGTCGGAAGAGGCCGGCGTAGATCCCGAGGTACTCGCGCGCGGCGGCATCCCAGCTCGCGTTGCGACGCATCGCGGCGTCGACCATGCGCTCCCACTCGGCGGGCTGCTCGCGGCGCACGGCCATCGCGCGGTCCACGGCGGCACGGAAGGCCTGGCCGTCGGCGGCGTCGTACAGAAAACCAGTCGCGCCGGACTCCACCGGGCCGCTGGCGCCGGCATCGTGGATGCTGTCGACGAGTCCGCCGGTGCGCCGTGCGACTGGCAGCGTGCCGTAGCGCATCGCGTACTGTTGGGTCAGTCCGCAGGGCTCGAAGCGCGAGCCGTGCAACAAGAGGTCTGCGCCTGCGTGCAACCGGTGGGCGCGCGGCTCGTCGTAGCGGCGGTCGAACCACACGCGCCCGGAACGCGCCGCAGCGAGTTCGGCAAAGCCGCGCTCGAGGTCGCGGTCGCCGCGGCCGAGCACGGCCACGTCGAGTTCGGGATGACGGTCCAGCAGCACGGGCAGCTCGGCCAGCAGCACGTCTGCCATCTTCTGCCACGCGAGGCGGCTGACGAAGGTGCCGATGGTGCGCGAGGCATCTTCGACAAAGCCGAGCTCGCGTTGCAGCGCGCGCTTGCACGCGACCTTGCCCGCACGATCGTCGGCCGAGTATCGGGCCGCGATCCACGGGTCGCGCGCCGGGTTCCAGAGCTCGAGATCGATCGCGTTGGTGACCCCGGAAAGCACTGCGGCGCGCCGGCGCAACACACCATCGAGGCCGCAGCCGAACTCCGGCGTCGTGATCTCCTCGGCATAGCGGCGGCTGACCGTCGTGATGCGGTCGGCATACTCGAGTCCGGCCTTCAGGAACGAGAACTGGCCGTAGAACTCGACCTCGGCTGCGCGATGCAACAGCGGCGGCAGGTCGAGCGCAGCGGCAGTCTCGAACGGGAAATTGCCCTGATAGGCGAGGTTGTGGACGGTGAACACGTTGCCGACGCGCATCGCGCCGCTCTCGGCCAACAGGGCGTGGGTCAGCCCGGCGTGCCAGTCGTGGCCATGCACGAGGTTTGGCGACCAGTCGAGCCCCGCCGCGCCCATTGCAATCCGCGCGGCGATGCGATCAAGCACCGCAAAGCGGACGGCGTTGTCCGGCCAGTCGCGGCCCTCGGAATCCGTGTACAGGCCGCCCTCCCGCCGATACAGGCTCGGCGCGTCGACGAGCCAGACAGGCGCAGCGGAATCCGGCGTGCGCCCCGAGACGATCCGGATCGGGCCCGAAACCAGCCGGTCGCCGATCTCCGCGACCACCTCGGCGCCCTCGATCGCCGCCAGGGCGTCAGGATAACCCGGCATCAGGGTGCGGCAATCGATGCCGAGGCCCATCAGCGCCGGCGGCAGTGCGGCGCAGACATCGGCGAGTCCGCCGGTCTTGGCGAGCGGATAGACCTCGGCGGTGACCATCAGGACACGGACCGGAGGGACCGATTGCGTGACATCGCTGCGACCCATCGGTTCCCTCGCACGCCGGAAGCCGGCCACCCGTCTCGTTCGACTTTCCGGCGGCGGCCAGTCATCCACAAGGCCCGATCGTGCGATTGATTGACTTCAGTCATTTGACGGAACGTGCACCACCACGGGCGGTACTCCGCACCCATCCCCGCCATGGTTCGCGCATGATCGAGATCATGTTTCGACCAGGTTTCGGGAAAGGGCCCGCAATGCGCAGGGTCCTATGATCGACGGGGCGAAAAGGACTTGCGACGAAGTGATGGCCGACCCGAACACATCAAATACCACTGCCGCAGACGCCGTCAGTCGCGACGTTCCGACGATCGGGCCGTATCTCGCCGACACGCGCATCGCGTACTTCTCGATGGAGATCGCGATCCGGCCGGACATCCACACCTACAGCGGCGGCCTGGGCGTGCTGGCCGGAGACACGGCGCGGACCGCTGCCGATCTCGAACTGCCGATGGTGTTCGTGACGCTGGCGAGCCACCAGGGCTATCTGCGCCAGGAGATCGACGCCGACGGCCGCCAGATCGAGCACCCGGACCCGTGGCCCATCGCCGAACACGCCGTGCCGCTGCGGGCGAAAGTCGCACTGCTGATCGAAGGCCGCGAAGTCTGGGTGCGACCCTGGCTCTATCCCCTGCTGGGCGGTGTCGGCTACCGGCTACCGGTGCTGCTGCTCGACACCAACCTGCCCGAGAACGCGCCGGAGGACCGGGCGATCACCGATCGACTCTACGGCGGCGATTCGGCCTACCGGTTGAAGCAGGAGGTCGTACTCGGGATCGGCGGCCTGCGCATCCTGCAGGCCATCGGCTTCGACATCCAGACCTACCACCTCAACGAGGGCCACGCCGCGCTGCTGGCGCTCGATCTCTTGCGTCGCTATCCACGTGCACCCGATCAGGTGGATGCCGACGAGGTGGCCTTCGACGTCGAACGCGTCCGCCGGATGTGCATCTTCACCACGCACACCCCGATCGCAGCCGGGCACGACCGCTTCGACTACGGCCTCTTCGAACGCACCCTGCGCGGCTATGTCGACACCGCGCAGTTGCGTCTGATCGCTGGCGCCGAGGAGCTCAACATGACCCAGCTCGCAATGAATCTGTCGGGGTTCGTCAACGGCGTCGCCGAGCGTCACGCCGTCACCAGCTCACGCATGTTCCCGGGTTACCGGATCCGCGCGATCACCAACGGCGTGCATCTGCCGACCTGGACGCATCCGGCCTTCGCCGACCTCTTCAATGCACACTCGCATTCGTGGGCCTTCGACCCGCAGAGCATGGTCCGTTTCGACCACCTGCCCGCCGGCGGAGTGCTCAAGGCGCATCAGCAGACCAAGCAGTGTCTGATCGACCACGTGCGGGCCACGCTCGACATCGAACTCGATCCGAACCTGCCGATCATCGGCTACGCGCGCCGGATGACCTCGTACAAGCGGCCGCACATGCTGTTCTCAGACCTCGAGCGGCTGCGCGCGATCCACCACGCCTATCCCTTCCAGGTGGTGAGGGCCGGCAAGGCCCACCCCGCCGATGGCCCGGGCAAGGAGACGATCCGCCGCATCCACGAGTGGATCCGCGAGCTCGACGGCTCACCGCGCGTCGTGTTCCTGCCGAACTACGACATGGGCCTTGCACAGATCATCGTTCCGGGTGTCGACGTCTGGCTCAACACGCCCGAACCGCCGCTCGAAGCCTCGGGCACCAGCGGCATGAAGGCGGCGATCAACGGCGTGTTGAACCTGTCGGTGCTCGATGGCTGGTGGATCGAGGCGTGCATGGAGGGCATCACCGGCTGGGCCATCGGACACGATGGGGAGCCGACCAGCGCTTCGGCGCACCCTCAGGATCTCTACGACAAACTCGAAAGGGTCGTATTGCCGCTGTGGTACAACGACCGCGACAAGTGGCTGTGGATGATGCGACAGGCCATCAGCAAGGTGGCCTCGTACTTCAACACCCAGCGCATGATGCGCCGCTACGCGGCCGAGGCCTACATCCTGCGCCGGCCGCCGTCGCGGGCCCACGGCTTCGATCCGCGGCGCGTGTCCTGAGCGCCCGGGGCGCGCGGACGACATCGATCGACCCGTCGATGCAGCGCCTCGAACTCGACGACCCCTTTGCGTGGCGCGGGCCGCACCGGCTGGCCGACGGTCGCGTCGTGGTGCGCGTGGTCGCGCCCGAGGCCGATGCCGTCTTTCTCGTCCCTTCCGACGATCCGGACGTGGCGTGGCCCTTCGAGCCCGTCGGCGACGGCCACTTCGAGCTCGACCTCGGCCCCGGTGCGCCGCTCTCGCCGTCCGACTACCGGATCCGCGTGATCCGGCGAGGGCGCGCGGTCGAGGCAGCGGATCCCTACGCCTTCGGCCCGGTGCTCGGCGAACTGGACGCCCACCTCATCGCCGAAGGCCGTCACCGGCGACTGTGGGAAATCCTAGGCGCCAACCCACGCACCATCGACGGCATCGACGGCGTGCACTTCGCGGTCTGGGCGCCGAACGCGCGGCGGGCCAGCGTCGTCGGCGACTTCAACGACTGGGACGGACGCCGGCACCCGATGCGCCGGCGCCACGAGTGCGGCGTGTTCGAACTGTTCGTACCGGGCGTCGTGCCGGGCAGCCTCTACAAGTTCGAGTTCATCGACGCCGAAGGGCGTCTGGTGCTGAAGGCGGATCCGCTGGCCCGCCGGACCGAGGTGCCGCCCCGCAGCGCCTCGGTCGTCGATGCGTCGAGCGCGCACATTTGGACCGATCACGCGTGGATGGACGGCCGCCCGGCACGCCATCGCGCCGACGCGCCGATGTCGATCCTCGAGGTCCATGCCGGCTCGTGGCGCCGACCCGGTGGCCGCTGGCCGAGCTTCGACTGGCTGGCCGACCACCTCGTGCCCTATGCGGTGGACATGGGCTACACCCATGTGGAACTGCTGCCGATCGCCGAGCATCCGTTTGGCGGCAGCTGGGGCTACCAGCCGCTGTCACTGTATGCGCCGACCGGGCGGCTCGGTGACCCGGACGGCTTCCGGCGTTTCGTCGACCGCTCCCACTGCGCAGGCCTTGGCGTGCTGCTCGACTGGGTGCCTGCCCACTTTCCCACTGACCCGCACGGACTCGCGCGTTTCGATGGCACCGCGCTCTATGAGCACGAAGACCCGCGGCTCGGATGGCATCGCGACTGGCACACTCTCGTCTACAACTTCGGCCGGCGTGAGGTCGCGAACTTCCTGATCGCGAACGCGCTGTGGTGGCTGCGATCGTTCCATGTCGATGGCCTGCGCGTGGACGCGGTCGCCTCGATGCTGTACCTCGATTACAGCCGTCGCGACGGCGAGTGGCTGCCGAATCGCCACGGCGGCCGCGAAAATCTGGAGGCAATCGAGTTCCTGCGTGAGCTCAACGCCTGCGTCCACACCGACGCGCCGCCAGGGGCGATCATGATCGCCGAAGAATCGACCGCGTGGCCCGGTGTCACTCATCCGATCGAACACACCGGCCTGGGATTCGACTGGAAGTGGAACATGGGCTGGATGAACGACTCGCTCGCGTACTTCCGCGAGGATCCGATCCATCGCCGCCATCACCACGGGCGCCTGACCTTCGGCCTGTTCTACGCGTGGAGCGAGCGCTTCGTGCTGGCGCTCTCGCACGACGAAGTCGTGCACGGCAAGGGTTCGTTGTTGCAGAAAATGCCCGGCGATCGCTGGCAACGATTTGCGAACCTGCGCCTGCTTCACGCCTGGCAGCACTTCATGCCCGGCAAGAAACTCGTGTTCATGGGTGCGGAGTTCGGACAAGAGTCCGAGTGGCACCATGACGCGGAGCTCGACTGGGGATCGCTCGACGATCCGCTCCATCGCGGCATGCAGCAACTGGTGCGGAATCTGAACCGCCTGCACCGCGAGCGTCCGGCGCTGCACGCGGGGGATTGCGACCCGGCCGGATTCCGCTGGATCGCCTGCGACGATCAAATGCAGTCGGTGCTGGCCTGGCGCAGGATCGCGCCGACCGATGGCTCCGAGCTCGTCGCGGTCGCGAACTTCACGCCGGTCGTACGCGAGGACTATCGCATCGGCGTGCCACGCGCCGGCCGCTGGCACGTCCTCCTCGACACCGACGCCCGCGAACATGGCGGCGCCGGGGCCTGCTGGCAGTCGTGGTTCGACAGCGAGCCGGTGCCGTGGCACGGACACCCGGACTCGATCGCGCTGACGCTGCCGGGGCTGGCGGCGCTGCTGCTGGGCCTCGCCTGAGGTGACGCGGCGCCTGCCACCGGGATGGCCCGATCGCCCCGGCGCATACCCGGTCGACGACGGGGTCAGCTTCGCGGTCTGGGCCGACGAGGCCGAGACGATCGAACTGTGCGTTTTCGACCGCGACGGGGTCGAGCAGCGCCACGTGCTCGACCGGGACGCCTCCGGCTTCTGGCACGGTTTCCTCGGCGGCGCTGGCGTCGGCACGCGCTATGGCTACCGCGTCCACGGTCCATGGCGCCCGCACGAGGGCCTGCGCTTCAACCCGTCGAAGCTGCTGCTCGATCCCTGGGCCCGGCGGGTCGACGGCGCACTGACGTGGTGCGATGCGCTGTTCGATCACCGCCGCGATGATGGCGGCTGGGCTCGCAACGACGAGGACAGCGCCCCGTTCGTCCCGCGATCGGTCGTGATCGGAAGCATCCCGACGGCGCGCCCACCCCGGCCCCGGATTCCGTGGCGCGACACCGTCGTCTGCGAAGTCAACGTCCGTGGACTCTCGATGCGGCATCCCGACGTCCCGCCGCCACTCCGCGGCACCTATGCAGCGCTGGCGCACCCCAGCCTGATCGCGCACTGGCGGCGGCTTGGGGTCACCACGCTCGAGCTGATGCCGGTGCAGTGGTGGGTTGACGAGGAGACCCTGGTGCAACGGGGACTCGTCAACTACTGGGGCTACAACCCGCTCGGATTCCTCGCGCCGATGGGCCGGCTGGCATCGGGACCGGATCCGCTGGCCGAACTGGTCGCGACCGTCGATGCCCTGCACGACGCTGGCCTCGAGGTCATTCTCGACCTGGTCTTCAACCATTCCGCCGAGGGCCACGCACGGGGACCCACGCTATCGATGCGCGGCTTTGGGGAGCGCAGCTGGTATCGCCTCGATCCGGCCGATGCGACGCGGCATCGCGACACGAGCGGCTGCGGCAACACGCTCGATCTGTCACAGCCGGTCGTCCGCGCCTGGTTCCGCAATGCCCTCGCCTGGTGGCACCAGGAGGTCGGCGTCGACGGCGTGCGACTCGATCTGGCCAGCGCGTTGACGCGGCGCAGGGACGGGACGCCCGACCCCGAGGCTTTCGTCGCGGAGCTCTGCGCCGAATCGCGCCTCGCGGACCTGAAGCTCGTGGTCGAGCCCTGGGACGCGAGTACCGACGGCTACTGTCTCGGTCGCTATCCGGCACCGGCCGTCGAGTGGAACGATCGCTTCCGCGACGACGTCCGGCGCTGGTGGGGCGGCCTCGAAGCCGGTCCGGCAAGGCTGGCCACCCGGCTCGCTGGATCGAGTGACTGCTTTGCTCCAACACGCGGGCCGCTTGCCTCGCTCAACTATCTCGCGGCGCATGACGGATTCTCGCTCGCCGACGTGGTCGCTCACGCGCACCGCCACAACGAGGCGAATGGCGAACAAGGACTCGACGGTTCGGCGCACGAACCGTCGTGGAACGGCGGCATCGAGGGCCTGAGCGACGACCCCGCGGTGCTCGACCGTCGCGTGCGCGAGGTGTCCGCGATGCTGGCGACGCTGTTCCTGTCGCAGGGCGTGCCGATGCTGCAGGCTGGTGATGAACGCGGCCGGACCCAGTTCGGCAACAACAACGCCTACTGCCACGATTCAGCGCTCGGCTGGATCGACTGGACACCGACCGCAACCGCCGAAAGGCTCACCGAGACCGTCGCACGGCTCGCCGCGATCCGGCGACGTTTTCCCCAATTGCGCCGCCGGCAGTTTCTTACCGGCGAGCCCTTGGCCCACGGGCGTGCCGACGTCGAGTGGTTCACGCCCGAGGGTGGACACCTCATGCCCAGCGACTGGCATGCCGCCGAACAGCGCGCGCTGGCGATGTGGCTGTCGGGCGACGAGAGCGAAGCAGATCTCGCCGTGCTCTTCAATGCCGACGCAGCACTCCAGGCCTTCGCGTGGCCGCCGCAGCGACCTGTCTACCGGGCGCTGCGACTCTTCGACTCCTCGGAGCCGCTGGCCCCCGAGAGCGAAGCATCGCCCACGGTCCCGACGCGGGTCGAAGCGCGCAGCGTCGTCGTGCTCGCGCTCTCTTGACGACGTCGATGGATCTCTCACGCGAACTCGATGCCTTGGTGGACCGCGCGGGCATCGTCCGCGCCTGGCACGACATCGACGGTCGGCGCCAGGAGACGTCGATCGAAACCATGCGCGCACTTCTGGCGGCGATGCGTCTGGACCCGGACCGACCCGGCGAGACCCTCGACGCACTCGACGCCGCGATCCCGAACGGACTCTCGCCGATCGCTGCGAACTTCGTCGACGAGCCGCTGACCGTGCCGCTCAGGCTGCCCGCCGATGTACGGGCGGAGTCCTGCACGCTGACGGCAATCGATGCGGCCGGTTGCATGCAGCGGGTCCAGGTCGACCTTGCAGCGGCAAGGCATTCCGACGCGCGCGACCGCATCGGTCGACTGGTGCTCACGTTGGACTGGCCGTTTCCTCCAGTGCCCGGCGAGTATCGTCTGCGGCTCGAGGTCGATGGCCTCGTTTCCCAGGGTCGGCATCTGATCGCACCGGCCCGCTGCTGGGAACCGGGGTCGATGCTGCGCGGCGCGGGCCTCTCGGCACAGATCTATGCGCTGCGCGATCGCCGCGAGCGCGCGATCGGGGATCTCGAGTCACTCGCGCGGCTCGGCGAGTGGTTCGGACGACATCGCGGCCAGGTCGTGCTCGCCAATCCACTTGGCGGGCCGGTCGATCCGCGCGCACCCTCGCTCGAGCCTTATTCGCCCTCCTCTCGGCTGACCATCGACCCGATTTATCTGCCAAACGTACGAGCGATCCGCGACCAGGACGCCGGCGATCGGATCGGCGATGTCGCTGCCATTCGATCAGCCGCCCTCGACACACTGGCCGAGGAGCACGCCGGCCTGCTCCGCGATCCGGATTCACCCTTGGCCCGTGAATTCCGCGCTTGGTCGGAAGCGGAGAGCGATTGGCTCGAACCGCACGCGATCTTCGCGGCCCGAATCCGGTTGTTGATCGCCAGTGGCGAGCGGGTTCCTTGCTGGGAGCGCTGGGCACCCGACTGGCGCAGTCCTGATTCCGCCGCGGTCGCGCGTTGGAAGGCTGCCGCGGGCACGGCCATCGATTGCGAGCGTTACGCGATCTGGCGACTGGAGCGGGCTGCGACCGATGCCGATCGCCGCGGGCGCGAAGCCGGGCTCGCGCTAGGCCTGGGCCACGACCTCCCGCTCGGCTGCGCGCGCCACGGCGCGGAGACCTGGTCGCAGCCGGAGGCTTTTGCGCTCGAGGCCAGCCTGGGTGCGCCACCGGATCCATTCTGTCGCGACGGCCAGGACTGGGGCCTGCCGCCGTTGCGCCCGCATGGATTGGCGATGCGCGAGTGTTTGCCGTGGCGCTCTCCGCTTCGCGCCGCGATGCGGCGCGGAGGTTTGGTGCGCGTCGATCACGTGATGGGAATCGATCGCCTGTGGTGGATCCCGCCTGGCGGCCGTCCGGCCGACGGCGCCTATGTCCGCTATCCGTCTGCCCTACTGTTGCCCCTCCTGGTGCACGACAGCCACGCGTATCGCTGCCTGGTGGTTGGCGAGGATCTCGGCACCGTCGATCCCGCGTTGCGCCAACGACTGGCCGTGCACGGCGTGCTGTCGACGCGCGTGCTGCGCTTCGAGCGCGACGACGACGGCAGCTTCCGATCGCCGGAACGCTATCCGGAGCGCGCATGGGTCACCGTCGGCACCCACGACCTACCAGGGGCCGTCGCCCACCGGCGGGCCGCGGACCTCGACCCTGCTGCCTTCCCCGAGGCGCGCGCGCAACGCGCCGCGGAACTTGATGCGATGGTGACCGCGCTTCGGGCAGCCTCGATCGATCCCGGACCTCCGGAGCATGACGAGGCCTGGCTCGCGGCCCTGCACCGGTTCCTCGCCGTCACGCCGGCGATGCTGATAGGCGTGCAGGTCGAGGATCTGCTCGGCCATGCGGGCCAGGTCAACGTGCCCGGCACGGTCGGTCCACGCAACTGGTCGCATCGGCTCGCGCGCGCGATCGAGGACTGGGACGAGGTGCCGTCCGTGCGCGCAGTACTCGACGCCCTGTCCGCGCGCCTCGGGCGCGGCAAGGCGGATCGCTCAGGCGGCGGATGACTCCCGACCGCGCCGATGGCCCCAACGGGCGAGCCCGATCAGGCTGATCGTGATCCAGAACACCTGGATCAGCACCGCGGACAGGTTGAAAGCGAAGATCAGCGAGACCAGCAGCAATATTGACCCGGCGAGGTTCAGCAGCAGGTACGGCGGCCGGTCGCTCGCGAGCCGGCCGAGCGTGAGGCCGAGGTAGGCCGCCAGCACCAGCGCAACCCCAATGTTCCCGACGAGGTCGTACCAGGCATAGTTCCCCACGGGTTCACCCCTCGGCAGATGACGGACGCCGATGGTGGCAGATGAGCCAGCCTGGGTTCCCCACTCGTCTTGGACTGCGACCCGTCGCCATACGCGGCGCAAGGACGCTCGAGGTTCCGGCCGCGAACCCGGGTTCCGGTGCGAGCAGCGCAAGAAAAAGGCCGCTGGGTCACAGCGGCCTTTGAAAGTCTAAAGTGGCGTCCCCACGGGGATTCGAACCCCGGTCGCCTCCGTGAAAGGGAGGTGTCCTAGGCCTCTAGACGATGGGGACGCGCGTTGCTGCGCACTACGTGAGATCTGGTGGAGCCAGTCGGGATCGAACCGACGACCTCGACAATGCCATTGTCGCGCTCTCCCAACTGAGCTATGGCCCCACGGAGAGCCGAGAAGGATAAGCGGCGTTCTGCTCCCGGTCAACCACCCGAAGCCCCGCGCGCGATCGCATCGTCCGCAGCCCGCAACGTGAAGCGCGAGTGACCGCGTTCCTCGAGGTACTCGAGCCACTTGCCAAGAAAGGCGTTCATCCTCAACCGATGCGACACGATCTCCTCGGCGCCCGCGCCGCGCCCGATGGCGTCCTCGATCCGGCGCGCGCCGTGACAGGCAAGGACCTCCGCCAGGCGAGCGTCGCGATACAGGCGCAGCGACGCCGACGGATCCGGCGCACCACTGACCGGGTCAGGGAGTGCGTAGCTCAAGGTGAACTCGAGTGTGTAGGGGCGCCGCTCATCCATCCGAAGCACGAGGTCGAGGCCGTCACCAACCGAGGAGCGGTACTCGCCGGGGCCCAGGCGGTCCGGACCGAAAACCCGAGTCAGCCGCCAGTAGTTGTCGGCATATAGCGCCATCAGCTGGACATAGCGCCCACGTCCGGTGACTTTCGGCTGGCGTGTTCTGGCAATCGACATGACGGCTGTATACCAGCCCCGCCGCAATGCGAACAGTCCGCCAGCGGCGGCCTGCCCCGAGACGCCGGACTTCAGTAGAGGTGTTTCTGGATGCCAAGCGCCGCGAGCACCTTGCTCGCTATCTCCTCGATCGACGTATGGGTCGTCGACAGCACCGGAATGCCCTCACGCCGAAGCAGCTTCTCGGCCGTGGCGACCTCCCAGCGGCATTGCTCGATCGTCGAGTAGCGCGAGTTCGGGCGGCGTGCCTGCCGAACCTGCTGCAGCCGAATCGGATCGATCGTGAGTCCGTAGAGCTTGCTGCGGTGCGCGGCGAGTCGTTCCGGCAAGGATCCACGTTCGAGGTCGTCGGGTGTCAGCGGATAGTTGCCCGCGCGGATGCCAAAGTGCAGCGCGATGTACAGGCAGGTTGGTGTCTTGCCGCTGCGCGACACGCCGACGAGGATCAACTCGGCGTCCCCGAAGTTCATGTCCTGCCCGTCGTCGTGCGACAGCGCGAAGTTGGTCGCATTGATGCGCGCCTCGTATTGCGCGAAGTTGACCAATCCGTGCGCCTTGCCGACGCGCGGCTGGCGGCGGACGCCAAGTTCGCGCTCGAGCGGACCGATGAAAGGGGCGAACACGTCCAACATCAGCGCGCCGCTGGTCGCCAGGATCTCGGACAGGCTCGGGTCGATGACGGTATTGACGACGATCGGGCGCAGACCGGTTGCAGCAGCCGCATTGCGGATCCGCGCCACCGCGGCGTGCGCCTTCTCGGCATCATCGACGAAGGGGATGCGCAATTCCTCGAAGGCGACACCTTCGAACTGCGTCATCACCGAGTGGCCGATGGTCTCGGCAGTGATGCCGGTGCCATCGGAGATGTAGAAGATCGTTTTCGGCATCGTCACGATCCGAAGGCGGGCCGACGATTGTAGGCGCGACCGGCGCCGGCCGGCTCGGGCGCGCGGTTGTTTATTCGCCGGCCTGCCGCGATCATCGAACTTCGTCCGCGTCGCACCGCGTGCGCGTCCACCTGCCCGGGAGCCCCCACTTGTCCGAACAGATTCTCTGGCTGAAACGCCTGCGCCTGACCGACTTGCCCGAGGTGGGTGGCAAGAACGCTTCGCTCGGCGAGATGATCGGGCATCTGGCCGAGGCAGGCGTCGATGTCCCGAGCGGTTTCGCGACCACGGCCAGCGCCTTTCGCGCCTTCCTCGACGGCGCCGGGTTGACTGCGCGCATCAAGGCCCGGCTCGACACGCTCGACGTCGACGAT
Source organism: uncultured Lysobacterales bacterium (assembly GCA_937924195.1). Classification (GTDB taxonomy): domain Bacteria; phylum Pseudomonadota; class Gammaproteobacteria; order Xanthomonadales; family Ahniellaceae; genus UDEA-SF1. The sequence goes on from CALDVP010000052.1 coordinate 17,196, forward strand.
GTGGCCGCACTGATGGAGGCTGGCCGCGAGATCCGAGGCTGGGTGCTGGCAGCTCCGATGCCTGCCGCGCTCGAGAGCTCGATTCGCGACGGTTATGCGCAGATGTGCGCGGAGGCCGGCGCCGAGATCGCGGTCGCCGTGCGCTCCTCGGCGACTGCCGAAGACCTGCCCGATGCGTCCTTCGCCGGGCAGCAGGAGACTTTTCTCAACGTCATCGGCGTCGAGCAGGTGGTCGAGAAGGTCAAGGAGGTCTTCGCCTCCTTGTACAACGACCGCGCGATCACCTATCGCGTGCACCACGGCTTTGCGCACGCCGACGTCGCCTTGTCGGCGACCGTGCAGCAGATGGTGCGCTCCGACGTCGGCGCCTCGGGCGTGTTGTTCACGATCGACACCGAGTCGGGCTTTCCGGACGTGATTTTCATCACTGCGAGCTGGGGTCTCGGCGAGATGGTCGTCCAGGGTGCCGTGAACCCGGACGAGTTCTACGTGCACAAGCCGACACTCGTGGGGGGCCACCATCCAATCCTGCGCCGCCAACTCGGCAGCAAGCGTGAGCGCATGGTGTTCTCGGACCAGGTCGGCGAGCGCGTCCGGGTCGAGCCGGTGCCCGAGACTGACCAGCGCCGCTTCTGCATCACCGACGAGGACGTCGTCACGTTGGCCCGCCACGCACTCACGATCGAACGCCACTACGGCCGTCCGATGGACATCGAATGGGGCAAGGATGGCATCACCGGCCGCATCTACATCCTCCAGGCGCGCCCCGAGACGGTGAAGTCGCGCGCCGCGGCGCAGCGGATCGAGCGCTACATCCTCGGCCAGCGCGGCCCGGTGCTCGCCGAGGGACGCGCCATCGGCCAGAAGATCGGCCAGGGCCCGGCGCGCGTCGTGCACTCGATCGCCGAGATGGATCGTGTAAAGCCGGGCGACGTGCTGATCGCCGATATGACCGACCCGGACTGGGAACCGATCATGAAGCGTGCCTCGGCGATCGTGACCAACCGCGGGGGCCGCACCTGCCATGCCGCGATCATCGCGCGCGAGCTCGGCATCCCGGCCGTCGTCGGCTGCGGAGACGCCACGCGCCGCCTCGAATCCGCCGCCGAGGTCACGGTTTCGTGTGCCGAAGGCGACACCGGCTATGTCTACGGGGGACGTCTGCCCTTCGAACTGGTCACGACCGACCTCGGCCAGATGCCGGAGGCGCCGCTCAAGGTCATGATGAACGTCGCCAACCCCGAGCGCGCCTTCGATTTCGCGATGCTGCCGAACGCCGGTGTCGGGTTGGCGCGACTCGAGATGATCATCGCCGCGCACATCGGTGTGCATCCACAGGCGCTGCTCGAATACGACCGTCAGGACGCCGAAGTGCGCGCGCGCATCGATGAACGCATGGCCGGCTACGCCAGCCCGGTCGACTTCTACGTCGATCGGCTCGCCGAGGGCATCGCCACGATCACCGCGGCTTTCGCGCCGAATCCGGTCATCGTCCGGCTGTCGGACTTCAAGTCCAACGAATACGCGAACCTGATCGGTGGCAAGCGCTACGAGCCGGTCGAAGAGAACCCGATGATCGGCTTCCGCGGCGCCTCTCGCTACGTCGACCCGAGCTTCCAGGCCGCCTTCGCGCTCGAGTGCCGCGCGGTGAAGAAGGTACGCGAGACGATGGGTCTCACCAACGCCTGGGTCATGATCCCGTTCGTCCGCACCGTCGACGAAGGCGCCAAGGTCATCGAGGTGCTCGGGGCCAATGGCCTCAGGCGCGGCGAACATGGCCTCAAGGTCATCATGATGTGCGAGGTGCCGTCGAACGCACTGCTGGCGGACCAGTTCCTCGACCATTTCGATGGCTTCTCGATTGGTTCGAACGACCTCACCCAGTTGACGCTCGGCCTCGACCGCGATTCGGGCATCGTCGCCCGCCTCTTCGACGAGCGGAACGACGCGGTCAAGGCGTTGCTGTCGATGGCGATCTCGGCCTGCCGCCGGCGCGGCAAGTACATCGGCATCTGCGGCCAGGGCCCGTCCGACCACCCGGACCTCGCCGAGTGGCTGATGGACCAGGGCATCGAGTCGATCTCGCTGAATCCGGATACCGTCGTCGACACTTGGATCAAGCTCGCACGGCACAAGCGCGCGGGATGACCGGTTCAGAAGTCCCGACGCGCTCCGACGGGCCACGAGGGCTTGAACCCGACTCGCGGCCATGGCTTTGCCGTGATATCGGTGCGCTGAAGCGCACCCCGCCCCGGCTCAAAGCTCCGCACCCTGCCCGCCCAGCTGGCCCATGAAGCGCCGGTAGTGGCGCAGTTCCGCGATCGATTCGCGGATATCCGACAGAGCCGTATGCGCGCCGACCTTGTCGAGCCCGGCGAGCACGTCGGGCGCCCAGCGCCGCGCCAGTTCCTTGACCGTGCTGACGTCGAGGTTTCGGTAGTGGAAGTGGCGTTCGAGCGCCGGCATGTGGCGCGCGAGGAAGCGACGGTCCTGGCAGATCGAGTTGCCGCAGATCGGCGAGATCCCCGGCCCCACGTGCGTTGAGACGAACTCGAGCGTTCGCCGCTCGGCCTCGGCCATCGGCAGTCCTTCGGCCAGCACCCGGTCCCAAAGCCCGGACTTACGGTGCTGGGTACGGTTCCAGTCATCCATGGCCGCGAGCCTCGCCAACGGCTGCGCGATCGCGAACACTGGCCCTTCCGCGATCTCGACCAGTTCGTCATCGGTGACGATGGTCGCGATCTCGAGGATCGTATCGATGTCCGGATCGAGCCCGGTCATCTCGAGGTCGATCCAGACCAGCCTGCCGCCGGTTGGCGCCAATGGGTCGCCCATGCCCTACTCCGTCTTTCCACGCTTGGCGCGGAAGTATGTCCGCAAGAGAATGCCCGCCTCGTCCGCGAGCACGCCGCGTGTCACGACGACCCGATGATTGTGGCGCGGCGACTCGAGCAGATCGAATACGCTGCCGGCCGCGCCGGTCTTCGGGTCAGCCGCCGCGTAGACCACGCGCGCCAGCCGCGCGTGCACCATCGCCATCGCGCACATCGCGCAGGGCTCCAGCGTGACGTACAACGTGCAGCCCACCAGCCGATGGTTGCCGAGCTTCCGGCCTGCCCGGCGCATCGCGACGATCTCGGCGTGCGCGCTCGGGTCGTGGCAGGTGATATTGCGGTTCCAGCCCTCGGCGATTCTCGTGCCGTCGCGGACGATCACGGCTCCGACGGGTACTTCGTCCTCGCGATCACGGCCGAGTTCTGCGAGCCGCAGGGCGCGTCGCATCCAGCGTGCATCTTCGGCAGTCGCAACATCCGGCGGGACGGTCGGCGACGACCCCGCGGGACCATGGCCGACGACGGCGTCCGCCCCAGGAGGATGCCGCGCCGTCATTCCCACTCGATCGTCGCCGGCGGCTTGCCGGAGACGTCGTACACGACGCGGCTCACGCCGCGCAGCTCGTTGATGATGCGGCGGCTGACGAGGTCGAGGAAGTCGTAGGGCAGCCGCGCCCAGTGCGCGGTCATGAAGTCGACGGTCTCGACCGCGCGCAGCGCGATCACCCACTCGTAGGCACGCGCATCCCCGACGACGCCGACCGACTTCACCGGCAGGAAGACCGCGAAGGCCTGGCTGGTCTGGTCATACAGGCCGTGCCGCCGCAGCTCCTCGATGAAGATGTGGTCGGCTCGGGCCAGCAGCTCCGCGTGCTCCGGACGAACCTCGCCGAGGATGCGCACCCCGAGCCCGGGCCCCGGGAACGGATGACGATAGACCATTTCACGCGGCAGGCCGAGTTCTACGCCGATCCGACGCACCTCGTCCTTGAACAGCTCGCGCAGCGGCTCGACCAGACCGAGTGCCATCCGCTCGGGCAAGCCGCCAACATTGTGGTGGCTCTTGATCACGTGGGCCTTGCCGGTCTTCGACCCGGCCGACTCGATCACGTCCGGGTAGATCGTGCCCTGCGCCAGCCATTTCACGCCCTGGAGCTTTGCCGCCTCCTCCTCGAAGATCTCGACGAACAGACGCCCGATGATCCTGCGCTTGGCCTCGGGGTCGGTGACGCCCTCGAGCGCCGCGAAGTAGCGCGGCGCGGCATCGACTCGGATCACGTTGACGCCCATGTACTCGGCCATCGTGGCCATCACCTGGTCGCCCTCGTGCCAGCGCAGCAGCCCCGTGTCGACGAAGACGCAGGTCAGCTGGTCGCCAATCGCGCGGTCGAGCAGCGCCGCGACCACCGAGGAGTCGACCCCGCCCGACAGGCCGAGGATCACGCGGTCGCCGCCGACCTGGGCGCGCACGCGCGCGATCGAGTCCTCGATGATGTTGGCAGGCGTCCACAGGGTGCGGCAGCCGCAGATCTCGACCACGAAGCGACGCAGGATGTCCGCTCCCCGGGTGGTATGGGTCACTTCCGGATGGAACTGGACGCCGTACCAGCCGCGGCGCTCGTCGGCCATCGCGGCGAACTCGACGCTGTCGGTGGAGCCGACCGTCGCGAAACCCTGCGGCAACGCGGTGACACGATCACCATGCGACATCCAGACATCGAGCTGCGGGACCTCGCCGTCCCAGCGGTCGGCGAGCCCCTCGAACAGGCGGCACTCGCCGCGCACCGCGACGCGCGCGTAGCCGAACTCGCGATGATGACCGCTCTCGACCCGCCCGCCGAGCTGGACCGCCATCGTTTGCATGCCGTAACAAATGCCGAGAATCGGCACGTCGGCGGCGTAGACCTCATCCGGCGCGCGCGGCGAGCCCGGCTCGGTGGTCGATTCCGGCCCACCGGAAAGCACGATGCCGCGGGGTGCGAAGCGCGCGATGTCTGCGGGATCGTGGTCCCATGCCCAGATCTCGCAGTAGACCCCGATCTCGCGGATCCGCCGGGCAATCAGCTGCGTGTACTGCGCCCCGAAATCGAGGATCAGGATCTTGTCGGCGTGGATGTCGGTCATTGGGGGCGAATGGCCAGAGGCGGATGCGAATCGGAGGGCACAAAAGGGCACAGCGCCGGGCGGTGCTCTCCCATTCGCCATTTCCCGCGCGCGATGGGCGCGCTCACTCCAACCGGTAGTTCGGTGCTTCCTTGGTGATGGCGACGTCGTGGACGTGGCTCTCGCGGATGCCGGCCGACGTCACCCGCACGAAGCGCGGCTTCGCGCGCATCTCGTCGATCGTCGCGCAGCCGACGTAGCCCATCGAGGCCCGCAGTCCGCCGACGAGTTGGTGGATGATGTTGCCGAGTGGGCCGCGGTACGGCACGCGGCCCTCGATCCCTTCCGGCACCAGCTTGTCGGCGTCGGCCGCGTCCTGAAAGTAGCGGTCCTTCGAGCCGCCCTGCATCGCGCCGAGCGAGCCCATGCCGCGGTAGCTCTTGTACGAGCGGCCCTGGTACAGCTCGACCTCGCCGGGCGCTTCCTCGGTGCCTGCGAACATCCCGCCGATCATCACGCACGAGGCGCCGGCGGCGATGGCCTTGGCGATGTCGCCCGAGTAACGGATGCCGCCGTCGGCGATCAGCGGCACGCCGGTCCCGGCCAGCGCTTCGGCGACCATCGCGACCGCGGTGATCTGCGGCACGCCGACGCCGGCCACGATGCGCGTGGTGCAGATCGAACCCGGGCCGACGCCGACCTTGACGCCGTCGGCGCCCGCATCGACCAACGCCTTCGCCGCATCGCCGGTCACGATGTTGCCGCCGATCACCTGCAGCGTCGAATACTGGCGCTTGATCCACGCGACGCGCTCGATCACACCACGCGAGTGCCCGTGGGCTGTGTCGACGATGATCACATCGACGCCAGCTTCGACCAGCCGCTCGACCCGCGCCTCGGTGTCGCCACCGACACCGACTGCGGCGCCACAGCGCAAACGCTCGGCCTCATCCTTGCATGCGTTGGGATTGTCGCGCGCCTTCTGGATGTCCTTGACCGTGATCAGGCCGCGCAGCGCGAACTGGTCGTTGACGACCAGCACCTTCTCGATCCGGTGCTTGTGCAGCAGCGCCAGCACCGCCTCGTCACTTGCGCCGTCGGGTACGGTGACGAGGCGCGGCTTCGGGGTCATGATCGTCGACACCGGGGCGTCGAGCTGGGTCTCGAAGCGCAGATCGCGCGAAGTGACGATTCCGACCAGTTCCTCGCCGGCTACCACCGGCACGCCAGAGATGTTGCGCGCCCGCGTGATTGCGATGACGTCGCGGATGCTGGTGTCCGGCGTCACCGTGATCGGATCGCGGATCACGCCGGCCTCGAACTTCTTGACCAGGCGCACCTCGGCAGCCTGCCGTTCCGGCGGCATGTTCTTGTGGATGATTCCGATGCCGCCGTGCTGCGCCATCGTGATCGCGAGCCGGGCCTCGGTGACGGTGTCCATCGCCGCGGAGACCACCGGGATATTGAGCGCGATGCCGCGGGTGAGGCTGGTGCTGGTCGAGACGTCCTTGGGCAGGACGTTCGACTCGGCCGGGACCAGCGAGACGTCATCGAAGGTCAGCGCTTCGGTCAGCAGGCGCATCCGCGCGGCTCCGGCCTTGGGAAGCTCGGCAGTATAGCGAACCTAACAACAGCTCCCGGCCGGGTGCCCCGCAGCTCAGGCGCCGCTACGAAGCAGCTGCGCCTCTAGCGTGTTCTGCATCAGCATCGCAACCGTCATCGGCCCGACCCCGCCCGGTACCGGCGTGATCCACGACGCCCGCTGCGCCGCCACCGGGAAATCGACGTCGCCCACCAGTCCCCCGTCGGCCGAGCGATTGATGCCGACGTCGATCACGATGGCATCGGGTCGCACCCACTCACCGCGCACCAGCCCCGGCTTACCGACCGCGACGACCAGAATCTCGGCCTCGCCGACATGGCGCGCGAGGTCGGCGGTGAAACGATGGCAGATCGTCACCGTGCAGCCGGCCAGCAGCAGCTCGAGCGCCATCGGCCGACCGACGTGGTTCGACGCGCCGACCACGACCGCGTGCCGGCCGCGCACCGTGCGATCGGTATGCGCAAGCAGGTTCATGATGCCCTTGGGCGTGCACGGCCGCAGTCCCGGCTGGCGCAGGGCCAGCCGGCCGATGTTCTCGGGGTGGAAACCGTCGACGTCCTTGTCGGGCCGGATCCGGTGGATCAGCGCGTGGGCGTCGATGTGCGGCGGCAGCGGCAACTGCAGCAGGATGCCGTCGATCACCGGATCGTCGTTGAGCCGGTCGATCAGCGCCGCGACCGTCGATTCCGGCGTGTCGGATGGAAGGTCGTGGTCGGACGAGACGAAGCCGGCCTGGCGGCACGCGCGGCGCTTGTTGCGCACGTACACAGCGGAAGCCGCGTCATCGCCGACGAGGATCACTGCGAGCCCCGGCGCATGCAAGCCTGCCGCCACCCGGTCGACGACGCGACGCCGCAGGTGGTCGAGGACGCCATCGGCGATGCGCTTGCCATCGAGGATGCGGGCGGTCATCGCATGATTGTAGTGTCCGGCCTCGCCCGCGCCCCCGCTCCTTCGCGACCGCCGCAGACCCGGCACGCCGGATCCCGCAGGACGCGGGCTTCGCGGAAACGAGTGCCGAGGGCGTCGACGAGCAGCAGGCGGCCGACCAGCGGCTCGCCAATCCTGAGCACGAGCTTGATCGCCTCGCTCGCCTCAAGGCTGCCGAGGATGCCCGGCAGCACGCCGAGCACGCCGGCCTCGGCACAATTGGGCGGGTCGATGGCATCGTCCGGAGTCGGGAAGACGCAGGCCCAGCACGGCGCGTCGGAGCGCTCCGGGGCCGCCGGCCACCACACCGAGAGCTGGCCACGGAAACGCTCGATCGCCGCCGAGACCATCGGCACACCGGCCCGCACGCAGGCCGCGTTGAGCGCCTCGCGCGCGAGGAAGTTGTCGCTGCCATCGATCGCGACCGCGACGCCGTCGAGCAGCGTGTCGGCATTGGCGGCATCGAGCAGCGAAGCCACTGGCTCGACCGCGACCCGGGGATTCAGCGCGGCGATCGCCGCCGCGGCCGACTCGACCTTCGGACGCCCGATGCCGGCCTCGCCGTGCAGCACCTGGCGTTGCAGGTTGCTGGCATCGACCCGGTCCGGATCGACGATCCGGATCCGTCCGATTCCCGCCGCCGCGAGGTAGAGCGCCACCGGCGAACCGAGGCCACCGGCGCCGACCAGCAGCACGGTGGCCTCGCGCAGTCGGCGCTGGCCCGCGGCGCCCACCTCGGGCAGCACGAGGTGGCGCGCGTAGCGCTGGCGCTCCCAGCCATCGAGCGCGTCGTCGCGTCCCGAAGATCCGCCGGCGGCATCCCAAGCCGCGCGACCGCCGGCGACGGAGGCCACGTTCGCGAACCCGATCTCCGAAAGGCGCGCCGCTGCGAGCCGCGAGCGCACCCCCATTGCACAGATCAACACCACCGGTTTTGCGCGATCGCAAAGCCATGCCGGCGCCTCGTCGATCCGCGACAGCGGCAGCTCGACTGCGCCCGCGATCGGCGCCAACGCGCACTCGCCCGGCTCGCGCACGTCGACCAGCACGGCGCCCGCAGCAAGCGCGGCCCTTGCCTGCTCGGCGTCGATCTCCCTCGGACCGCCGTCCGTCATCGCCTCGGCCGTCCCGTCGATCAACGCGAGCGTCGCTTGGCGTGGCGGATCAGCCGCTGACGCTTGCGCTGCTGGCGCTCGGTCAGCTCGTTGCGCTTGCCCTCGAAGGGATTGCTGCCCTCGCGCCAGTCGAGCCGGATCGGCGTGCCCACCAGCCGGTAGCGCTTGCGCAGGAAGTTCTCGAGGTAGCGCTTGTAGCCCTCGGCGAGGTGCGCGAGCCGCGAGCCGTGGATCACGACCCGCAGCGGCCGGTGTCCGCCGAGGTGGGCGTAGCGCAGCTTCGGGGCCTTGCCGCGCACCAGCGGCGGCTGGTAGGCCGCGACCGCGGCCTCGATCGCGCGGGTGATCTCGCCGGCAGCGGCCTCGAAGCGCGCCGAGCGCGCCGCGCGGCCGACGAAATCCATCAGCTCGCGCAGGCCGGAGCCGTGGCGCGCCGAGATCGTCACGCGCGGCGCCCAGGCGACGAAGTCGAGCCGGCGCTCGAGCTCGGATTCGCAGCGCTGGCGCTGGTAGGCATCGAGTCCGTCCCACTTGTTGAGCGCGACGACGATGCCGCGCCCGGCCTCGAGCGCGTGCCCGAGCACGGTGACGTCCTGGTCGGTGACGCCCTCGCTGGCGTCGAGCATCACGATCACGACTTCGGCGCTCTCGATCGCGGCGAGGGTCTTGATCACGCTGATCTTCTCGACCTCGTCCTCGACGCGGGCGCGGCGGCGGACGCCGGCCGTGTCGATCAGCACGAAGTGCTGGCCGTCGCGCTCGAGCGGCACCTCGATCGCGTCGCGCGTGGTGCCGGCGACGTCGGAGACGATCACGCGCTCCTCGCCGAGCAGGCGGTTGACGAGGGTCGACTTGCCGACGTTCGGGCGCCCGATGATCGCGAGCCGGATGGCATCGCCGGGCGCCGGCTCGCGTTCCTCGGCGCTGCCGACGACGGGCGCGGGAAAGCGCGCAACCACCGCGGCCACCAGCGCGTCGAGGCCGCGACGGTGCGCCGCAGACACCGCCAGCGTCGGGTCGACTCCGAGCGGCGCGAACTCGGCCAGCGTGACGAGCGCATCCGCGGCGTCGGATTTGTTGACCGCGACCACCAGTGCCTTGGCGCGGCGCCGGGCCTCGTCCAGGATGCGACGGTCGCCGGGCATGAGGCCGTCCCGGGCGTCACCGACGAGCACGATCACGTCGGCCTCGTCGATTGCGGCCTCGGCCTGCCCGAAGGTCAGATCGGCGAGCTCATCGCCATCGCCGTACAGCCCTCCGGTATCGACCACGACGAAGGCCCGCGCGCCCTCTCGGCAGACTCCGTAATGGCGATCCCGGGTCACGCCGGGTCGGTCCGCAACGACGGCGTCGCGGGTCCGCGTCAGCTGGTTGAACAACGTCGACTTACCGACGTTGGGCCGGCCGACGAGCGCGACGACCGGGAGCATCGCGGGCATCTCCGTGGCCCGGGGCGTCAGCCGCCCACCCGCCAAGCGCCGACCCGGCCTTCGGTCGATTGGACATAGACGACGTCGCCGGCGACCACCGGCTCGCCGCGGATCGGCGCCTTGCCGAGCCGAACGCGCGACGCGAGCGCGCCATCATCGAGCGCCAGGAAGTGCACCCAGCCCTCGAGATCACCGACCGCGACGTGCCGTCCGACCACGGCCGGGGTCGACAGGAAGCGATTGGCGAGCGCCTTCTGCGACCACAGCGCCGAACCATTGCGCGCGTCGAGGGCCAACACGGTGCCGGTCGCATCGGCGAGGACCACAACCCCGTCGGACTTGGCGACACCGCCGAAGGCCGAGACGTCTCGGTTCCACAACGGCCGACCCGACTCGAGACTGACTGCCGCGACCTGGCCACGGTAGGTCGCAGCGAAGACCAGGGAACCGTCCGTCTGCACCGGGCCGTCGATGTCGACCATGCGTTCGAGTTCGGTACGACCCTCGGGCTGCGCGATGGCCTGCTCCCAGAGCACCGTGCCCTGGTCGAGATCGAGGGCGAACAGGCGCCCGTTGTCGAACGGCACCAGTACGGTGTTACCGACGATCAGCGGTGGGGCGTTGCCGCGCAGCGAGAGCAGCGGCACCGAGCGGTCGAAGACCCACTTGCGACGGCCGTCGGCCGGGTCGAGCCCAAACACACGGCCATCGTTGCTACGGACCACGACCGCGCTCGCGCTGACCGCCGGCCGAGCGATGACTTCGGAGGTCACGCGCGTCTTCCACACGGTAGCGCCTGTGCTGCGCGAGATCGCGATGACCTCGCCCTCGAGCGTACCCGCGACCACGAGGTCGCGATCGAACCCGGGGCTCGACGAGACCCCGCCCGCATCACGGTTGGCCCAGAGCGTCCGGCCATTGCCAGGATCGAGCGCGAGCACCCCCGCCGATACATCGGAGATCAACAGCCGCTCACCGTCGAACGCAGGCGAGAGGCGCAGCCCGGCGCGCCCGGCACCTTCGCCGGCGTTGCGCTCCCAAATGCGGGTGACCGCGATCGTCGGCGCGACTTCGGTCAGTTCCGCGGGCGGTTCGACCCCGTCGCGCGAGGACATTTTGAGCCAGTCGCAACCCGTGAGCGCCAGCGCGACGCAGGCCGCGAGTGCGACGCGCCGCATCACGACTCCATCTCCGCGCTTGCTCCCGACGCCGGGGTGTCCGCGGCCTCCGACGGCGCGGCGGGGACGGCGGGTATCTCAGGAGCAGCGCCGCTCGCGCTGCCGAGATCGCTACGCTTCATCGCGAGAAACGCGCGCGCCTGCGAGCCCTCGTCGAGCGCGGCGAGCGCATCGTCATAGGCACGACGCGCCTCCTCGACGCGACCGAGTCGCGCCAGCGCATCGCCGCGGATCCCCTCGCGGCGCGCCCGCCAGCTCGCGCCCTGCACCGCGTCGGCCAAGGCCAGTGCGGCGTCAGGCTTGTCCTCGGCGAGCCGGAGCTCGGCGAGACGCAGCCGCACGAGGCCGCGCAGGGCGGCGTCCTCGCTGCGTTCGAGCGCCCGCGCCAGCAGGCGGTCGGCCTCGGCCAGATCGCCCTTCTCCACCGCGATCCGCGCTTCGAGCAGCGCACCGAGCGTCGCGAACGGCGTCGCCCCGAACTCCTCGCGCAATCGCCGCGAGCGCGCCTCCACCTCGGCCGCAAGCTCCGGAGCAGCCCCCGGAGCGAGCGCCTCGGCCAGTTGCCGATAGGCAGCCTCGGCCCGCTCGCGCTGTGCGGCCTGGCTGTCCTGCCATGCATGCCACGCCCACAGGCCGCCGATGCCGAGCAGCACGCCGCCCACGATCGATGCCGCATTGCGCCTCAGCCAGTCGCGGACCTTTTCGCTGGTCTCGTATTCGTCGAATTCGTTGAAAGCCATCTCACATCCAGTTCATGACAAAGGCGCCGCCGCCCGGACAGGGCCGAGACGGCGTCTGACGACAGCGCGCGATTATTGCCCAGCCGCGGCCGACGCGTCGCCGACGCGCAAGCGCGCGACGTTGCGGTTGGCGACGGCGTTCAGGTCGATCGGGCGTCCATTCAGCGTAGCGACGACGCCCGGCACGTTGCCAACGACGAGATCGGCGCCGCCGTCCAGCACATACTCGCGGACGGTGCCTGGCTGCAATTGCGCATACTCGAGCCGACGGCCGTCGGTGCCGGTCAACTCGATCCAGCTCGGCTCGCTGACTCGCAGTGTGAGCACGGAGGCGCCGATCGGACGCGGCGGCACCAACGGCGAGGGGATCGGCGCCATCGAGGCCATGACCGGCGCCGGAGGCAAGGCGGCCGGCGCGGGTGCGGCCGATGCATCGGGCGCATCGGGAACTGGCCCGCCGGCAGCCGTCGCGCGATTCGACGCCGGAAGCTCCACATCGAGCGGCGCGAAGGCCGGCCCCGCATCCCGACTCGACTGCGGCGTCGCGAGGAACACCAGCGGCACCACCACGACCAGGGTCAGCAGCGCGTATACCAGCGGATTCTTGTATCGCGCAGCGAAGCGGTCGCCGACGCTCGCCGCGTCGTTGACGACGAGCACGGGCTCCTCGATTCGGACGTCGCGCATCGCAGCCTCGACGACGACCTCGGGCACGCCCACGGCCCGTGCATACGAGCGCAGGAAGCCTCGGACATAGATCGGCGCGCCGAGCGAGGCGAGATCCCCGGCCTCGAGGCGACCGATGACCGACAGCGGAATCCGGGCCAGGATGGCGAGCGCCTCACGGGTCAGCCCCCGGGCTTCGCGCGCGGCCCGCAGCCGCGCACCGAGGGAACCGACGTCACCGACGGCGATGTCAGCGCCGAGGATCACGGCCGTCGGCGCAACGGACGTGACCGGGGTCGAATGGACCGCGTCCAGCGCCCGCTCGGCCGCCACGGTCGATGCATCGCCCACGGCGGCAAGCGCATCGTCGCTCGCCGATGAGAACCCCGCTTGCTCGGTCGCCGCTTGACCACGGGCAGCTGCGGTGTCGCTCTCGCGATGCTGCGGCTCACCAGAGTCGAATGCAGGCTCGATCGAGGACATCCCCGGCTCCCTGGTGACGGGCGCGTCGACACCGCTCAGTGCAGACCCTGAGGCGGCCGTCGCGTCGTTGCGTCGAGTGTTGCCCTGCCGACGATCCGACTGATCACGCTCGCTCGCGGCTGCAGCCGGTAGCGCCCCGTCCGCACCGCGGATCGCATCGATTGTCCGGGCGGACTCGAGCGGCAGGGAGTGCTGCCGACGCCCGCGACGTTTCTTTCTGGTCATGGCCTGGTTCCGTCTTCGAGCCGTGCAGCCGCCGAATCGGGGAACTCCCGACGCAACCGCGCCCTGTATTCATCCGCTGCTCGGCGATTGCCGAGGCGTTCTTCGATGTCGATCGCCAGCCGCAAAGCTTCCGGGCTGGCCGGCGCTGCGGCGAAGTAACGCTCGACGAAGGCCCGCGCGCGCAGGTCGTCACCGCGCACCCGCGACAGGCTCGCCAGCGCGAGCAAGGCATCGCCGCTGCCCGGTTCGATGTCCAGCGCGGCCCGCAGCCAGCGCTCGCCGTCGTCGAGTCGACCGGCCTTCACTGCGCAGCTGCCACGGTTGGCGAGGGCGACCGACGGCGTGCGGTAGAACGGATCCTTGACCGCTCGGTCGAACAGCGCATCGGCGCGCTCGAAGTCCCCGCGACCGCACAGGAAGGCGCCGTAGTTGTTCAGGACATCGCCGCTGCGGGGCGCCAGCTCGACGGCCCGCGCGTAGTGGCGCCCCGCCGACTCGTCGTCGCCCACGCGCTGGTAGATGACGGCGGCGACCGTATGTGCCGCCGGCAGGCGCGGATCGAGGGCCAACGCGCGATTGGCGCGGTCCATCGCGATGTCGAGCCTGCCCTGACGCAGATAGCCCTGCGCCAGGCCGACCTGCACTTCGGCCGGGCTCGGCGCCGATCCCGGGGCCGAGGCCGTCGATCGCGGCGCAGCAGTGCTGCAGGCCGACAGTGCGAGGGCGACGAGCCATGCGAGGATGAGCGCTTCAGGCCGCATCGAGTGCGTCCTCGATCCGCGCCTTGAACTCGCGCGAACGGCGTGTCCGGTCGAGAACCTGGCCAACGAGCTGGCCGCAGGCCGCGTCGATGTCGTC
>CALDVP010000053.1 GCA_937924195.1 uncultured Lysobacterales bacterium
GCGTCATGCAGACGCAGGATCAGTTCATCCCGATCGAGGCCGCAGCGTTCGCGTTCGACGCCGACGGTGAAGAGATGTAGCGCGTGGCGGGTATCCGGCTCGAACGGCGCCGGCAGTTCGATCGGCAGATCGTCGAGGGCGCCGAGATACGCATTCCAGATCTCGAGCCGTCGCTGCCAGTGACGCTCCACCTTTGCCAGCTGGTGGATGCCGAGCGCGGCCTGCAGGTCCATCATGTTGTACTTGAAGCCGGCCTCGACGACGTCGTAATGCTTGTAGCCCTTGTCGCTGAAACGGTGCCAGGCATCCTTCGACATGCCGTGCAGCGCCAGGATCCGGGCGCGCGCGATCCGCTGCGGGTCGCGCGCGAGGATCATTCCGCCTTCGCCGGCCGCGACGTTCTTGGTCGCGTAGAAGCTGAAACACCCAAAGTCGCCGAAGGTGCCGGCCTTGCGGCCGCGGTACTCGGTCTCGATCGCGTGGGCGCAGTCTTCGATCACGACGAGGTGGTGCTTCGCTGCGATCGCCATGATCGCGTCCATGTCGCAAGGCCGGCCGGCGAAATGCACCGGAATGAGGGCCTGCGTGCGCGGTGTGATTGCGGCTTCGATCGCGCGCGGGTCGATGCACTGGGTCACTGGATCCACGTCGGCGAGTATCGGCGTCAGCCCCGCGTGGATGATCGCGTTGACGGTGGCACAGAAGGTCATCGGGGTGGTGATGACTTCGGCGCCCGGATCGAGCCCCGCCGCAACCATGCTGACGTGGAGCGCGGCGGTGCACGAGTTGACCCCGGCCGCGAGCTCGGGGGCCACGCCTTTGTAGGCGGCGAAGTCGGCCTCGAAGCGCTTCACCCGTGGGCCGGTGCCGAGCCAGCCCGAACGAACACAGGCGATGACTTCCGCCAGTTCCTCCTCGCCGAGGGCCGGGGCGCCAAAGATCAGATAGGGTGTTTCGGAGCTCATTCGGATGGCCTGTCCGTGTCGCCGGCAAGGGCCCGCCGAAAGCCCTCCACCGCGGCGTCGTAGGTGCGATCCCCGCGGCCGGTTGCCGCCTCCAGCTCTGGTAGCAGCGTCGCCGCAGCTTCGCGGCCGTCATGACTCATGTGCAACTGGAACAGCAGCAGGCCGATGTAGGGATTGCGGCCGGAACCCTCGAAGGCCGATTGCGCGAGCGGTAATGCGCGATCGAATCGCTCGATGCCGGCATTGATTCGGGCGAGTTGGAGACGGCTCTGCCAAACCGGCTGGCGGGACGCGGTCAGCGTCTCGCGCATGGCCCAGGGTTCCAGGAGGTCGGCCAGCCCAGCAAGATCGACCGTCGTGCAGCGCCCGTCCGCCGCAAGCTGCTGGACCAGGCCGAGCCCGATCATGGCGAGGAAATCCACGGGCTCGGTCGCCGCGTCCGCCAAACGTCCGGCGAGCGCCGCGTCGAGCGGGTGATCGCCAGTGCAGTGGGCAGCGACCATCCACAAGGCAGTCGCCATGCGATGGCGACCGCGATAGCCAACCTCGGCGGCTTCGATGTGATGGATGGCTTCATCGAAAGCACCTGCCTGGATCGCGTGACTTGCGAGCATGCTGCGCAGCCGAGGGGAATCACCGTTGAAGTGGAGCTCCTGCAGATACAGACTGGTTTCGCTCGACCAGACCTGGGCACGGCCGAAGGTGGCGAGGCCGAGGACCGTTGGAACTGCGATCGACAACACCAAGCCGACGACGCGGAAGGCCCGTGTCGTGCGCGGCAAGCGCTCGGCGATCGCAAGGATCACGGCTGCGACGCAGAACGACAGACCCACGGCGGGCAGATAGTTTCGATGCTCGAAGTAGATTTCGAGCGGCAGCACCGTCGACTCGACCGCGTGGCCGATCAGAAAGAAACCGACGCCGAACGTGAACAAGGGTCGGCGCGCCCGCAGCATGATGGCCGCGACGATCACGGCGAGCCATGCGGCGATTGCGACGAGGGTGGATTTCGGCGACAGCAGCCCCGTCGACGGCGGGTAGGCATCGTGAAAGAGGCCTAGGCTCGGTACGTGTGGCAGCAGCACGTTGCGAACGTAGTCCCAGAGCACCCGCGGCTGGGTCAGCAGCCGCTCGCCGAGCGTGAAATGGCGACCCTCGTAGCCGGCGAGCAACCACTCGGGTCGCAGCGTGAGCACTGCGAGGCCGACCAGAGTGGGGATGCCGACGAACAGCCCGTGCAGCGCCAGCACGGATCGTGGACGTCGCTCGCCGGCCCCCGGTCGGAAGCAGCACCACTCGATGAGTGACGCAAGCGGCAGCAGCAGCACGCCGTTCTCCTTCGATAGCGCGGCCAGTGCCGCGAACGCGGGCAGGCCCAGCCACAGTGCGAGGCTGCCACTGCGGCCTTGCGCGATGCGCTCGCGAAAAACCACGTACCAGAGCAGTCCCGCCAACACGAAGAAGGCCGACAGCAGCGCCATGCGCTGGACGAGATACAGCACGCTGCTCACATGGATCGGCATGAGCAGCCAAAGGCCGGCGATCAGGGCCGCCAGGAGCTGCGGATTCGATGTTGCCCGTGGCGTGCGCCCAAGTACGCGGAGCGCGAGCAGAAAGACCAGCCAGCCGCAGGCGAGATGGATCAGGAGATTGGTGCGTTTGGCTGCGGTCGAATCATTGCCGAACCAGACGGCGTCCAGCAGGAAGCTCGCCATGGCCACAGGGCGACCGAGCGGTCCCGACTGATTCCCGAACACCACGCGATGCGCTTCGAGGCGGCCTTCGAGGTATTGCGCGACCGGCGCGAGATTGTCGAAGTCGTCCAGCAGCAAAGGGCCGTCGAGTCCCGGCCGGTAGGCGAGCGCGGTGGCCACGAGCGCCGCCAGTAACACCCCCAACGCGAGCCAGCGGGTGCGCCACGGTGTTCCGGAGGCGGTGGAATCGAACGTGCAGGGAGCGCGATCACTCGCGAGCGTGGTTGCTTCAGGCATGGGCGAGGACCAGCGGGCCGGGCGCGGTTCGCCATGCTAGCGGAGCTTCGCCCCAACACCGCGGGGCCCGACGGGCGCGGCAGCCTGGCGACGACCGCCGGCGGCGGACGAGTCGCGAATGGCAGGAGACCCGGTTCGATCGCGGGCGACGATCTGCCGGTCGGTGGCGGGTTGAGGAGCGCGTAACGACTTGATCGCGCGCCGCGCCGGTCCGGTGTCGATGGCCGGAGTGAATACGCCGCTCGAACCCCTGATCAGGGGCGGCACGACGCCGGTAGCAGGACCGTCGACACGCTACCCGGCGTGCCGTAGCCCTTGTTGCCGTTGCAACTCCATTCGATCACGCCGCTGCTGGCGCGGTAGGTCGGTGTCAGCGTGATCGTGTCGCCCTGCGCGACGCGTCCGGCCATCGCGTTGAAGCTGATCGTGATCACGCCCCCGGCCCCGACGGTCAGACCCGCGACCACGCTGCTGTCGATCGTGTTCGGAATGCCGGCCGCCGCGTTGCTCGATGGCCACGTGCCCGACTGCGACTGCAGACGCAATTCACTGATCGCGCCCTTGGCGCTGGTGGCCAGGTTCAGCCCCTCCGACAGCCGCGTGCGAATGGTGTAGTCCTGATAGGCCGGGATGGCGATGGCGAGCAGGATGCCGAGGATCGCGATCACGATCATCAGCTCGATCAGCGTGAATCCGCGCACTGGGTCTCGCATCGGGTCGACGCTCCGTGGGTGAGACTCGGGCGGCCCGTCGGGCCGCGCCGTGTCGCAAGGCAGGATGCAAATGGCGTGCCAATTGCCGGGCCGTGCGACGGGGATCGCGGCCCAGCGTCGGAGCGTGCGGAACGGCCCTGGCCGCACGGAAACGACGAGGGCCGCCTTGCGGCGGCCCTCGGTATCGCACAAACGCGTGGTGCGGATTACGGACGGCAGGAGGCCGGAACGAACTGCTGCGGGACCGTACCCGTGGATCCGAAACCCTTGTTCTGGTTGCAGGACCACTGCACGGAACCGCCCGCGGCAACGACCGTGGGGGTCAGAATGATCGTCTGACCGGACGCTACGCGCCCGCCGATCGCGTTGTAACGGATCGTGATCACGCCGTTCGCACCAACCTGGATGTTCTGGACCTCCTGGCTCGCGATCGTCGCCGATACGCCGGCCGCGGCATTCGTGGCCGGCCACGTACCAGCCGACGAGTTGAGCCGGGTCTCACTGACGGCCGACTTCACCGAGGTGGCGAGGTTCAGACCTTCCGACACGCGGGCGCGGACGGTGTAGTCCTGGTAGGCCGGGATGGCGATGGCGAGCAGGATGCCGAGGATCGCGATGACGATCATCAGCTCGATCAGGGTGAAGCCTTGCATCTTCTTCATGGGGTTCCCTCTTGAGTTTGTGTTGACCAAGGTCCTTGCGCTATCCGCCTGCCCGTTCCATGGCTGGATCCGGCCGTGGGACCGGCGTTCAGCGGACGCTTCAGAGTATGCACGATCCGTGCCAAGAGGGCTTGCGTGGCGCCGGGATGATGGCCGTTCTTCGGGTGGCTCCGACGGGGGCGGGTGCCGGAAGCCGGCGTGTGGCAGAGGCTCATGGCCTTCGGTGCTGCCCTGAGTCCTGGTGAGACAGGTCGCCGGCCAAGCCCGCTCATGGTGGCTTCCTGGCGCCGGCGGGGGATGGTTCTGCGCCGATGCTGAACAGAAATGTGGACGGCGCCACGTTTGGCCCGGTCGACCCGCCTGCTCTAGCCGCGTCACTTTGTGACGTGGCAGGTCAGAGCGCGATGCGGCACCCTCTGGCGCGCGGCAAGCCGCGCGCTACAGGGCTTCGTGCAGGCGAGGGCGGGCGCCTTGCCTCGGGTCTGTCGCGCCTGGCTTGCCAGGGGCTGGCGTACGCGCGTTCGCGATCTTCGCGTCGTTCGGGGACACCGCGCGCGGCAAGCCGCGCGCTACAGGGCATCGTGCAGGCGAGAGCGATCGCTCCGCCTCGGTCCTCTCTGCGCGCGGCAAGCCGCGCGCTACAGGGCCTCGTGCAGGCGAGAGCAAACGCTTAGCGCTTCAATCGTCGATGCCAAGCTTTTTCAGCTTGTAGCGCAGCGCGCGGAAGGTGATGCCGAGGCGCTTGGCGGCCTGGGTCTTGTTCCAGCGGGTCTCGGTGAGCGCCTTCATGATCGCGTCGCGTTCGAGGTTCTCGACGTAGTCGACCAGCGAGCTCGGCACCGGCGCCTCGCGGCCGCCTGCTGCACTGGCTGCGGGCACCGTCGGCCCATGCGTTGCGGGTGGGGATGCCACGTTGGATTCCGCCGCAACCGCAACCGAGGTCACGCCCGACGCGGCACCCGTTGCGCTCAGGCTCGGACCGTTGCTCGGCAGGTGCAGGTCCGCGGGCTCGATGCGGGCGCCGTCGCACAGCGCGACGGCCCGTTCCAGGATGTTCTCGAGCTCGCGCACATTGCCGGGGAAGTCATAAGCCATCAGCGCCTCGAGCGCCGCCTGCGACAGCGTTGGCCGCTCGAGGCCCCAGTCGGGTGCGATCCGGTCGAGAATGTGGGCCGCAATCTGCGGGATGTCCTCGTGCCGTTCGCGCAGCGGCGGCACCCGAAGCTCGATCACATTGATGCGGTAATAGAGATCCTGGCGGAAGGCGCCGGACTCGACCAGCGCGGCCAGCGGCTTGTGCGTGGCCGAGAGGATCCGAACGTCCACGGGGATTTCCTGGCGGCCGCCGACGGCGCGCACGGCTTTCTCCTGGATCACGCGCAGCAGCTTCACCTGCATCGGCAGCGGCAGCTCGGCGACCTCGTCGAGGAACAGCGTGCCGCCGTTCGCGGCCTGGAACAGGCCTTCCTTGTCGGCGTGAGCGCCGGTGAAGCTGCCCCGGACGTGGCCGAAGAACTCGCTCTCCATCAGCTCGCCGGGGATCGCGCCGCAGTTGACCGGCACGAACGGGCCGGCGCGGCGCGGCCCCTGCTCGTGGATCATCCGTGCGACCAGTTCCTTGCCGACGCCGGATTCGCCGGAAATGAACACCGGCGCCTGGCTGCGCGAGACCTTGGCGACCAGCTGCCGGACCTGCTGCATCGCCAGTGAATCGCCGAGCAGGCGGGTGCGGCCGGGGGCCTCGTCGCGCCCGTGCCCGGCGAGCTTGAGGGCCTGCTCGACCAGGCGCCGTAGTGCCGGCAGGTCGAGCGGCTTCGAGACGAAATCGAAGGCGCCGGACTTCAGTGCCAGCACGGCGGCGTCGACACTACCGTAGGCCGTAATGACCGCGATCGGCATCGTCGGATGCTGGCGCGCGACGAACTCGACCAGCTCCTGGCCGCTGCCGTCCGGCAGGCGCATGTCGGTCAGGCAGAAGGCATAGTCGGCTTCCCCGAGGCGGTCGACGGCCGCGCCGAGGGTGGCGGCGGCATCGACGTGCAGGCCCATGCGTCCGAGCGTCAGGACCAGCAGTTCGCGGATGTCCGGTTCGTCGTCGACGACGAGGGCGCGGGGAGGTCGGGTCATGCGCGGCGCGGAGTGGGGAATGGCGGGACTTTAGCGAAGCGCATGATGGCCTGAGACAGGATGGTCCCCTCCGACCGTCGTCGCGGTGATCCCGTCCCGTGCCCGCCGAGCGGGGATTTGCGGAAGGCGAGCGTGCGCGGTCATGCATCAACGGAACCTGCAGCGTGCAGCTTGCCTCGCTCGGGCTGATCGGCGCCTTCGCGCAGGAAATTCGAGCCGGCCAAGGCCGGCTCTACCGGATCGTCGGAGCCATGTCGGGTGAGGCTCGCCTCGCCGCCTGGGGGCCGTGGGTCTGTCGAGCGAGGCTTGCTGCGCTCGGGCTGATCGGCGCCTTCGCGCAATGATTCGAGCCGGCCAAGGCCGGCTCTACGGGATCGTCGGAGCCATGTCGGGTGAGGCTTGCCTCGCCGCCTGGGGGCCCTGGGTCTGTAGAGCGAGGCTTGCCTCGCTCGGGCTGATCGGCGCCTTCGCGCGGGGATTCGAGCCGGCCAAGGCCGGCTCGACAGAATAGGGGCACGTGCCCCAGGCCATCCGCGGTCGGCGGTCAAGCGCCCGGTGCGGCCAGCGTGATGCGAAAACAGGCGCCCCCGCCGGGACGCTCGACGTAGTCGAGACGCCCGAGGTTGGCCTCGCAGAGCTGGCGCGCGATGTACAGACCGAGGCCGGTGCTGTGGTCGCTGGAGGTCTGGAACGGCTCGAATATCAGCAGTGCGCGGTCGTGCGGGATGCCCGGTCCGGTGTCGATGACCTCGACCGCCGGGCGCGCGCCTTCGAGTTCGCGCACGTAGAGGCTGACGTGCGCACGACCGGTTTCGTCGCGGCCGTAGCGACGGGCGTTCTGCACCAGGTTCCACAGCACCTGGCGCAACTGGCCCGGGTCGACCATGGCCGGCAGCGGCTCGCGGTCGACCAAGACTTCGACGCAGTCCTCGCCGATCTGGTTCGTGGCGCGGAACTCTGCGACCCACTCGCGGACCCAGCCGGCCAACTCGACCCGCTCGGGCCGCGAGCGTTCGCGTCGCGCTAGCAGCAGGATGTTGTCGACGATGCCGTTCATCCGCCCGCACTGACCGCGGATGATCTCGACCAGCCGACGTTCCTCGTCCACCAGCGCGGGCGATTCGCCGAGCAGCTCCGCGGCATAGCGGATCGCGGCGAGCGGATTGCGGATCTCGTGCGCGATGCTGGCCGAGAGCCGACCGAGCGAGTTCAGCGTGAGCTGCTCCGCATGACGGGTGACCACGCTGACGTCGTCGAGGAAGACCAGCGTGAGGTCGTCGCCGGCCGAGCCGAAGCGCACGAAGCGCGGGATCACCGGCGGCGATTCGGGCCCGAACTGCAGCGCATGGCGCTCGTCGCGGCCGTCGGCGCGCCAGTCGTCGAGGCGCTGGGCGAGCTCGGGCGAAATGGCGAGCAGCTGGTCGACCCCTTCCGGCACGCGCCCGAGCAGACGCGCGGCCGCGTCATTGCGCTGGCGGATGCGGTTGGCGCCGTCGACCACGAGGACGCCCGTGCTCATCCGTTTGAGCACCATCGCGTTCACGCGCGCGAGGTCGGCGAGATCGGCCTCCTGGCGTTCGACGCGCCGCTCGGCCTCGGTCATCCGTGCACGCAGCGACTGCATCAGCAGCGCGGCGCCGAGGTAGCTGGCGGCGAACAGGATGCCTTCCGTCCACAGGTTGGCGCCGAGGCCGAGCCCCGCGAGGACCACCAGGCTGGCCAGCGCGGCGACCGGCAAGGCTTCCCGCGGCGGCAGCAGTAGCGCGGCCGAGCTGACGTTGACCAGCAGCAGGGCGGCGATGCCGGCCTCGAGGCCGTCCATCGCGAAGAAGGCGGTACCAGCGACGAGCATGTCGAGGACGATGCCGACCAGCACCTGGGTTGCCGGTGCCGCGCGGAACCGGATCGCGGCAAGCAGCAGGGCGAAGGCACCGAGCAGGTAGGCGATCGAGGCGATCTGTGCGCTCTGCTCCGAGACGAGCACGATCACCTGGTCGCCGAGCGGGCTGAATGAGAGGCCGACCAGCAGGACCGCCTCGAGCAGGCGGTACAAGGCGAAAAAGTAAAGCTCGCGGCGCGGCCCGGCACGCCATGGGGCACTTGTGGCATCGAGCCAAGACCGGCCGGTGGTCATGGTGACAGTCGCGTCGTCCATCTGATCCGCGGTCCCTGGACAAGTCGCGATTGTCGCGCGATCGGGCGACCACCGGGCGGCCGATGACGGCAGGAGAGTTCGTCGCCGAAAGCCTGCAAGGCTCTGAGGACACCCGTGCCGGGCGAGCCCGGCACTACGAACCCGCGAGAGCCTGTAGCGCGCGGCTTGCTGCGCGCGGCGTCGCGGCGTGGTCCGGGTCATACGAGGGCATACGACGGAACGGGCGAGGGTGGATGGCGGGGTCGGAGTCGCGGATTGGACCGGCTCTGGCGGGCACGGCGGACCCGAAACGACGACGGGCGCCCGAAGGCGCCCGCCGAAGTGCGTCACCGCCAGGGCCGGACGCTCAGGGCAGGATGCACCACGAGGTCAACGTGCCGGTGTCCGCGCCGACGCTGTCGATCACGGTGAGCCGCCATGTGCCGTTGAGTGGCTGCCCGTTGAAAACGGATAGCGCCTGCTGCGGGATGCGAAGCCCGGCGAAGGTCGGCTGCACGTTCGCAACGCAACCAGTCTGTGCCGGCACCGTTGCGGCGTCGTCGAAGGTCGCTGCCATGTCGTCGCCGCTGCACGCGCCGCTCGGGCTGTTGGTCGGATTGGT
This sequence comes from uncultured Lysobacterales bacterium, assembly GCA_937924195.1. Lineage (GTDB taxonomy): Bacteria > Pseudomonadota > Gammaproteobacteria > Xanthomonadales > Ahniellaceae > UDEA-SF1. The sequence goes on from CALDVP010000053.1 coordinate 9,215, forward strand.
GACGAGGTTGATCGTCGTGT
>CALDVP010000054.1 GCA_937924195.1 uncultured Lysobacterales bacterium
CGCGAGGTTCTTGTCATGGTGCGCGCACTCGGCGTTCCGGAATCGGACTATGCGATCAACTTCTCGATCGCGCGCGGCCTCGACTACTACACGGGTACGGTCTACGAGACCAAGCTCGACGATTACCCGCAGATCGGTTCGATCTGCTCCGGCGGCCGATATGAGAATCTCGCGAGCCACTACACGAACTCGAGGTTGCCTGGCGTCGGCATCTCGATCGGTGCGACGCGTCTTTTCTGGCAACTGCGCGAGGCCGGGCTGATCTCGACCGCCGAGAGCTCGGTCGCGGTGCTGGTCGCGCAGCTCGATGAGACCGACCTTGCGTACTACGTCGGTCTTGCGAGCGAGTTGCGGCTGGCCGGCATCGCCACCGAGGTGCAGCTGGAGCCGCGCAAGCTCGGGCGCCAGTTCCAATATGCCGACAAGGCCGGCATCCGGTTCGTCGTGATGCTCGGTTCCGATGAACGCGCCAAGGGTGTGGTCGCGGTCAAGGACCTGCGCCGCGGTGAGCAGTTCGAGGTGCCGCGCGCGGAGCTGGCGAAGACGCTGCGCGTCGAGCTCGAGCAGGCCGCAGCGATGCGCGGGTGCTGAGCGATGGACGCGGTCGTCCTCGACGGGCGCAGCCTCGATCGCGGTCGATTGGTGCGTATCGCCGAGGGCGGGGCGAGGGTCGAGCTGGACCCGGCGCGCCTCGCCGAGGTCGAACGCTGCGCCGCCTTCCTCGCCGGGCAAGTCACCCGCGGCGAGCCGATCTACGGCGTGACCACCGGATTCGGCAGCAACGCCGACCGGCTGCTCGGCGCGCACCGCGCCCGCGACGAACTACCGGGCGGGAATCCCGAGCCTCGCGACGAGCCCCTGACCGCCGAACTCCAGCGCAACCTCGTGATCTCCCATGCGGTGTGTGTCGGCGAGCCGTTTCCGCCCGAGGTCGTGCGCGCGATGCTCGCGATCCGAATCAACACGCTACTTCGTGGACATTCGGGGCTGCGCGCGTCGACCGTCGAAGCGCTGGCGGCGCTCCTGAACGCCGGCGTCGTGCCGATCGTCCCGCGCCTGGGCTCGGTCGGCGCCAGCGGCGATCTCGCACCCCTCTCGCACATCGCGATCGTTTTGCTCGGTGGCGGCGAAGCGTGGTATGGCGGCATTCGGATGTCCGGAGGCGAAGCGCTCCGGCGCGCCGGCCTTGCCCCGATCGCGCTCAGCTTCAAGGAAGGGCTCGCGCTGAACAACGGCACGGCGCAGATGCTGGCCTGCGCCGCGCTTGCGCTCGAGCGGCTCGAACGAGTGCTTGCGCATGCCGATCTCGCGGCGGCGATGACGCTCGAGGCCTTCGCCGGACGCGGCAGCGCCTTCCGCGAGGACGTCCATGCGCTCAGGCCGCACCCTGGGCAGGTCGCCTCGGCCGAGCGTCTGCGGAGGCTGGTCGAGGGTTCGACACTGGTCGACATCGCCTACCACCTCGTACCGCGCTTCCGCCCTTGGCATGCGATGGCATGGCCCGATCCCGCCGACTGGCACCATCGGTTCGACCTCGCCTGGGACTGGGTAAGGCCCGATCAACGCCACGGGCGCGAGGCCTTCTACAGCCGCTTCCTGCCGTTCAAGGGCGGTAAGAAGCACCAGCCGCAGGACGCTTACTCGCTGCGCTGCACGCCACAAGTGCACGGCGCGGTGCGCGACGCGCTGGCGCACGCCGAACGCGTGGTCGAGATCGAGCTCAACGCCGTCACCGACAACCCGCTGATCTTTCCGGACCACGCCGACCCGCGATACATCGAGGACCAGGTCGTATCGGCCGGCCACTTCCACGGCATGCCGATCGCACTGGCGATGAGCGCCATCAAGGCCGCAATCCCGGTCCTGGCGTCGATCTCGGAGCGACGACTCAACAAGCTGGTCGACCCCGCCACGAATGATGGCCTGCCTGCCTTCCTGGTCGGCAACGAGGATGCGACCGACTCGGGGCTGATGATCGTCCAGTACACGGCGGCTGCGATCGTCAATGATCTCGCCAGCCGCGCGCACCCGGCCTCGGTCTACTCGATTCCGACCAGCGCGAATGCCGAGGACCACGTCTCGATGGGCGCCAACGAGGCACGCCACGCGCTTGACATGGTGCTCGACGCCGAGCGCGTGGTGGCGCTCGAACTGATGGTGGCCGCCCAGGCGCTGGACTATCGGCGCGACATGCTCAATGCCGCGCGCGCGCTCGCAGCGAAGGGCGATCTCGCGACACTCGCCGCCAAGGTCGAGAATCGTCCCGAATCAGGCGCGCCGGACCGCGCCGCGTTCGAGGCCGAGGTCGCAGCGTTGGCCGGTGCACTGGCATCGGCCGGAGACTTCCATCCAGCGCCTGCGGTCGCGGCCGCGCATGCCGCGATCCGCCGGCACGTCGGATTCGTCGAGCGCGACCGCGCCCTCGATGCCGACGTGCGTGCCATGGTCGGACTGGTCGCCTCGGGCGCGCTGCTCGACGTCGCGAACCGGCCCCGGGGCTGATTGCCGTCCTGGAGCCAATTTCAGGTTTCGTTGCGATTCGGCGCCCGCCGGAATCGAGGCGTCGCAGACCGGTCGTTCCTCCCGTCGTTCGGCAACATTCGCTCGCTGCATCGCCCGATGGCACGCCCGACCAGATGACAGGAGCACGAAACCAGGCGCATTCGTGTCCCGAGCTTCAGCCGACAGGCCGGCATCGACAATGAGTAGGCGGTCGAGCCTCGCAGCTCGTTCATCCTCGATCGCATCGCGAGCATGATTCGCGCGCTTCGCGTCAACATCGTGGACGACCATGGACCCAAGCGCGGCATCGACCAGCGCTGCGAGATCGCGGTTCCCTATCCCGTGATCGAGCTCGCCGCTTGATCGAGCGACGTCGCGTTCCCTTGCTGCGACGCGGCCCGCGGGGCCGCACCCTCGATCCGGTCGTGGGCTGAGGCTCCTGGTGCAGAAGACGGCGCGCATCCGGCAGATGCGCACCGCAACCATGCTGTACGTCGAAAGTCACCGGATAACCGCCGCGGCGTCATCGTCGCCGGTCAATCTCTCCGTGTCCGCGATTCGGCGGTCTGGAGAGCCAGAATGGAACGTGACGACTCGATTGAACCCAGCGCGACCATCGCCTATGGCGATGTCGATTTCGACACCGAAGCCAGCAACACCAGCGCCAACCCGCACTTTGCAGACGTGCTGCAGAAGAACCTCGAGCGCCGAGGCTTCCTCAAAGGAACGCTCGGCGCGGCCATCGGACTTGCGCTGACCGGCAGGGCGCTCGACGCCGAGGCCAAGACGCCGATCGGCGCCGAGATCGAGCGCAACTTCCTCGACATCGACGATCCGGTCTTTCGCGCCAGGGCGGCCGCAGCGAACGTGAGCTTTGCCGACCAGGGCGACGTGCTGATCAACACGCGTCTTGCGGCCGACGTCGCCGGCGCGACGCGCATGGACCGGCCGGAGTGGGGCGCCGTCGATCCGCGCACGGGTCAGGTATACACGACCCTGACCAACAACAGCGCGCGCACGGCGGCGCAAGTCGACGCCGCCAATCCGCGGGGTCCGAATCCCTTCGGGCACATCATCCGGTGAGGGGAGCAGAACGACGATGCGCGCTCGACGCGCTTTGATTGGAGCCTGCTGCTGCTCGCCGGCACTGAAACGGACAGCCGGAATTTCGTGGCCGGGCCCAACGCCCGTCTCGACGCCGGGTCGATCCATGCCAGCCCGGACGGATTGTGGTCCGATCGCGCCGGACTGCTCTGGATTGAGACCGACATGTCCGGCACCCAGCAGTCGAGCGGCCCGTTTGGCGAAAACCAGATGCTCGCCATGGACGTCCGGACCGGCGACATTCGGCGGTTTTTTGTCGGGCCCTCGGGTCAGGAAACGACGGGGGTCGACATGACCCCGAACATGCGTACCATGTTCGTCAACGTCCAGCATCCGCAAGAGGGGCGATCCAACGACGTCCCTTGGCCGGACGGCCCGGGCACCCGTCCGCGCTCGGCGACCGTCGTTATCACCAAGAACGACGGCGGCATGATCGGAACCTGATCACGGTCCGAACGGCGGCCTTTTCATCAAGTCAACGTCGAACGTCGCCCCGGGGGCGGCGTTCTCGTTGGCAGCGGTCGGCTGGCTATCCTGCGCCGCCAAGCGGTGGACTCCCCTCGCCTCAGGCTAGCGGGCGGAACTCCAACGCGACGCCGTTGATGCAGTAACGCTTTCCCGTTGGCGGCGGGCCGTCGTCGAACACATGTCCAAGGTGCCCACCGCAGCGCCGACAGTGCACTTCGGTCCGGACCATGCCCCAACTGCGGTCGACCCGGTAACCGACTGAGCCTTCGACCGGCTTGCCGAAGCTGGGCCAGCCGGTTCCCGAGTCGTACTTGGCGGTCGCATCGAAGAGCAGGTTGCCGCAGCCGGCGCAGTGGAAGTGCCCGGGCCGTTTCTCGCGGTTGAGCGTGCACGAGCCCGGACGCTCGGTTCCGTGTCCGCGCAGAACCTCATACTGTTCGGGTGTCAGGCGGGCCCGCCACTCGGCATCGCTCAGCTCGACCTCGAAGCGATCATCGCCATCCTTCGAGACCCCGGTACCCAGACCTGCCATCGCCAATCCTCCAGTCCATCCGAAGGCCGCAGCGGCGGCCAGCAGGCCGCGTCGATCGATTCCCATCACTCATCCTCCGGTCATTCGCCCCAGACGTCCCGCAGCCGGGCGTCCCGCCCGCACCCCGACTTGTACCACTGGTAGCGCATCGGGTTGCGCTTCGCGAAGTCCTGGTGCTCGTCCTCGGCGCGCCAGAAGATCGCCGCGTCGCGGATTTCGGTATGGATCGTCTTGCCGGCGAAGCGCGGGTCGGCTGCGATCGCGGCGCGCGAGGCCTCGGCCGCCGCGCGCTCCGCGTCGGTCTCGACGAAGATGGCGCTTCGGTATTGCGGGCCGATGTCGCAGAACTGGCGATCGCCAACGGTGGGATCGACGTTGCTCCAATACACGTCGAGCAGGCGTTCGTAGTCGACGCGCGCCGGATCGTAGGTCACCTCGATGACCTCGAAGTGCCCGGTGCGGCCGGTCGACACCTGCGCATAGGTCGGATTCGCCACGTCGCCGCCGGCATATCCGGAGACCACGTCGATGACGCCGTCGAGTGACTCGAACTCGGACTCCATGCACCAGAAGCAGCCGCCGGCAAACACCGCGCGGCGCATCTCGGTCGGGGCGTCCGACGCGGGGGCCGGCTGCAAAGGTCGATCGCTGGCGACGAGAATCGTGGCGATCGACAGGACGGCAACGAAGGACAGGATCAGCGCAAGGCGCATGGATGCCTCGGGACATGGGCGCGAGCCGTAACGGTAGAGAACGCTCGCAAGCGCGGCGTGAACGAGGCGTGCTCGATGCTTGAGGTTTCACTCCGCGGGCTGGATCACCCGGCCACGCCGCCAGCTCCGCAGCGAGATCACCAGCACGCCACCCAGCACCATGGCGCCGCCCGCGAGCAGGCGCGGTCCCGGTGCGTCGCCCCACACCGCGATCCCGAGGACGATCGCGATGACCGGCGCCAGCAGTAAGTAAGGCGTGATCCGGGCCACCGGATGGCGCTGCACCAGCCAATAGAGCAGACCATGGCCGACGACAGAGGCAAAAAGGCCTGCGTAAACGACCCCACCCCAGGCGCCGAGATCGGCGTCGGCAAGGCCGCCCCATTGCGGACCCTCGAGCCACCATGAGAACGGCAGCAGCAGCGGGATGCCGATCGCGGCGCTCCACGCCTGGAGTTCGAACGTTCCGACGCCCTCGAGGCCACGCATCAGCGTGGTTCCGAGCGCGAGGGCGAGGGCCGCGACCAGCGCGAGCACCAGGGCCTTCGGTGCGTCCAGCACGAGGGGGTCGAAGCCGAGCACCAGCACGCCGCAAAAGGAAATCGCGATCCCGAGTGCGGTCCGCCAGCCGAAGCGCTCGCCGAGCAGGAACCAGGCGAGGATCGCGCTCAACGGGATGTAGCACTGCAGCAGGATCGCGATCGACGAGATCACACCCGCCTCCCGCAATGCCCAGAAGTTCAGGGCGAAGTGCAGGGAGCCGGTCAGAAGGCTGACCGCCGCCAGGCGCGGC
>CALDVP010000055.1 GCA_937924195.1 uncultured Lysobacterales bacterium
GCGGTAGACCATGCCGGTGTAGAACTGGACGAGGCTTGCGCCGGCCTCGAACTTGGCGACCGCATCCTTTCCCGAAAGGATGCCGCCGACGCCGACGATCGGGACGTTGCCGGCGAGCCGCGTCGCCATCTCGCGCAGAACATCGGTCGATCGGGCGAACAGTGGCGCGCCGGAGAGGCCGCCGGCCTCGCCGGCGTGGCGGTGGCCTGCGACCGCGGCGCGCTCGATCGTGGTGTTGGTGCAGATCACGCCATCGACCTCGGCGTCGAGCAGCACGTCGGCGATGTCGTCGAGCTGGCGCTCGTCGAGGTCCGGCGCGATCTTGACCAGCATCGGCACGCGCCGGCCGTGCTGGCCGGCGAGGTCCTCCTGGCGCTCGCGCAGCGTCTTGACGAAGCGCTCGAGCGACTCGCGCTGCTGCAGCTCGCGCAGGTCCTTCGTGTTCGGCGAGGAGATGTTGACCGTGACGTAGCTCGCGCGCGGGTAGACCCGCTCGAGGCAGTGGAGGTAGTCGTCGACCGCGCGCTCGTTGGGGGTGTTCGCGTTGCGGCCGATGTTGATGCCGAGCACGCCGTTGAAGCGGGCGCGGTCGACGTTGCCGAGCAGGGACTCGACCCCGCCGTTGTTGAAGCCGAGCCGGTTGATGACCGCGCGGCGCTCGGGCAGCCGGAACATCCGCGGTTTCGGGTTGCCGGCCTGCGCGCGCGGCGTGGTGGTACCGATCTCGATGAAGCCGAATCCGAGCGCGGCCAGCGCGTCGATATGGGCGCCGTCCTTGTCCATGCCGGCCGCGAGACCGACCGGGTTCGGGAACTCGATCCCGAAGGCGGTGACCGGCAGCGGCTTGGGCTTCAGCGCCAGCAGCGGATTGAGGCCGCTGCGCCAGGCAGCGTCGATGGCCCGGAGCCCGAGCGCGTGCGCGCGTTCGGGGTCGAGCGCGAACAGGAAAGGTCTGGCCAGCCCGTACATCAGCCGATCGCAGCGGTGGCCGCGATCGCGGCGATCAGCGCGAGGATGCCGCCGAAGAACAGGATCGCGATCAGGATCGCGGCGATCATCAACGCCATGTGGGTCCAGCCGAGCACCAGCCCGGCGACTGCGAAACCGTCGCCTTCGAGCGAGCCGCCGCTGCGGCGGATCTCGGCCCGCGCCATGTGCCCGCAGACGATCGCGACGATCGCACCGATCACTGGCAGCAGGACCCACGACAGGATCCCGAAGACCAGGGACACGACCGCGGTGGTGCTGGTGCTGCGCGTCTCGGGAATCGCGTTCATCGAGGGATCTCCGACTGGCCCGTCGAGCGACGCAAGGCTAGCGCCTTCGAGGCCACCTTCGAGCCCCGACGGTCTCGCGCCGGGTGGCGCGTCTGGACCTCAGAGGTCAAAACGGATGCCCTGAGCCAGCGGCAGCGCGTCGGACCAGTTGATGGTGTTGGTCTGGCGACGCATGTAGGCCTTCCATGCGTCGGAACCCGATTCGCGGCCACCGCCGGTCTCCTTCTCGCCACCGAAGGCGCCGCCAATCTCGGCGCCGGAGGTGCCGATGTTGACGTTGGCGATGCCGCAATCCGAGCCCGCGGCCGACAGGAAGGCCTCGGCGCGGCGCAGGTCGGTGGTGAAGATCGACGATGACAGGCCCTGCGGCACGCCGTTCTGGATCGCGATCGCCTCATCCAGCGTTTGGTAGGGCAGCACGTAGAGGATCGGTGCGAAGGTCTCGTGGCGCACGATCTCGGCATCGGGCGCGATGCCGGTGACGATGGTCGGGAGCACGAAGTTGCCCGTGCGCTCGGCCAGCGCGCGGCCGCCGGTCGCGATGGTGCCGCCCGCTGCCTTCGCGGCCGCGACCGCGGCCTCGAAGCGCGCGACCGAGGCGCGGTCGATGAGCGGACCCATCAGGGTGCCCGGATCGAGCGGGTCGCCGATGCGGCCCTCGACCTGGCGGTAGGCCGCGACCAGCCGCTCGACCACGGCATCGTGGATCGACGCATGCACGATCAGACGGCGCGTGGTCGTGCAGCGCTGCCCGGCGGTGCCGACCGCGCCGAACACGATCGCCGGGATCGCGAGCTTCAGGTCCGCGGTTTCGTCGACGATGATCGCGTTGTTGCCGCCGAGCTCGAGCAGCGAGCGCCCCATGCGGCGGGCGACGCGCTCGCCGACGGTGCGGCCGACCGCGGTCGAACCGGTGAAGCTGACCAGCGCGACGCGCGGATCGTCGACGAAGCGCTGGGCGAGCTCGATGCCGGCGTCGTTGAACAGGAAGAAAATGTCCGGGAAGCCGCCGGCGCGCAGCGCGTCGTTGCAGATCTTCGTGGCCGCGACCGCGGACAGCGGGGTCTTCGGCGAGGGCTTCCAGATCGAGATGTCGCCGCAGATCGCGGCGAGCATGCTGTTCCAGGCCCAGACTGCGACCGGGAAGTTGAACGCGCTGATGATCCCGACGAGGCCGAGCGGGTGCCACTGCTCGTACATCCGGTGGCCCGGGCGCTCGGAGTGCATCGCGAGGCCGTAGAGCATCCGCGACTGGCCGACCGCGAAGTCGGCGATGTCGATCATCTCCTGGACCTCGCCGTCGCCCTCGGCCTTGATCTTGCCCATCTCGAGCGTGACCAGCGAGCCGAGCGCGTCCTTGTGACGGCGCAGGGCCTCGGCGCACAGGCGCACCGCCTCACCGCGCTTTGGCGCCGGGATGGCTCGCCAGACCCTGAACGCGGCTTCCGCGCGCTCCATTAGCCGCGCGTAGTCGGCGGCCGAACTGGCGTAGACGCGCCCGATCGGCTGATCGGTGGCCGGATCGACCGACTCGAGGACCCCGGCGTCGCGCGTGTCGGACCACTCGCCGTGGCCGAGATAGGTGCCGGAATGGGTGTCGTTCAGGCCGAGCGCGGCCAGGACGGGATGCGTCATCGAAAGGTCCTCGAAGGGAAGGGATGCGGCCCCGACAGGAGTCGAACCTGTGGCCTTGCCCTTAGGAGGGGCACGCTCTATCCAGCTGAGCTACGGGGCCGGCAACACGTGCGCATTCTAGTGGAGGTGCAGGCCGCGCCCGGTGGCGCGCTCCGGAGCTCGCCCGGCACGCAACGGACGCCGGAGCCGAACCTCCGCAACGACGCGGCAGCCGGCGGTCCTTGGCGTGGCCCGGCCGTCTCATGATGGAAGGCAGAGGGAGAACAAAGATCGTCACGATCGAGCTGCGGTTTTCGAGACTCGTTGAAAGAGCAGGTCGTAAAACACTGTTTACGCGTGTTTTTTCTTTTACGTCTCAGGAGCCTGGCGAAATCGTCTGGAAGGCGAAAGCAGAAGATCTCGTCAGCACGGAGGCAACCGCATTCGCGGGCAGGTTGCGGCATCGCCTACGTCTCGATCTCCCCCTCGGCGGTGTCGGCATGATTTTTCGGCTCAGGCGGGTTTCCGCGACTTCGCGATTCTTGTACAAAACGTTCTGTATACCTTGCGAATGGGTCGCACCTCGAACGCCCGTCAGCAGGTTCTCGATACCGCCGCGCGGATCGTGCGCGAGCACGGCGCCGCGGCCCTGACCTTCGAGGAACTGGCGGCCAAGAGCGGCGTGACCCGGGGCGGGATCACCTATCACTTCCCAACCAAGGATGAGCTGTTGCGCGCGCTGGTCGAACGCGACCAGGTGCGCTGGTCCGAGACATTGGCCCAGCACGTCGCGGCTGCGAGCGCCGATCCGGTCGGGCCGTTGGTGGCCTACGTCCGCACTGCCAGTACCCACGATCCCGAGCGCCGGCGCTTCGTGTCCGGGATGCTGAGCGCCGTCGCGCACCAGCCCGAACTGCTCGACGGATGCCGCGCGCTGTACCGGGCGCAGCTCCCGGACCTCGAGCGCGGCGGCGCGGCCGCATTCGACGCGTTGATCGTACTGCTGGCTGCCGACGGTCTGTTCTGGATGGAGCAGCTCGGCTTTCTCGATCTACCCGATTCCGCGCGCGAGGAACTCATCGCCCGCCTCGAAGCACTCGCCCGTGCCACCGCCACACCGCGATCCCCCGATTCCACGGCCTGAAAGACTCCCATGACTCCGAGCCATGCTCTCTCCGCGGCGTCGTCGCGCGCCGCACTCCTGACCCTTCTGACCGCGATGCTGGCGGCCTGCAGCGGTGGCGATGCGGCCTTCGAGATGCCGCCGGCCGAGGTCGCCGTCGCGCGGGTGGTCGAGCGTGACGTGACGCGCTGGTACGGGTTCTCCGGCCGCTTCGTGCCGATCGAGGCGGTCGAGGTCCGGCCCCGCGCCGGCGGCTATATCGCCCAAGTGCACTTCACCGACGGGGCCGACGTCGAGGCAGGCGCGCTACTGTTCACGATCGACGACCGCGAGTACCGCGCTGCGCTCGAGGCCGCGCGCGCCGATCTCGCGCGGGCAGTCAGCCGGCGCGACACCGCGAAGGTCGAGGCCGAGCGCACCACCAAGCTGGCGGCCGCGAAGGCCGCCTCGGCCGAGGAGCTCGAGCAGCGCAGCGCCGAGGCCCGGCAGGCCGAAGCCGACGTGCGCGCCGCCGAGGCGCGCGTGCGCCAGGCCGAGTTGAACCTCGAGTTCACGCGGGTCCGCTCGCCGATCAGCGGACGCGTGTCCGACGCCCGCGTGCGCGTCGGCAATCTGGTCGGGCCGGGCGAGCCGGTGCTGACGACCGTGGTCGCGCTCGATCCCATCGACGTTGCGTTCCAGGCCGACGAGCGCGTCTACCTCGCGACGCGCGATGCTGCGCGAAGCGGCGATGCCGGCGCGCCAGTGGCGCGGGTGGGTCTGTCGACCGAGGACGGCTTCCCGCACGCCGGCGAACTCGTGTTCGTCGACAACGCCCTCGACCCGATGTCCGGCACGGTCCGCGCCCGCGCGCGGCTCGCGAATCCGGCGCGGCTGTTCTCGCCCGGTCTGTTCGCACGCGTGCGCCTGATGGGCGGCGCGCCGGCTCGCGCACTGCTGGTTCACCCGCAGGCGATCCAGACCGATCAGGACCGCAAGTACGTCTTCATCGTCGGCGAGGGCAACCGCGCCGAGCGCCGCGACCTCGTGCTCGGTCCCGAAGTCGACGGCCTGCGCGTCGTCGAGTCGGGCCTTGCGGCGGCGGACCGCGTGGTCGTAGTCGGCGTGCGCCGCATCTTCTTCCCGGGAATGGCGCTGAACCCGCGCGAGGTGCCGATGGACCGGCCCGACACGCCCCCGCACACCGCCGCGGCTGCCGCGTCTGCCGCCACCGGGGGCTGATCCGCCATGGCCCACGCCGATTTCTCGCGGATCTTCATCGACCGGCCGATCCTCGCATCGGTGCTGTCGATCGTCATCTTCGTCACTGGCCTGATCGCGATCCCGAACCTGCCGATCAGCGAGTACCCGGAGGTCGCACCGCCGACGATCCAGGTCACCGCGATCTACCCGGGCGCCAATCCGCGCACGATCGCCGAGACCGTCGCCGCGCCGCTCGAGGAGGCGATCAACGGCGTCGAGAACATGAGCTACATGAAGTCGGCAGCGGCGTCCGATGGCTCGCTGAATCTCTCGGTGACCTTCAAGCTCGGCACCGACATCGATCTCGCCGCGATCCAGGTCCAGAACCGTGTCGCCCAGGCGCTCCCGCGCCTACCCGAGCCGGTGCGCGCGCTCGGCGTCACGACCACCAAGTCCTCGCCGAACATCACGATGGTCGTACACCTGACGAGCCCCGACGGGCGCTACGACGGGCTGTATCTGTCGAACTTCGCGAACCTGCGCGTGCGCGACGAACTCGCGCGTCTCGATGGCGTGGGTCAGGCGATCGCGTTCGGCGCCGGTAACTACGCAATGCGCGTCTGGATCGATCCGGACAAGGCTGCCGCGCGCGGGCTGTCGGCCAGCGACATCGTCATGGCGATCCGCGAGCAGAACGTCGAGGTCTCGGCCGGTGCGATCGGGGCGCCGCCGCAGCCGAACGGCGAGCCGCTCCAGTTCGCGGTGAATGCGCGCGGTCGGCTGACCTCGGTCGAGGAATTCGGCGCGATCGTGCTGCGCACCGCGGCCGATGGCGCGGTGACACGGCTTTCGGACGTCGCCCGGGTCGAACTCGGTTCGCAGAGCTACTCGATCGGCTCGCTGCTGAACGGTGAGGAGGCCGCGGCGGTGGCGATCTTCGAGGCACCGGGTGCCAACTCGATCGCGCTGTCCGACGCGGTGCGGGCGAGGATGGCCGAACTCGCGCGCGACTTCCCGGAGGGAGTCGCGTGGCAAGCCGTCTACGACACCACGGTATTCGTGCGCCAGTCGATCCGCTCGGTCGTGATGACGCTGCTCGAGGCGGTGCTGCTGGTCGTGATCGTCGTGGTCGTGTTCCTGCAGACCTGGCGCGCCTCGCTGATCCCGCTCATCGCGGTGCCGGTCTCGATCGTCGGCACCTTCACGGTACTGTGGCTGCTCGGCTACTCGATCAACGTGCTGACGCTGTTCGGGCTGGTGCTCGCGATCGGCATCGTGGTCGATGACGCGATCGTCGTGGTCGAGAACATCGAGCGCCACATCGAGGAGGGCATGGCGCCGCGCGCGGCCGCCCACCGGGCGATGAGCGAGGTCTCGGGGCCGATCATCGCGATCACGCTGGTGCTGGCCTCGGTGTTCGTGCCGCTGGCCTTCATCCCGGGCGTGACCGGCGAGTTCTACCGGCAGTTCGCGGTCACGATCGCGGTGTCGGTGCTTATTTCGGGCTTCAACTCGCTGACGCTGTCGCCGGCCTTGGGCGCCGTGCTGCTGAGCGCGCGCGACGCGCCGAAGGACGCGCTCGGCCGCGGCATCGACCGTTTGCTGGGTGGCTTCTTCGCGCGTTTCAACCGCTTCTTCAAGGATCGCGCCGACCGCTATTCGCGCGGCATCGGCGGCACCATCGCGCGCGCGCCGCGGCTGGTTGCGATCTACGCGGTGCTGATCGCGGTCACCGTGCTCGGTTTCCGCGCGATCCCGGAGGGCTTCATCCCGACCCAGGACAAGCAGTATCTGTTCGCGGGCGTGCTGCTGCCAGAGGGCGCCTCGCTCGAGCGCACGACGAAGGCGATGCGGCAGATGGGCGAGATCGCGCTCGCGACGCCGGGCGTGGTCAGCGCGGTGCAGCTGCCGGGCCTCAACGCGATCCACTTCGTCAACACCCCGAACGTCGGCGTCGCCTTCATCGGCATCTCGCCGGCGGGGACGCGCGACCGCAGCGCGGCCGAGATCGCGGCCGATCTCAACGTGCGCTTTGCCGCGATCGGAGACGCACTGGCATTTGCACTGATGCCACCGCCGGTGTTCGGTTACGGCAACGCCGCCGGCTTCGAGATGTACGTGCAGGATCGCGCGGGGCTTGGCTTCGGCGAGCTCGATACCCAGGTCAAGACCCTGCTCGGCCGCTTCGCCGCCGAGCCGGGTTTCGGCCCGGGCGCGGTGATCACCTCGCAGCAGGGCAACGTGCCGCAGCTCGATGTCGAGGTCGACCGCACCCGGGTCAAGCAGCAGGGCCTCTCACTGGCCGAGGTGTTTGCGACCATGCAGATCTATCTCGGCTCGGCCTATGTCAACGACTTCAATCTGTTCGGCCGGACCTACGGCGTCTATGCGCAGGCCGATGCGGCATTCCGCGACGAGATTGCCGATATCGGGCGCCTCGAGGTGCGCAACGCGAGCGGCGAGATGGTCCCGCTCGCGAGTGTGATCGACGTGCGCGAGACCTTCGGTCCGGACCCAGTGATCCGCTACAACGGCTATCCGGCGGCGGACGTGCAGGGTGCGCCCTTCGATCCGTCGATCTCGTCCGGCCAGGCGCTCGCGATCGCGAGCCGGCTCGCGGCCGAAACGCTGCCGCGCGGCATGGGCTTCGAGTGGACCGGGCTCACCTACCAGCAGGTCGGCCAGGGCAATCTCGCCTGGCTGGTATTCCCGCTGTGCGTGCTACTGGTCTACCTCGTACTCGCGGCGCTGTACGAGAGCTGGTCGCTACCGTTGGCAGTGATCCTGATCGTTCCGCTGTGCCTGCTGGCCGCGGTCGGCAGTGTCTGGGGGCTCAATCTGATCTCCGGACTGTGGTTTGGGGCCCAGATCGGGCTCGGCTGGATCCCGCCGCCGCCAGTCTCGGCACCGCCGTCCTTCATCGACCTCAACGTGTTCACGCAGATCGGCCTCGTGGTGCTGATGGGGCTCGCTTGCAAGAATGCGATCCTGATCGTCGAGTTCGCACGCGACCTCGAGGCGCAGGGACGCTCGGTCGTGGAGGCCGCGGTCGAGGCCGCGCGTCTGCGGTTGCGGCCGATCCTGATGACCAGCTTCGCATTCTGCGCCGGCGTGTTGCCGCTGGTGTTCGCATCGGGCGCCGGCGCCGAGGTGCGGCACGCAATGGGCGTGACCGTGTTCGGCGGCATGCTCGGCGTGACCTTCTTCGGCCTGTTCTTCACCCCGGTGTTCTACGTCGTCGTGCGGCGACTGTTCGGAGGCGGGGTCCGCCGCGAGGAGGCGACCCATGCGTGAGCGCCGGTCCATCCGTCCGCCGGCCCGCGCGCTGCGGCGTGTCCTGATCGCGGTCGTCCTCGCGCTCGCGACCGCGGGCTGCGTCGTAGGGCCCTCGTTCCAACGCCCCGAATCGGTCGTCCCCACGGTCTTCGCCGAGGCCGATGGCATCGTCATCGACGCGACGCGCCCGGTTGGCGTCGGGCTATGGTCCGGCTTCGGCGATCCGGCGCTCGAATCGTTGGTCGCGCGCGCGCTCGATCGCAATCTCGGGCTGGCGCAGGCTGCTGCGCGCCTCGACGAAGCCCGAGCCATCCATGGCCTCGAGATTGCTGCCCTGTTGCCGCGCGCCCAGTCCAGCGTTGATCGCGATCGCTCGAAGTTCAGTGCCCGCGATCCCCTCGTGCCGCCGTCGATCGGCATCACCGAGACCTGGCGGATGGGTTTCGACGCCGCGTGGGAACTCGATGTCTTCGGCGGCGCGCGCCAAGCGCGTCGGCAGACGCGGGCGAACGAGCGGGCCGCCGGCGAGGATCTGGCCGCGGCCCGCATCGCGGTCGCCGCCGAGGTCGCGCAGGCCTATTTCGCGCTGCGTGCCGAACAGGAGCGGCTGGGCGTGCAGCGCCGGCAGGTGGAGAACCTGCGCGAGGCGCTGCGAGTGCTCGAACTCCGGCGCGACGCCGGGCGCGGCACCGAGCTAGACGTCGCGCGCTCGAACGCACTCGGCCTTGCGATCGCGGCGCGCCTGCCGCAGACCGAGGCCGCCATCGCGCGGCATGAACAGAGATTGGCGGTGCTGTCGGCGCTGCCGCTGGCCGAACTGCGCGAGGTGCTGGGTCCGGCAGTCCCGCTGCCGAGCCTGCCCGAGGTGGTTCCGGTCGGCACACCCGAGGACTGGCTCCGCCGCCGTCCAGACGTCGCCGCCGCCGAAGCGCGACTGGCCGCCGCGACCGCCGCGGTCGGCGTCGCCGTTTCCGACTACTTTCCGCGCCTGTCGCTGACCGGTGGATTCGGCTGGACGGCGCAGCGTCCCGGCGACATCGGCGAGGAATTCGCCGAGCGTTGGCGCTTCGGGCCATCGCTCAAGTGGGTCTTCCCCGATCTCGTCGTGGTCCGGCAGAACGTCCGCGCCAGCGAGGCGCGTCTCGCGGGGGCCTTGGCCGCGTGGCAGGAGCGCGTCCTGCTCGCGCTGGAGGACGTCGAGTCCGCGATGGCGAACTATCGTGGCGCGCTGCGCACGGCCGATGCGCTCGAGCGCGCCGTCGTGCGCGCGGGCGATGCGCTGGCGGTCGCGCGGCTGCGCTTCGATGCCGGCGCGACCGACAGCCTGGTCGTGCTCGATGCCGAGCGCACCCTGCTCGACTTGGAGGACCAGCTCGCGGGCGCGCGCCTCGCGCGCGCGACCGCCCTCGCGGCGCTGTACAAGGCGCTGGCGGGGGACTTCGTCGCGGCGGAGGCCACGGCGCCAGCCGGCCGGGTCGCGTCCCCCGACTGATCGCGCTGGGGCGCGGCCCTGGACCTGCGGGCCGCGGCAGCGGTCCGCGAATCGAGTAGTTCTCCGAACGACGAGAGCGCCCCGTGAGCGCCCTCGTCATCGATGGAGTCCGGGGCCGACGGCCGGCCCCGGGTCGTAGGGCAGTCCCGGCGGCGAGCCGTGATCGCGGGGGAGCCGAACAGCGCCAGCCTGAAGCGCGATCAGACTCCAGATGCTGGTCGCGTCGACCGGCACCGTCGGAATCGTCGCGACCGGGCAATTCGGCGTCCACGTGCAGGAGACGGCAGTATCGCCCTGGTTCTCCGAGCAGGTCAGCGTCTGCGTGACCGCGGTCGGCCCGCGGGTGCAGTCGCCGCTGAGCGGCGGCATCGTCACAAACTGCGTCCTGCCGCCACTGCGTATCACCGACCCGCGGGCCGCCAGGAGTGGGACGGCCTGGGCCCGCGGGATCGCCCGCAGCGAATGCCGTGCCTTGGGTCACTGCGCATGGTGCAGTGCATCGGCATTGCCTCCGATTGGTCCGGACCAAGACGCCTTTTTCTCCGCACCAAGTGATAGCAGGCGAGTCGGATGAACGGGCAGTTGGTTCTCATTCAGGACTTTCTTGATGTTTGTGAAATGTTGCGGCGCAATATTTAGGCCCGTGAATCAGAGGCTTAGCCGCTGCGGGAGTTGACGGCATCGAATTGCGGTGCTACTTGTCTCCGCCGCGTGATGGCTGCTTGGCCGTTGCGTTCAGCCTGCGGCCATCTTTGGGTCCGCCCAACGGCACGCAGGCGCGCGGTCCGGGGCACGCAACCCTCCTCATCATCCAGACGTCGGCGATCGGCGAAGCGGGCGGGGGAGAGTGCGTGTCGATTCGCCGCGGACATCCCGTGGTGCTCCAAAGAGCGGCGCGAAGGCGCCACGTCCGATCAACCGACTACTCAAGGGGTTCATCGAGTGAAGCAGTCAACCGGTTCTCTGTTCCGCTGGTCGCCATACCGAAAGGGGATCGTCGCCGCGTGCTTCGTGGCGCTTGGCATGGGGAGTGCGGCTGCACAAATGGGCGGCCGTGAAGACGCAGGGCCACCGGGTGGCGGCGCGCGCATCGAAAATGCCGACCTGGGCGAGCCGGTCTCGCGCTTGATCGTCGGTTATCGCGAGGGAGCGATGCGCTCGCCGGATGCCTGGTCGCGCGAACTCGCAAGGGTGAGTTCAGAGATCGGTCGCTCGGTCAGCGCGGTACGCCAGCTGGCGACCGGCGCGGAGCTGGTCGAAATCGGTGGCAAGGGGCTCGAAAGCCGCGAGCTGCGCGCCGCGATGGAATCCTTCGCGCGCAATCCGGATCTCGAGTACGTCGAGCCGGATGCGACGATGCGCGTGCTCCAGTTCACCCCGAACGACACTCGTTACAGCGAGCAGTGGCACTACCAGAACGTGACCGCGGGGATGCGTCTGCCGAATGCCTGGACGATCGCGACCGGCAGCGGCATCACCGTCGCCGTGCTCGACACCGGGCGCACCCCGCATCCGGACCTCGACGGCAATACCGTGGCCGGCTACGACTTCGTCAGCAGCGCCACCAACGCTCGCGACGGCAACGGCCGCGACCCGAATCCGAACGACGAAGGCGACTGGGTAACGACGAATCAGTGCGGCAGCAACCCCGCACAGAACTCGAGCTGGCACGGCACGCACGTCGCCGGCACGATCGCGGCCGTCACCAACAACGGGACCGGCGTCGCGGGCGTTGCCTTTGGTGCGCGCATCCAGCATGCGCGCGTGCTCGCGGCCTGCGGCGGCTCGCTGTCCGACATCGCCGATGCGATCGTCTGGGCCTCGGGCGGGAGCGTGTCCGGCGTGCCGAACAACGCGACCCCAGCGCGGGTCATCAACATGTCGCTCGGCGGCAGCGGGTCCTGTGGCAGCACCTACCAGGCGGCGATCGACGCGGCGGTGGCGCGTGGCACTGCGGTCGTGGTGGCGGCCGGCAACTCGAACGTCAACGCGTCCAATGCACGGCCGGCGAACTGCAACAACGTCATCACCGTCGCGGCCAGCGACCGCAACGGGAACCGCGCGTACTACTCGAACTACGGAACGGTTATCGACGTGACGGCTCCGGGCGGTGACACCCGCACGGCCGGCCATGGCGTGCTGTCGACGCTGAACACCGGCACGACGACGCAAGGGTCGCCGACCTACGCGTTCTATCAGGGTACTTCGATGGCGACGCCCCACGTGGCGGGTCTGGTCGCGATGATGCTCTCGCGCAATCCCTCGCTGACGCCAGCACAGGTCGAAACGCTGCTCAAGAACAACGCCCGTCCGCTGCCGGGCACCTGCTCGGGCGGCTGCGGCGCGGGCCTCGTCGATGCCACCGCGACGATGCAGGCGGTCGCGGGCGGCTCGAACCAGCCGCCGGTCGCGAGCTTCAGCTTCACGACCAGCGGTCTGACTGCGAGCTTCACGGATCAGTCCAGTGACCCGGATGGCTCGATCGCATCGCGCGCGTGGAACTTTGGTGACGGCACGACCTCGACCGCGACCAATCCGAGCAAGACCTACGCGGCGGCCGGCACCTACACGGTCACGCTGACGGTCACCGACAACCAGGGTGCGACGAACACCACGTCGCGTTCCGTAACGGTCAGCTCGTCGCAGCCGAGTTTCTTCGAGAACACGGCCGACTACCCGATCCGCGATTTCCAGACGTCGACCAGTCCGATCACGGTTTCCGGTCGCACCGGCAATGCGCCGTCGAACCTGCGAGTGAATGTCCGCATCATCCACACCTATATCGGCGACCTGCGTGTGAGGCTGCTGGCCCCGAACGGTTCGGTGTGGACGCTGCACAACCGTACCGGAGGCAGCACCCGAAACCTGATCACCAGCTACACGGTGAACGCGTCGTCGGTCGCGGCGAACGGCACTTGGCGGCTCGAGGTCTACGATGCCGCCTCGGGTGATACTGGGTATATCGACAGCTGGAGCCTGCAGTTCTGAGGCCCATCGGATCCGGGGTCCGATCCTTCGGCGGGCGTCGGGAGACCGACGCCCGTCGTTTTTTTCGGGGGTCAAGGCTCAGGCTGCGCGCCGGTCACGAGCAGGCCGGCGTGCCGATCGGTCCGCGGGGCCCGTATCGGCATGCTTGAAAGCGTCCGGCGGCGGCCCCATTCCCGCCCTCGGCCAACTTGGTATGCCACGCGCCCATGACCACCGAATCCCGCCGCTTCGAAGCCGAGGTCGCCCAGGTCCTGCACCTCGTCACGCACTCGCTGTACTCGCACAAGGAGATCTTCCTGCGCGAGCTGGTCTCGAACGCCTCCGACGCCCTCGACAAGCTGCGCTTCGCGGCGATCGCGGCGCCGGCGCTGCTCGACGGCGACGCCGAGCTCAGGATCGAGATCGAGGTCGATCGCGACGCGCGCACGCTGACGATCCGCGACAACGGCATCGGCATGACGTGCGACGAGGTGGTCGAGAACATCGGCACGATCGCGCGCTCGGGCACGCGTCGCTTCCTCGAGGCGCTCTCGGCCGACCAGCGCACCGGCACCAGCCTGATCGGCCAGTTCGGGGTCGGCTTCTATTCGGCCTTCATCGTCGCCGACCGCGTGCGGCTGCTGACCCGCCGCGCCGGCGAACCGGCCGCGGCCGGGGTCGAGTGGTCCTCGGACGGCACCGCCGAGTACACGATCGGCCCGGCCGAGCGACCGGCCCGTGGTACCGAGGTCGTGCTGCACCTGAAGGAGGGCGAGGACGAGTTCCTCGAGGACTGGACGCTGCGCGGGCTGGTGTCGAAGTATTCCGACCACATCGGCTTCCCGATCCGGATGCGTAAGCCGCTCGACGGCAAGCCCGGTGAGGAGTGGGAGACCGTCAACCACGCCTCGGCGCTGTGGACGCGGCCGAAGACGGAGCTCAAGGACGAGGACTACAAGGCCTTCTACCAGTCGCTCAGCCACGACATGGGCGAGCCGCTGGCATGGACCCACAACCGCATCGAGGGCAGCCAGTCGTACACGCTGCTGCTGTACGTGCCCGGCGCGATGCCGATGGACGCGCTGTTCGCGGGTCGCGACGAACGCCACGGCCTGAAGCTCTACGTGCGCCGGGTGTTCATCATGGACGCCGCGCAGGAGCTGCTGCCGCCGTGGCTGCGCTTCGTGCGCGGCGTGGTGGACTCCGACGACCTGCCGCTCAACGTCAGCCGCGAGATCCTGCAGGAAAACCGGCTGGTCGCGCAGATCCGCAGCGCGACCATCAAGCGCGTGCTCGATCTGCTGGAGAAGCTCGCGAGCGACGAAGCCGACAAGTACGCGCGCTTCTGGCGGGCCTTTGGTAACGTGCTGAAGGAGGGCATCGCCGAGGACTGGTCGAACCGCGAGCGCCTGCTCAAGCTCGCGCGCTTCGCGAGCACCGCGGGCGAGGGCGCGACGCAGTCGGTCTCGCTCGACGACTACATCGCGCGGATGAAGCCCGGCCAGGACGAGATCTACTACCTCACCGCCGACAGCCACGCCGCGGCGGCCGGCAGCCCGCAGCTCGAGGCGCTGCGCGCGCGCGGCATCGAGGTGCTGCTGCTGTCGGACCGGATCGACGAGTGGATGACCGCGCACGTGCACGAGTACGCCGGCAAGCGCCTGCGCAACGTCGCCAAGGGCGAGATCGACTTCGGCAAGCTCGGGGAGGCGCCGGGCCGGCCGGCGACCGACCCGGATGCGGCGCGGCCGCTGGTCGAGCGCCTCAAGTCGTTGCTCGACGGCCAGGTCGCCGACGTGCGCGTGAGCCAGCGGCTCACCGATTCACCCGCCTGCCTGGTGCTCGGCGAGGGCCAGATGGCGCTGCACCTCACGCGGCTGTTGAAGCAGGCCGGACACGAAGTGCCGGAGACGCGCCCGACGCTCGAGGTCAATCCGGCACACCCGCTGCTGGCGCGTCTTGCCGCCGAGACCGACGAGGCGCGGGCGCGGGACTTGGCGCGGGTCGTGCACGACCAGGCGGTCCTCGCCGAGGGTGGCCAGCTCGAGGACCCGTCCGGTTTCGTGCGGCGCGTCAACGCGCTGATCGCGCCTGCGGCGTAGATCGCAGCTCGACGCACCGATCCGGCCCTCGGGTAGACGGCGGTGGCGCGATACGCAGCGGTAGGCCACCGCGCGCTCGTCAATCCTGGCGCGGCCTCGCGCGCGCGCGTCGGGCGATCGCATAGATCAGTCCGATCGCGAGCAGGATCGACACTGGCACCACGAGCAGCGGATGGGTGGCCGCCGGGGTCGCGGCCAGTGCGACCAGGAGGCCGAGCAGCACCAGTGCGCCGACCAGCGTGAGATTCCCACCGGCGCGGGTTGCTTCGGCGTGCGCCTTGGCGGCGGCATCACAATGCTGCAGCCATGCGCGTGCCAGCGCCTCGTGATCCGCTGCGGGATCGATGCTGCGCTCGAGCTCGGGTGACCAGATCGACAGGCCGTGCCGGTCACGGAGCACTATTGCCGCGTCGAGCAGCCGCGCAAAGGCGGCTTCGGCCAGCGCGGGCCGGACCCCGGAGACCTGTGGCTCGGCGATGACGCGGTGCGGTCCGACATGCCAGTCGATGCCGAGCCCCTTCGAGGAGACCACGCTCAGGCCGCCATCGTCGTCGATGGTGCGATCCAGCGTCGGATCGGCACCGGCGAGATCGGTCGCGATCGCGCGCCGCGCAGCCTCGTCGAAGCTCGGCGCCCCATCCTCGGAGTGCACGCCGTCGGTCCAGAGTCGCACCGGGTCCAGCGGCGCTCCGGGGCGCTCGCGGTACAGCATCAGGTGGAAGGCCATGGCGTCCTTGTGCGGTGGGCCATCGAAGCCCTGAGTGACCAAGAGTACGCGACCCACGGTCGTCGGCCCCTGCACGCGGCGACTCGATCCCGCGGTCGAGGCCGCGCTGATACCGTCGGACCGTCCCCTGCGAACGTGCCCGGCGATGGACCTCAAGACCCTCCGCGACCGACTCGACGAAACCGACCGCCGCCTGATCGAACTCGCAGCCGAACGCCAGCGGATCGTGGCTGAGATCGGCGCGATCAAGCGTTCGGCCGGGCGGGAGCTGCGCGACTTCGCGCGCGAGCGCGAGGTGCTCGACCGCGCCGCGCGCAACGCCGAGGCCGCGGGCATCGACCCTGACCTCGCGCGCGGCCTGCTGCGTCAGCTGATCGAGGCCTCGCTGGCCCGCCAGGAACAGGACCGCGTCCGCGCCACCGCCGGCGGGAGCGGGCGACGCGCGCTGGTGGTCGGCGGCGCCGGACGCATGGGCCGATGGTTTGCTCGCTTCCTTGACGCCCAAGGCTTCGCAGTCGAGATCGCGGATCCCGCGCCAAGCCGCGATGAGTTCCCGCAGCGCGTGGCGCTGGAGGCGGGCGCGCTGGACCACGACCTGATCGTGGTCGCGGCGCCGCTGCGGATCGCGGCCCGGGTTCTCGAGCGCATCGCCGCACTGAAACCGCCTGGGGTGGTGTTCGACCTCGGTTCGCTCAAGTCCCCACTCGCCGCAGCGCTGGTCGCTTTGCGCGAGGCCGGCGTGCGCGTGACCAGCGTGCACCCGATGTTCGGGCCCACGGCCAACGTGCTCGCTGGCCGCCATGTGATCTTCGTCGATGTCGGCGTGCCCGAGGCGACCGCCTTCGCTCGCGGGCTGTTCGCCGACACGCTGGCGGTGCCGGTCGAGATGGGCCTCGACGAGCACGACCGCCTGATCGGCTATGTGCTCGGGCTCTCGCACGTGCTCAACATCGCCTTCTTCACCGCGCTGGCCGGCTCCGAGACGATGGCCGAAACGCTGGCGCGGGCCTCGAGCACGACCTTCGACCGACAACTGGCGATTGCGCGGGACGTCGCGTCCGAGAACCCGCACCTCTATTTCGAGATCCAGCACCTGAACCCGCATGTCGGGGCCGCGCATCGCGCGCT
>CALDVP010000056.1 GCA_937924195.1 uncultured Lysobacterales bacterium
AGCGCAACGACCTCGGCCGCGTATGCGAGCCGGGCAGCGTCGAGGTCAGCGAGCTGATGGCGGTCGAGACCTACGCCCACGTCCACCACATCGTCTCGAACGTGCGTGGGCGGCTGGCAGCCGGCGCCTCGCCGGGCCAGATTTTGCGTGCGCTGTTCCCGGGCGGCACGATCACCGGCGCGCCGAAGGTGCGCTGCATGGAGATCATCGCCGAGCTCGAAGAGGTCGGCCGTGGCGCCTACACGGGCTCGCTGGGCTGGCTCAATCGCGACGGCGACATGGACCTCAACATCTTGATCCGCACGCTCGAGATCGACGGAGCAGCCTGCCGTCTGCGCGCCGGCAGTGGCATCGTGATCGACTCGATCTCCGAGCGCGAGCTCGACGAGACTCGCGCCAAGGCCCTTGGCCTGCTGCGCGCGCTCGACGGGGAAGCGGCGTGACCCTGGTCCCGATCGCGGGACTCATCGACGGGCGCCTCGACCCGCGCGACCGGGGCGTCGCCTATGGCGACGGCGTGTTCGAGACGATGCGCTGGACCGGAGGCCGGATTCCGCTGCTCCAATGGCACCTGGCGCGCCTCGCCGGAGGCGTGGGGCGGCTCGGGATCCGGCTTCCGGATCTGTCGGGCCTCGAAGCGGCGATCGCGGATGCAACGCCCGTAGCGGGCGATGCCGTGGTCAGGCTGGTCGTCACCCGCGGCGTCGGTCCGCGTGGTTATGCACCGCCGCGGGATGCCCTTGCGACGGCCTTCGCGCTGATCGAGCCGTGGCTGCCGCGACGCACGGCGGATCCGGAAGGGCTCGTGCTCCGCTGGTGCCAGCTTCGACTTGCACCGCAGCCGGCACTGGCCGGCATCAAGCATCTGAACCGACTCGAGCAGGTTCTCGCGCGCGCCGAATGGGACGATCCGACCATCGACGAAGGGCTCCTGTGCGATCCTTCGGGCCATGTGGTCTGCGCCACCGCCGCCAACCTCTTTGCCGTGATCGATGGACGACTCGTGACGCCCGATGTCAGCCGCGTCGGGGTCGCCGGGGTCGCGCGCGCGATCGTGCGCGACGCGCTCGATGTCGAGGTTCGATCCCTGCCGTCTGCCGAGCTCGATCGCGCCACCGAAGTATTCCTGACCAATGCGGTGCGCGGGGTCATGCGCGTCGCGCGGATCGACGCCCGCCGCTTCGCGCCGGGACCGGTCGCGCGCGCGGCGGCCGAGGCGCTTGCGCGGAACGGCCTCGTCGGGGAGGCGGTCCGATGAGGCGCGTGCTTGCGGTCCTCGCGATCGGGCTGGTCGCGATTTCGCTGGCAGGGGCCATCGCGTGGTTCGCCTTCGACTCCTCGAACCGTCGCTTCGCCGAGGCCGAACTGGCGGGTACCGGGCCGGAAGTCGCGATCGTGATTCCGCGGGGTACCAGCTTCGACGGCATCGTCGCGCGGCTCGCGGCGGCGGGACACACGCAGGCGTCGCGCCACCACTGGCGCTGGCTGGCGTGGCGCTTGGACGTCGCCGGCCGGCTCAAGGCGGGCGAGTACGCACTCGATCCCGGCACGACGCCGCGTGAGCTGCTGGTCCGGATGGCACGCGGTGACGTGGTCCAGCACCGCTTCACGATCATCCCCGGCTGGACCTTCCGTGACCTGCGCGCGGCGCTTGGTCGAGATCCGGTGCTGGCGGCGACGATCGAGGGTCGATCGGAGGCCGAGGTGATGGCGCAGCTGGGCGCCGAGGGCGTGCCCGCGGAGGGCCGGTTCCTGCCCGACACCTACCTCTTTCCGCGCGGCACTCGCGACGTCGACGTGCTGCTGCGTGCGTACCGGGCGATGGACCGGGCGCTCGACGTAGCCTGGAATGCGCGGGCCGACGACCTCCCACTCGCGAATCGCGACGAGCTCTTGGTGCTGGCCTCGATCGTCGAGAAGGAGACCGGCCGTGTCGACGAACGGCGCGAGGTCGCCGGCGTCTTCACCCGTCGCCTACGCATCGGGATGCGGCTGCAGACCGACCCGACCGTGATCTATGGCCTCGGCGCGGCCTTCGACGGCAACCTCACCCGGCGTCACCTCGAGAGCGATACCCCGTGGAACACCTATACGCGGGGTGGGCTGCCGCCGACGCCGATTGCGATGCCCGGCGTCTCCGCGCTCGAGGCCGCGGCGAATCCGCGCGAGACCGACGCGCTCTACTTCGTCGCGCGCGGCGATGGCTCGCACCATTTCAGTGCCACGCTGGCCGAGCACAACGCCGCGGTGCGGCGCTGGCAACTGGGGCAGCGATGAGACGCGGGCTCTTCGTCAGCGTCGAGGGCGGCGAGGGCGCCGGCAAGAGCAGCGTCATCGCCGCGGCCCGGGCCACGCTCGACGCGCGCGGCATTCCGCATCGGATGACCCGGGAACCGGGCGGCACACCGCTGGCCGAAGCGCTGCGCGCGCTGGTGCTGGACCCCGCGCATGCCGGCCTGACCCGCGAGGCCGAGGTGCTGATGATGTTCGCCGCGCGCGCCCAGCACGTGGCCGAGGTGATCCGCCCGACACTCGAGGCGGGCAGCTGGGTCCTGTCCGACCGCTACACCGACGCCAGCTTCGCCTACCAGGGTGGCGGCCGCGGGGTGCCGGTCGCGGCGCTCGACTGGCTCGAGGCCTTCGCGACCCACGGCTTGCGGCCGGACCGCACGATCCTGCTCGACGTCGACGTCGACGAGGGCCGGCGCCGGGTCGCCGGTCGCGGCGGGGACCGCGACCGCATGGAGCAGGAGGACGACGACTTCTTCGAGCGCGTGCGCCGCGCCTATCTCGCGCGGGCCGCCGCGGATCCGGGCCGGTTCCGCATCATCGATGCGGCCCGTCCACTCGAGCGCGTGGTCGCCGACGTGGTTGCCGAGCTCGCGTCGCTCGCTGACCGTTGGCGTTAGGAATGAGCGAGCTCCCCCCCTGGCTGAAGGCCGACTGGGAGGTCCACGTGCGGCGGCTCGGCGAGGGCCGGATGCCGCACGCCCTGCTGACGGCCGCGCCGGCGGGACTCGGCAAGCGGCTGCTCGTGGAAGCCGTGGTGGCAAGCCTCCTTTGCAGCGAGCGACGCGAGGACGGCCATGCCTGCGGGCGCTGCCGGGCCTGTACCTGGCGGGCCGCCGGCACCCATCCGGATCTGCTGCGCGTCGGCATCGAGGAGGAGGCGACCCAGATCACGGTCGATCAGATCCGCGCGCTCGGCGATCGGCTCGCGCTCGCGCCGCAGCCCGGCGGCCGCCAGGTCGCGGTGATCGATCCCGCCGACGAGATGAATCCGAACGCGGCGAATGCGCTGCTGAAGACCCTCGAGGAGCCGAGCCCGCATTCGGTGTTGGTCCTCGTCGCCAACCGCGCCTCGCGGCTGCTGCCCACGATCCTGAGCCGCTGCCAACGTTTCATGCTGCCGATGCCGACGCGCGCGGAGTCACTCGCCTGGCTGGCGCAGCGCGGGGTCGAGGCGCGGCTCGCTGCCGACATGCTGGCGATGGCACGGGGTAATCCCGGTGAGGCCGAACGTCTGGCCCAACCCGAAGCGGCCGCGTTGGCCCAGGCCACGTTGAAGGAATTCATCGCGGTGGTCGAGGGCCGGCGGGCGCTGGTCGAGGTCGCGTCGGAGTGGGCGAAGGACCGGCCCGAGGCACGCCTCGACTGGCTCGCGCAGGCGGCCAGCCTCGCCGCGTGGCCCGGCGGCGCCGAGGTGCCCGAGTCACTGGCGCCGCTCGCGGCCTTGACCCGTGGCGCGGATTTCAACACCCTCGCAAGCTGGTGGGTGGATCTCAACCGGATCCGCGCGCAGGTGCGGACGCCGGTGCGGACCGACTTGCTGTTGGCGGAGAACCTTGCCGCGGCGCGGCGCGCGCTCCGGGCCTGAAGGCTCGGAGCGAGGCGATACCGCGCGAGGCGACGGACGGACGAACGCACGACGAGGAGGTCGACGTGGCGATCGGAACAGGCGCGATGGGATCGCGGCAGGGCATCCTGTCGCTGGCGATCAAGGACAAGGCTGCGCTCTACCATGCCTACATGCCGTTTCTGCGAGGCGGCGGCCTCTTCATCAACACCACCAAGCGCTACCAGCTCGGCGACGAGGTCTTCATCCTGCTCTCGTTGATGGAAGACAACGAGCGCTTGCCGGTCTCCGGCAGGGTCGCGTGGATCACGCCGCAGGGTGCGCAGGGCACGCGCACGGCCGGCATCGGGGTGCAGTTCAACGAGTCGCCGGACGGCGAGGCCGCGCGCGCCAAGATCGAAGCCCTTTTGGCCGGCGCGCTGGGTGCCGAGAAGCCGACCGCGACGATGTGAGCCGCACACTGCGGCCCCGCAGTCAACGCGTGGCGATCGCGATCTCGCGGATACGCCTCAGCATCGAGGCAAGGCCCCCGCTGCGTGTCGGCGAGAGGTGCGCCGACAGACCGATGGCCTCGACGAAGCGCGGTTCGGTTTCCAGGATCTCCGCGGCGCTGCGGCCGGAGTAGACACGCAGCAACAGCGCCGCCAGTCCGGCCACGATCGCGGAGTCGCTGGCGCCGCCGAAGTCGAGCCGAGCAGCGTCGCCGTCATGCACGATCCAGACCATCGACTGGCAGCCGGTGATGCGGTTGGCCTCGGTGCGCGCGTCGGCTGGCAGCGGCGGCAAGCGGCGACCCAAGTCGATCAGGTACTGGTAGCGCTCGGCCCAGTCCGAGAAGGTGCTGAATTCGTCGATGATCGCGTCCTGGGCGGCCTCGGCGCTGGGCTCTACCGGCTGCACGAAGGGAGAGTTTTCGCTCATCGGTGCCGACCTCAGCCGATCGCGCGCCAGCGCGGCCCCGCCGGCGTGTCTTCGACGGCGACTCCGAGCGCCGTGAGCTCGGTTCGAATCGCGTCGGCGCGCGCGAAGTCCCGCGCCTGCTTCGCGGCCTGGCGCTCCGCGACCAGGGCCTCGACGCGCGCGACGTCGAGCCCGGCCTCCGGGGCGGGTCCGAACCAGCGCTCGGGCGACTCGCGCAGTAGGCCGAGCAGCTCGGCGCCGGCGAGGAGTTCGGCCTTGCGTCTGGCCCGGGTCGCGGGATCAGCGGCGCGGCGCGCCTCGTTCGCGGTCGCGGACAGCGCCGCGAGCGCGTTTGGCGTGTTGAGGTCGTCGGCCAGCGCGGCCTCGATGTCCGTGGGCACCCGGGCCGCGTCGGCGTCGGCCGCGACGTCGGTCAGATCGCGCAGCACCCCGTAGAGGCCGTCGAGCGTGCGCTTCGCTTGGTCGAGCGCGCGCGCCGACCAGTCGAGCGGCTGACGGTAGTGGGCCGAGAGCAGCAGATAGCGCAGCGCCTCTGGCGGCGCCTGCTGGCGCAGACCGTGCACGAGGTGCACGTTGCCGAGCGACTTCGACATCTTGCGCCCTTCGACGGTCACGAAGCCGTTGTGCACCCACACGCGCGCGAGGTCGGCGCCGTCGTGGGCGCAGGTACTCTGGGCAATTTCGTTCTCGTGGTGCGGAAAGACGAGGTCATTACCGCCGGCGTGGATGTCGATCGTGCGACCGAGGTGGGTCTCGATCATCGCCGCGCACTCGATGTGCCAGCCGGGTCGGCCGCGGCCCCACGGCGACTCCCAGCCCGGCAGTTCGGGCGGCGAGGGCTTCCACAGCACGAAGTCGCCCGGGTGGCGCTTGTAGGGCGCGACCTCGACCCGGGCGCCGGCGATCATCTCCTTCATCGACCGTCCGGATAGCCGGCCGTAGGCGGCGAAGGACTCGATCGCGAATAGCACGTGGCCTTCCGCGGCGTAGGCGTGGCCGCGCGCGATCAGGCGCTCGCACATCGACACGATCGGCCCGATCGTCGCGGTCGCGCGCGGCTCGATGTCCGGCGCTGCCACCCCGAGCGCCGCCATGTCCTCGTGGTAGGCCGCGGCATAGCGCGCCGTGATCACGTCGATCGGCACGCCCTCTTCGGCGGCGGCTGCGTTGATCTTGTCATCGACGTCGGTGATGTTGCGGGCGTAGACGACCTTCGGATGGCGGCGGCGCAGCACGCGCGCCAGCAGGTCGAACAGCACCGCCGGGCGGGCATTGCCGATGTGCGCGTAGTTGTAGACCGTCGGTCCGCAGGCATACATCGTCACCCGTGCCGGGTCTCGCGGCGCGAAGCGCTCGCGCTGGCGGGTCAGAGTGTTATGGAGGATCAGTTCGGGCTGCATGGGCCGTGCATCAAAGGTGATCCTGAAGTGTAACGAGCCGGTCCTGGCTGGTAGGCGTTCCGCGGGAGCGGGGCGGGCGAACGAACACGGCGTGAACATCGGCCCGCTGGGACCGCCGGCTTGCGAAGCGGTTAAGAACACGCGTGATTAGATTGAGGCTGACCCGTGCCGGGCGCGCGGGAGCAGCGCACGAGGAGATCCGGATGCCCCAGCGGTTCGTCGTCCCCTGCCTGATCGTCCTGGCCGCAGCGCCGGCGGCGCTCGCCCAGTCCCGTGATCTCGAGCCGGGCTGGTCGGAGAACGTGACCTACGCATTCGCCGAGGTGCTGAGCGCCGATCCGGTCTACCGGGTCGTGCCTGGCCAGCCGCGCGAGGAATGCTACGAGGAGCGCGTGCGCGGGGACAGCAGCGCCGGGACCGTGCTCGGCGCGGTGATCGGTGGAGCGCTCGGCAATCAGGTCGGTCGCGGCGATGGTCGTCGCGCGGCGACGATCGCCGGTGCCGTGGTCGGCGGAGCGGTGGGCAACAACATGGCCCAGGACGGCGGCCAGGTGCAGACCCGCTGCCGGATCATCGAGGCGGAACCAGAGCGCCGCGAGGTGGTCGGCTACGACGTCCAGTACCGCTACCAGGGCGAGATCTTCGTCTCCCGACTCGACTACGACCCCGGCTCGCGCCTGCGCGTCCGGGTCTCCGTGAGCCCGGCGGACTGACGGGCGTCTGGCCTCAGGCCTTGCGGCTTCCCCGCGGCCCCGGTTTAATGCGCCGATGACGCGACCGTTCGAAGCGATGCAGGGCGTGTCCGGGGCTCGGCTGGCATCCGGGATGACCTCGCGCGCGCGCCGACCCGGCTGAGACCGGGTTTCGTCCGTTCTGCACCCCTACTTGCCGAACCGAAGCCCAGCCCCCGCGCTGGGCTTCTTCGTTTCGAGCCGGAGCCATCCCCGCATGACGTTGAAGCACTTCATCACCACTCAGGACCTCTCGCGCGAGGAGATCGACGAGCTACTCGGCGAAGCCGCGCGCTTCAAGCGCGAGCGACTCGGGCGCGATCTGGCCGGGCGCTCGATCGCGCTGGTCTTCTTCAATCCGTCGATGCGTACCCGGACCAGCTTCGAACTCGGCGCCTGGCAGCTCGGCGGCTACGCGGTCGTGCTGGCGCCCGGCAAGGACGCCTGGGGCATCGAGTTTGAGCCCGGGGCGATCATGGACGGCGAGGCCGAGGAGCACATCGCGGAGGTCGCGCGCGTGCTCTCGCGCTACGTCGACCTGATCGGTGTCCGTGCCTTCCCGAAATTCGTCGACTGGGAGGTCGATCGCGAGGACCGCGTGATCCATGGCTTCGCGCGGCACGCGACGGTGCCGGTGATCAACCTCGAGACGATCACCCATCCCTGCCAGGAACTCGCCCACGCGCTGGCGTTGCGCGAGCGCTTCGGTGACCTGCGCGGC